>NZ_JACJOU010000032.1 GCF_014695725.1 Microcoleus sp. FACHB-672 | reverse complement strand
CGTAAGCATTGACTATTTTTTCTCGCAAATCTACTGAGTACGGTTTCATTATGATTCTCAATACCTTTAATGTTCCCTTGAGTGTACCTCATATCTCTCAAAAGCGCTGTATCTCCGTAGTCATAGCATTTGGATCAATGAGATCTGGGTGAAATGCAATATTTTATACCAAAGCCGGTTAGGATTAGCGACTGATTCACCCGTGCCTAATCAGGTTTTCGATACGGGATTTAGTATGATAGGCTCGTTGCTCCGGCTTCTCAAAGATTGAGGTCGGACAATCCGGGATGATCATCAGGACGACGACCCAGTATCCAATGGTATTTGCGCTCGCTTTCCTGAATGAGCAGGTCATTGATGCTGGCAATACGCCACCGCATGAATCCGTGTTCGTCAAATTCCCAATTTTCATTGCCGTAGGAACGGAACCAGTTGCCGGCATCATCATGCCATTCGTAAGCAAACCGGACAGCAATTCGGTTGTCCCGAAAAGCCCAAAGTTCTTTGATAAGACGGTAGTCCAATTCTTTAAGCCACTTCCGTGTCAAGAACTGTACGATCGCCTCACGACCGGATAGAAATTCTGAGCGGTTGCGCCAAACGCTATCCGACGTGTAAGCAAGTGATACTTGTTCTGAGTTACGTGTGTTCCAAGCATCTTCTGCGATTCGGACTTTTTGGATGGCGGATTCATGATCGAAAGGCGGCAGGGGTAGTCGAGGATTTTCGGGTTTGTTCATAGTAGGGTGGTGTAAAACTAGCATTTCAAGCGTTTCTATGAGCTAGCTCCAACTTAAAGAGGCAATTATCCTCTGGTTTATTCCTCCCTTCTTGAGTGGTTTGAGTTGAGCGGAAAGTGAACAATACACAGTCCGCTTGCAACATTACCAATCCGCTTGCGACGGCGCTTCAAATCTGTGCCATACCGCCATCAACAAACAGCTCGATGCCGTTGACAAAGCTGCTGTCGTCACAAGCGAGAAAGACAACGGCTTTGGCAATCTCATCGGGCGTCCCGACTCTTCCCAGGGGAATAACGCTGGCTTGGCTATCTACGAATTCCTGCACCTGCTCATCACTCACCCCCAGGGCATTGTAAGCAGGAGTAGGAACCACGCCAGGACTAATGGCGTTAACCCGAATCTTGCGCCCTTTGAGATCGAGAATCCAATTACGGGCAAACGAGCGCACGGCGGCTTTGGTAGCACTGTAAACACTGAAAGCTGGGGTGCCTACCGTAGTCGTCTGAGAGGCATTCAGGATGATGGAAGCCCCCTCTGGCAACAGAGGCAGCGCCTTCTGTACGGTGAACAGCAGACCTTTGACGTTCGTGTTGAAGGTTTTGTCAAAGTGTTCTTCTGTAATTGCTCCGAGTGGGGCGAATTCTCCACCGCCGGCATTGGCGAAGACGACATCAAGGTGTCCTTGCTCTTGCTCGATTGTGGCGAATAGGCGATCGAGGTCTGCAAGATTAGAGACATCGCTCTGAACACCCGTGACGTTTTCACCAATCTCTTTCACGGCAGCATCCAGTTCAGTTTGACGACGACCTGTGATAAAGACATAGGCACCTTCTGTAACAAAGCGCTTGGCAGTGGCAAGACCGATGCCGCTGGTACCGCCGGTGACAAGAGCAACTTTTCCTTCTAGTTTCTTCATGATGATGAATCCTGTAGTTGTTGAGGGGTGAAAGGGCTGCCTGTAACACGTAGCGAAAATACGAAAACTTACCCCAGATATGTAATCTCTAATACTAAATCTGGTTGACTCAGACTCCTTGTTGCAGCATCGACAGCCTGATTAGGCACGGGTGAATCAATCGCTAATCATAACCGGCTTTGGTATTATTATCCGAATGCTATGCCCTGACAAAATCAGGATGCTTGCAATCAAGTTAACAGTTGGATGCGAATACTTCGGGCTATTGCGAGAAATCTAAAAGAAGTTTGATTGGATTATTGCAGTAACTTTTGACGATGCCGGCTCAATACTCCGTCTATTTTTTGAATTAAACGTAAAAGATCCTGCTGTTTTACGACATCTTCTATTTCTGTTAACGCCCCTTCTGCTTGTTCAATTTTTTGCATCAAAGACTGCGCTTCTGTTATTTCTTCAAGTAGGCTATTTTCTGGAGTGGGTGAAGCAATGGAAGAATGTGGATGTTTGACCAGTTCTTCTAATTCTGAAAGTGCCCCTTCTGCTCGTTCAATTTTTTGCACTAAGGATTTCGCCACTGTTGCGCCTTGTCTCGCTGATTCGGTGAGTTCTTGAACCCGCCTTTTAAAGCGATTCGCCAGTTGATCCATCTGACGTCCTGCATCAAATGTTTGAGTGACTAATTTGCCAATTTCAGAAGTTACCTTACTGAATTCATTAAATTGCCCGCCGGCACGATTGGCAACAATTGCTGCCTGCACAGCCAAGTAACGGACTTGCTGGCTTACTTTGGAAATCTGTACAGAAGCCGTATTAACGGTTTCTAGCTCTTTCGCTAAGGCTCTGCCAATATCAACAATTTGATCGGTGTTGCGGCAAATCGCATTCACTCCTGTAAAGGTGGCATGAAAGGCATTTCTACCCTCTACAGAAAGCAGTTGGCCGATTTCAACAAATTGCTGGTTGAGCTGAGCTATTTTTTTAGATTGTTTGATCAACTTGGATTGCTGGAAGGTTAACTGCTGATTTTGCTTTTGAATTTCCAACAAATTAAACTCTAATAATTGCGTGTATCCTTTTCCTTTATCTTGTTCTCGCTGTAGTCGGGAAAGATATTCTAATTTTTCAATTTTTTGCAACCGGATTATCTCATTTGAAAGCGTTAACATTTGCGACAAGCCTAACAAAAGAACTTGCATATCTAGCAAGCGATAGCTTTTGTCATCACATAGCACCACAATCGGTTCATAGACTAAATCTTCAGAGCGATTGAGAGCAATTCGAGCAGCCTCATCAATTCCGCAAGTAGCATTGAGCTGTAGAGGAGGAGTTTTGACAGAATCTAACAGCACTTGAATGGGGCGCTCCATATAAAGATCAACGTTATAAGGCTGGCTGCTCCATTCTTGAAACTTGCGCCGAGAAATCATCCCCACCACCCGCAGGTTGCTGGTAATGATGACGCCGGGGATATCTGGTTGATAGGCAAATGTTTTTGCTACCAGCTTCCCTGGTGTCGAGAGACTCACTAGAAAGTGGTGGGTGGGAAGGTGGCCGATGGTAGAATCGGGAGCGAGCTGACTTAGATCGATCATTCACCCTGATGCCCGTGATAATTGTTGATTGTAGATGATCAAAAGCTTAACCTAAATGATCATTTTCCAGTTTTGGGTGTAATCAAGCGATGTTCATTTTCTAGTTTTATGGTTGGAGTTTCCACCGGCAACCTGAGTTACCGTTGCTTTCCTCAGCGTTATGCCGGCATCGGCAACCCAAACTCGCCACGAGCCTTTATGATTGGCTAAATGTACTGGAATTAAAACTGCTGTGTTAGACGAATTAAGCCATCAGCCTCCCCGGAATAGCCGGCTACCCAATCAGCGGTGGCAGATTTTCCCCCAAAAACCAGAATTAGCGGCACAACTGGCGGCGGCAACCGGCTTATCTTCGGTACTGGCACAGGTGTTGATTGATCGAGGCATTGAGACGCCGGCGCAAGCAGAAGCGTATTTAAACCCAGACTCCTTGCTTTTACCCTCCCCCCTCGATGAATTTCCCGACTTAGCAATGAGTGTGGAGTTATTGCAAGAAGCGATCACATCGCAACATAAAATCGCGATTTGCGGTGACTATGATGCCGATGGCATGACGAGCACTGCCTTATTAATTAGAGCACTGCGGTGGTTAGGCGCGAGCGTAGATTACGCCATTCCTAGCCGGATGCAAGAAGGTTATGGCATCAACCGGCGAATTGTCGAAGAATTCCACAGCGATGGCGTGCAGCTCATTTTAACCGTAGATAACGGCATTTCTGCCTACGATCCTGTAGATAGAGCGCGTCAGCTTGGCTTAAAAATTATTATCACAGATCACCACGACATCCCAGAAAAATTGCCGCCGGCAAACGCAATTTTAAATCCCAAACTAATTCGTGAAGATTCTCCCTATCGAGGCGTTGCCGGTGTCGGAGTCGCTTATATTCTCGCGATTACCCTTGCCCAAAAACTTGACAAAACTCACGGATTAATTCATCCCCTGCGAGAATTGATGACACTCGGCACGATTGCTGATTTAGCACCTTTAACCGGCGTCAATCGGCGGTGGGTAAAACTGGGATTGCGACAATTACCCAACTCAAAATTAGCCGGGGTGCAGGCATTAATTCAAGTTGCCGGTGTCTCTGCCAGGGGGAAGGGGGGAGAAAATTCTCACCCACCAATTAAAGATTCAAAAACTTTAAAACCAGAAGATATTGGATTTCGTCTTGGCCCTAGAATTAATGCCGTGGGGCGAATTGGCGATCCTCAAATTGTGATTGAATTGCTAACAACTGATGACATGGGGTTAGCACTTGAAAGAGCAATGCAGTGCGAGCAAATTAATGAGCGCCGGCAACAACTTTGCGCCCAAATTGAACAAGAAGCCATTGCTTATGTTGAAAATAGTGATGTAGATATACAGCAAGAACGCGTCTTAGTGGTTGTGCAACCGAATTGGCATCACGGCGTTATTGGGATTGTTGCCTCGCGGTTAGTGGAACGTTACGGAGTGCCGGTGTTTATCGGAACTTTTGAAAGCGAAGAACATATTCGGGGTTCAGCGCGAAGTATTCCAGAATTTAATATATTTGAAGCGTTGCAATTTTGCGATGATTTATTAGGAAAATACGGCGGACATCGGGCAGCCGGAGGCTTTTCAATGGCAGCCGGCAATATAGAAGCCTTGCGGGAACGCCTCAGTAAATTTGCTCATAAATGCCTAGATCCCGCACACCTGAAACCGCTGGTGCAAATTGATACGCTGGTTAATTTACATCAAATTAATTTAGATCTTTATCAGCAAATTGATGCCTTACAACCCTGCGGAATTGACAACCGAGAACCTGTTTTTTGGACGCCAAATGTGCGCGTAGTTGAACAAAAACCGATTGGGAAAGGACATATTAAAGTCACCCTTGTGCAAGAAGCTGATGCGCTAACTTGCCAGCCGCCGGCACGAATTAAAGCAGTTGCGTGGCGCTGGGGAGATTACTTTCCGTTACCAACACGAGTAGATGTCGCTTTTCAGTTGAAAGAAAATAATTGGAATGGCAACACAACGGTTGAATTAGAGTTAGCCGGTGTGCGGCTTCCTGAAAGTAGTGGGGAAGAAAGTGGGAGAGGAGGAAAAATCCTTAAATCTCCTAATTCTAGCTATTCTAATAGCCTAACACTTACCCTTCTTTACCCGAAAGCGCCGGCAATTCAAATTGTGCCAGAATGGGTGAAAGTTAGCAATTTTAATCAATTATTATCACAATTGCAGGGGAAAGTGTTGATTTATGGTGCCGGTAAGCCAGAGATAGCGGCAGATTTAACCAATTGTGAAATTGAATATGATCGTCCCCGGCATATTTGTGATGCTTTTATATTATGGACACTGCCGCCTTCTGGAAGTCATTTGCAGTGGTTGCTAGCCATTGGAAAACCCCGTCAAATTTATCTGTGCGATCAAGTGCCACTAATGCCGACTGCGACTGAATTAAAATCGCATTTACAAAAATATCTAAAAAACTCCCCAGACAAGCCAATTAACTTGCTGCAACTCAGTCAACAATGGTGGGTTGCGCCTTGCACCGTGGTTGCCGGTTTGCGAGAATTAGGCTATCCCTGCCCAGACTTTCCTCAGACTTTCTCCCTCGCTATGGAATTAAAAAGGTTGCATCGTTGGTATGTTTATCCAGCCCAGAAACTAGCCCAGATAAAATGGGCATAAAGCCTTATTTTATCCGCGTTTATCTGCGTTTATCTGCGGTTAAAAAATCGGCGTTGCTGAAACCCATGAAAATCGGCAACCTACAAATTTGAATTTTTCACCGTCAACTTCTAAAGGCTGGGCTTAAGCCACTTCATCATTAATGTATTAAATGACTGCCCCAATTGTTTCTTGACGCGCCACCGCTGGAAAGCTTGCTCATACTCTTCGCCTTCAGTTTGATAAGTTTTCCAACCTTGCAACGCCAGTCCCAACCCCCAAGCTAGTACAATATAAAGTGACCAAGAAAGTTCGTGACTTGAGACTAAATTCAACAGCACGAAAAAAGAGTTGACAATTGAAAATTTGACAAAATTCTGTTGCAATTTACTGTGCCGATAAGCATCAAACACCTGTCGGCTTTGCAATTCTCCCTGCCGGTTATTCCACTCAATTTCTGCTGCCTGGAGATTTTCTGAGGAGATATTTAAATCATGGGCAATTTCCAATAACTGTGCGCGAGACATTTCGCCACCTTCTTCTTGGCGCGTCAGTGCTAAATGGAGAATTTGCTGAACATCGTCTTGACTATAAGCGCGGGTTATTGGGGCGGTAGAAGCCGGCTTATCGGGTTGTTTAAGATTTTCCGAATAAATCATGAATTTTGCCTGGTTGAGAGTATACAGATGAGTTTGAGGGGGAGGGTACTCTTTATATTTTGCCAAAGCTCTTTTTCTACCGGCAGTGAGGATATCCGATCCGGTTCTTACGAGTTGAGATTAACGTCAGGAAACTTTAGCACTTCTGCTATTTTTAGGCAAATGGAACAATTCAACTATTTTGCAAGTGGATAACATTTTTGTGCCTTGGCTGTTGAGTTAGCTGGCAAACGTTGAGGCCGGTTGTGCTAACCTACAAGTAGCCGGCGCTTAAGCAATCTACGATTTCCCTCTTTGGAATGAGGAAACAGGCAATGAATTTGAATATTATTAACAACCAACTATACATCGAACTGGAGTGGTATGAGCAACTATGGGCGTTTACCCCCAATAAAACTTTTGAAATCCCCCTAGATCATATTGAACGAGTAACCCATGAAGAACCTCTGAGTAATTGGGCAGAACTCCGTGCCCCCGGTACGTTTCTCCCAGGCGTGATTAAAGCCGGCACTTATTACACCAAACAGGGTAAAGAATTTTGGTATGTTACAAACGATAAAAATTATTTAACTTTAGAATTAAACAATGAACCTTACAAACGCATAATTTTTACATTAGATGATAATGAAGTTTGGATAGAAAGAATTAATCAGATAAAATTGGAGACGAAGTTGTGATAAATTAATAAATTAAGCGATGAACCAAAATTTTAATAGAAAAATCATTCTTTTTGGGATAATACTGTCTAGCCTGTTATTCACTGTGTTTACAACAGCGTCTAGCAAGCCAAAACATTTACAACCCTTGTCAAAGAATATCAACAAAATTGATAATTTTGAAAATCCAGCAAAAAACCTTGTAATAAAAATTCTACAATCCCGAAAATTACAGGATAAAAACAGTATGGAAGCGATTAAAGATAAAAGCTCTGAAGTAGAAAAACTCGCTGAAGGATTTGAATTTATCGAAGGGCCGGTTTGGCATCCCGAAGGTTTTTTACTCTTCAGTGATATAAACGGCGATACTATTTATCAATTGCAAGAAAATCAAAAAGCAGAAATCTTTCGCCGGCCCTCAGGAAAATCCAATGGCAACACACTAGATCGGGAGGGACGTTTAATTACGGCTGAACACACTAACCGTCGCGTCTCGCGCACTGAAATAGACGGCAAAATTGTGACCTTAGCTGATAAATACGAAGGAAAATCGTTAAACAGCCCAAATGATCTTGTTGTCAAATCAGATGGCAGTATTTACTTTACCGACCCACCTTATGGCATCAAAAAAGAGCAAGAAGAACTAGGTTTCTATGGGGTCTACCGCATTGCCCCAGATGGCAAATTAACCTTGCTCGTTAAAGACTTTGTGCGTCCCAACGGACTTACCTTTTCTCCTGATGAGAAAACGCTTTATATAGACGATTCCGACAAAGGTCACATTCGAGCTTTTGATGTAAATTCCGATGGAAGCTTAATAAATGGACGCATCTTTGCAGAACTGAAAGATCCTAACAAAAAAGGCGTTCCTGACGGAATGAAAACAGACATTCAGGGTAATATTTATAGCACCGGCCCTGGAGGGGTGTGGGTATTCTCGCCGGCAAGCAATCTTCTTGGAACAATAGAAGTCCCCGAAGCTGCGACAAATCTAGCCTGGGGAGACAGCGACAGCAAAGCACTTTATATCACAGCCGGTAAAAGCCTTTACCGCATCCGCCTAAAAATTGCGGGTGTGCGCCCTAATTCTATCGGAAATAACCAAAATCTAAAACCGATATAACTTAAGACTGATACCCTGATAAAGCGTATCGTGGTAAATTGCAAACTAAAGCATTTTTTTTGCTGAGCAAGTGAGCATGAAACGCAAAACAACGCGACGCAAATTCTTAGTCACAAGTGTTGCAGCAGCCGGCACAGTTGTAGGATGCAGTGCATTAGCGCGGAACCAAACCAACACATCCGCATCCTCAAAAATTGCTGTGACACCCGCATCCATGCCAGAAAGAGTGTTAGGCAGAACCGGCATCAGCCTACCCATTTTTGGCTTAGGATGTGCCGGCCAAACACCGCTTTCTAAAGAAGGACAAGAGGCTGCAGCCGTCGCAATTCTTGAACGCGCACTTGAACTCGGCATTCGTTATTTTGACACAGCCGCAGAGTACGGGCCAAGTGAAGATTATTTAGGAAAAGTGCTGCCGGCTTATCGAGATAAAATTTATCTGGCAAGCAAAACTCATGCACGAGATAGGGATGGCGCGTGGCGACATTTAGAGCGATCTCTAAAGCGTTTAAAAACCGATCATTTAGACGCTTGGCAATTGCATCACGTCTCTTTACCTGGAGAAATTGAGCAAATTTTCAGCAAAACTGGCGCAATTAAAGCAGTCGAAGAAGCAAAAGCGCAGAAATTAATTCGCTTTGCCGGCATCACCGGCCACCATGAACCCGATATCATTGCCGAAGGGTTGCGTCGATATCCCTTTGACACCACCCTAATTTGCGTCAATGCAGCCGATAAACATCACCCGCGTCCATTTATCCCCACAGTGATGCCGGTGGCGCGTGAGAAAAACGTTGGCGTTATTGCCATGAAAGTGCCGGCTTACGGACGGTTATTTAAAAATAATGTCTTAGATGGGATGCAGCAAGCGATGGGGTATAGCCTCACGGTTGCCGGCGTACATTGTTGCGTGATAGCCGCTGAGACAGTCGAACAATTGGAATCTAATGTGAAAGTGGCGCAAGCGTTTAAGCCATTAAGTGAGGCAGAAATGACAGCCATTGAACAACGTACTGCAATTGCATGGCAAGAGAATACTTTTTTTAGAGCTTGGACTTAAATTAAAACTGCCATTTCTAACCCGACGAAATTACACTTTTCCGAAATAAATCTGAAAATGTGCCTCATGAAATGAGCATTTAACTTGCCATTTCTATAATTTACAAAAGTTTTTTATTCTTCTCTCCATCTCCCTTGCTGCAGGCGCACACTCTCTTTCGCCCCTACAGTTCTCTCATTACAAAAGTGCAAATTTAATGTTTATCAGCTTACTTTGAAGCGACCGATGTCTGAGAGAGTTGCTCAATCCAATTTTTAGCCATCGCTTTTGAAAGTGAGTTCGTTAACCCCGGGTTAGCCAGCTCATAAATGATTTCGCCTAGTACATCCTCACAGCTTGGATCGTAGCCGATATCCTCACGGCTTTCTATGGCATTTGCCCAATTTTCCACTTCTGTCGCTGTAAGTTTATCGGATACATATCGCTTTAAAACCCCAGCAATATGTTGACGCTTCAGGATGAGTAATTCGCTTTTGCTTACCCGGCCAAAGGCGCTTAAAAGCGATAAAATTTCGCTTAAGGGTTGGTTAAATTGAAACAGTGAATCTAACAGTTCTATTCTTTTCATGCAAACTTCTGCTTAATGCCTACAATATTACCATTTAAATACAAGCATAAGTGATTTTCCTGCGTTTAAGCGTTGTGCCGGCTACATTGGCTTGTGCTTTAAGGGGGCAAGGCTGCGCCAACCTTTAGGTAGAAGCAAGGCTACGCCAACCTTTAGGTAGGGGCAAGGGAGAAAACAATATTGAATTTAATTCCGTAAACGTACTGATGAGTCCCTTTGTAGTTGACAGTCCACAATTATCAGATAGCTCAAAATCAGGGGAAGTTAGGGGAGAACTCCGCCAAACACCCTGAGCAGGAAGGCTAGAAGATATACAGTAAGAGGATTCTAGAAAATATGGGAAATATATCGCACCAGTAAGTAGCCGATGAAAATCAGATACCGATAATTTTGATCTGAGTTCAATCGAGAAATCTCGGCAGTTTCCGCCACCGGCTTGCTTGTCTCAAGTGCCGTTAAGTCAGATTACTCAAGACTTTGGTAAAATTGGACACCTATGTTTGTTGAAATTAAGTGTAAGGAAACAAAAGCCGGCTTATTATATTTTTTTCTATGAGTTTGTCTAGGCTTCTGCCGGCACTCTGACTTCCTAGCTATTGAAAGAAGAATTGAAAAGCTATATCAAGCCATTGGAATTTTCATAATAAACTCCGTACCTTTTCCAAGTTCTGAATTTACTTCAATGGTTCCCCCGTGCTTTTCAACAATAATTTGATGAACAATTGCCAGTCCCAAACCTGTTCCTTTTCCCACTGGTTTAGTCGTGAATAGAGGGTCAAAGATGCGTTGCTTGACCTCTTCCGTCATCCCCATTCCATTATCTGCAATCCGGATCACAATCTGCTGTTCATCTTGGATTTCAGTTGTAACGGCGATCACATTGGGATTCGCTTTGAGTGCTTCATAGCTACGTCCCCGACTTGCTTCTTCCAATGCGTCAATCGCATTTGCTAAAAGATTCATAAATACCTGATTGAGTTGTCCTAAATAACACTCAATTTTAGGAAGTTCCCCATAATTTTTTATAACCTGAATCGCCGGATGACGCGCTTGAGCCTTCAAACGATGCTGCAAAATCATTAAGGTACTGTCAATTCCCTCATGGATATTCACTAATATTTTGAAATCTACATCAGCTCGCGAGAAGGTTCTTAATGAGGTACTGATATCGCAAATTCGCTCTATCCCCGCCTTCATGGAGACAAACATTTTAGGTAAATCTTCTAGAATATATTCTATATCAATCTCTTCAGCCTTTTCTTCAAGTTCTGCGCCAGGGTTAGGGAATTTAGCTTGATAAAGACGAATATACTCAATCGCATCCTCAACAGCTTGCCGCGCTTGACCTAGATTGCCGGTGATACACCCAACTGGATTATTAATTTCATGAGCAATGCCGGCAACTAACTGACCAATTGTAGAGAGTTTTTCATTTTGAATTAACTGCAATTGGGTTCTTTTTAATTCGTTTAACGTCTCGGTTAATTCAGCAGTGCGTTTTTGAACTAATTCCTCCAATTGTTGTTTTTGTTGTTCAAGTTCCAAGCCTAAGCGTCGAATTTTTAAATGAGTTTGAATCCGTGCCAGTGCTTCTTCTTTCCGAAACGGTTTTATAATATAGTCCACCGCACCTAACTGCAACCCCTTCACTTTGTCTTCCGGATCGGCCAGCCCTGTCATGAAAATCACCGGAATGTTTTTTGTAGAGGGTTCAGCCTGCAACTGCCGGCAAGTTTCAAAGCCATCCATTCCTGGCATCATTACATCCAGCAAAATCAAATCGGGCGAGTATTTTTTAGCTTGTTCAAGTCCCCTTAAACCATCCATTTCTACCATAACTTTATATCCAACCAAATCCAAAGTATTATGCAATATTTCTAGATTGGTCAGACTATCATCAATGACTAAAATAATTTCATGATTTGAATTAGTTAACATTGGATAATGGCTCCTGTTCTCAAATGATCATGCATTTATTGATGTGAAATCACCCCATCATTTCCTAAAGAAATTTGCGAACTTGCTGAATATTAGATTCCTTAACTAATAAACTCAATTTTTGGATAAACGGTTGATAGTTGTTATCGAGTTGGGCAAGACATTCCAGTTCCGTCTGGACGCCTTTGATTTGTCCTCGCTTAGCACATTCTACTAGGGGCGACCGTTGGGCTAGACGGAACACGGATCGGGCTGCCGGCATGGCCATCGCCGGCAGGGGGTGGTGTTACCTCACCATAGATCCAGTTTAGTTGCAGATGCTTTGCAAAGCGGTGATATAAATCCTCTACTTGTATGAGGCAAGTACCGACATCTCCTTCAATCTGTCAGACTTCCCCAAAAGCGCGAGAAAGTCCCAGCTGTTATTGAGCTATTTTCCCACCGATTGCCGGCATTTCTATGTACACTATTTCTCACTTATCTCTAACTTTTATACGCGATATGTAGACTACGTGCCTAAACCTTTGAGTAATATTCAAGATCAAGCAATTCAAACACCCTACACTTATGCAAATTCATACATTGTAAAAACACAAAATTCTCTATTGGGAACCGGCAGCCGGCGGACTTGCCAAGCTTTCTGTACTTTCTAACAGTGCAGTCGTCGCATTCACCACTAGCTGAGCACTGCCGGCGAAGAAATCCCGATCCAAAGTTGCCAGCCGATCGCTTGCTTGGTGATAGTGAGGGGTTCGCAAATTCGCTGTATCTGTCACCAACACTGCACCAATGCCGCTATACCAAAAAGGTGCATGATCACTCCGCAGCACATCCGGCATCATCACACCTTTGAGGGGCACCGGCAGCGTTACGATCGGTGGCACACCGGGAGTTGCATTTCTCTCAAAAGTTTTGAGTAGGGGCAAATGTTCCATATCGCCCACCACTGCCACAAAATCTCCCTTATCGCCCGGTGGTGTAATCGGCAGCCCCTTGGGGTACTGCTGGCATCCAGATGTATGACAGGCAAAACCAATCATATCCATCACTATCACCCCCCGTAGGTCTTTTAAGGGCAAGTTGCCGCTATTGAAAGCAAGACTCCCGCGCAACCCCAACTCTTCCTCATCAAAAAACGCCACCCACAATGCCCGTGGGGTTTTGCGATCACCCAACAACCGGGCAACTTCTAACACCGTCGCCACACCCGTTGCATTATCATCCGCGCCGGGAGAACCGGCAACCGTGTCATAATGCGCCGCCACTAAAATTGCACCGGCATCTTTATCCGTTCCCGCACGTTGCGCCCACAAATTTATCCCTGTGTCAAATTCTTGTAACTGGGGCGTCCACCCCCATGCTGTGAGAGATTGGGAAATATAATCTCTGACGCGCTGCCGATCATACTGTGTATAACGCTCAAAATCTAAGGCTTTAATATGTGAGAGCAACTGTTCTTGTGGGACAGCCGGTGCGTTAACTGGTGACTCTGCGGCGGCTTTGCGGGTGATATTTGCCATTGTGTCGTTCCCATTTTGCCCCCAAGCTTGGCTTTCCCCGGCTGCTGTCACCTCTGCCGGCGGCGCGGCTGATTGCATCTGCTGAGAATACCAATTCCAGCCGGTGACGGTTACAACGGCCAAAATCATCAATAGTCCTAACCAAATTCGTTTTCTCATCCTGCGCCCCTTCATCCCATTTTATATTTTAGGTTTTATAAAGGGTTTTAACTGGATTAAGGGTTTGATGCGCTGAATTTTTGTTTTTCAACTGCAGATGGACGCAGATTAACGCAGATGAGGTTGATGGTTTGATGCGCTAGATTTTTTGTTTTTTTTAACCGCAGATGGACGCAGATTAACGCAGATGAGGTTGATGGTTTGATGCAGAAGTTTTTTTAACCGGCTCGATAAAAAAAATGGGGATGATGCACCGGCACCACCCCCATCACAGAGTTTTAGCGAACTCTCAGCACTCTACAGTTGCGGCACGTACTGTTCTTTTTCAGGAACATCTGTGTACTCAGAAACAATTTGGCGGAATTCTTCACCTTCAATGGTTTCTTTTTCAACTAACAACTCTACAAGCCGGTCAATGACGACTCGGTTTTCCCGCATAATCCGCTTCGCATCTTGGTAGCATTTATCTACAATCAAGCGGACTTGAACATCAATGCGGGAGGCGATTTCTTCAGAATATTCTGAACGGGCTGTAAAGTCGCGGCCTAAGAAAACTTCGCTTTGTTGACTTTCTAGAGCCAAGGGACCAAGTTCCGACATCCCGAAGCGAGTCACCATTTGACGCGCCATGCCTGTCACTTGTTGCAAGTCATTACCGGCACCTGTCGTTATTTCAGAATCGCCAAAAATCACTTCTTCAGCAGCGCGTCCGCCCAAAGCGCCGGTGATCCGGGCTTTTAACTGGGAACGAGATACTAAACTTTGGTCTTCTCCCGGCATAAACCAGGTTAAACCACGGGCTTGACCGCGAGGAACCAAAGTAACTTTTTGAACCGGATCATGATCTTTAAGCACAGTGCCGATGATCGCATGACCGATTTCATGATAAGCAATCAGCCGTTTGCTCTTGCTGTCTACCAAGGGAGTGCCTTCCATACCGGCAACTACCCGGTCTACGGCATCATCAATTTCCAACATGGTAATCGCTTCTTTGCGCCGGCGTGCGGTCAAGATAGCAGCCTCGTTGAGCAAATTTGCCAAGTCAGCGCCGGTGAAACCAGGAGTCCGGCGAGCGATCGCATCGAGGGAAACTTCGGTTGCGAGTTTCTTGTTGCGGGCGTGAACGTTAAGAATTTCCAACCGGCCTTTAATATCCGGGGTGTCTACCGATACCTGCCGGTCAAACCGGCCTGGACGTAGTAAAGCAGAATCGAGAACGTCAGGGCGGTTTGTTGCGGCAATAATAATGATGCCGGTGTTGCCTTCAAACCCATCCATTTCTGTTAGCAACTGGTTGAGAGTTTGTTCGCGTTCATCGTTGCCACCACCAATTCCTGCACCCCGTTGCCGGCCTACTGCGTCAATTTCATCAATAAAGATGATACAAGGGGCGTTTTCTTTCGCTTTTTTGAACAAGTCACGGACGCGGGAAGCACCAACGCCAACGAACATTTCCACAAATTCTGAACCAGAGATGCTGAAGAACGGCACACCAGCTTCCCCAGCAATTGCCTTGGCTAGCATGGTTTTGCCAGTTCCGGGAGGCCCAATTAACAGCACACCTTTAGGAATCTTTGCACCAACGGCTGTGAAGCGTTCTGGCTTCTTCAAAAAGGTAACAACTTCTTGGAGTTCTTCTTTAGCTTCTTCAATGCCGGCCACATCATCGAACATCACGCCGGTTTTCGCTTCCATCTGGAACCGCGCCCGTGATTTGCCAAAATTCATCGCCTGTCCCGGCCCACCGGGGACATTATTCGAGCGGCGGAAGAGGAAAAATAGGCCGGCCATTAACAGAATGGGAAATACTAAATTACCCAAAAGTCCCCAAATTGCGCCATCGTTGCGAATTGGGTGGGTGTCAAAGTCGATATCGCTTTCTCTGAGTCGGGCGATCAATTGTGGTGCATTAGCCGGTAGATCAACTCGCAAATGTTGAGTTCGGTTGTCCAAATCCGGATCTATCGCATCGACGATCGCCGTGCGGCCACCCTCGTACAGATCCACTTTAGTTACACGATCTGCATCCAAGTATTCTAAAAAGCGTCCGTAAGTCATACGGGTGTTAGCCGCGTTTCTACCCGTATCGATGGCAGTAGAGGCAAAAACCCCTTGCCACAGGAAGAAACCAATCACTAAAGCCGGCAACGCCCACAATAAGATGATTCTCCAAGAAGATTTCATAGATGGTGGCCTCTAGATATGAGTTCAAACACGTATTTCCCGAAGATTGGGTGCTGCGGTCGATAACTAAGCAAATTTTTGCCTAATGGCCCGCGTATCCTGAGTTATGCGGGGTCAGGCATAAACGAAGGAAAGCAACATCTCCCTTAAATCTTAATCAAATTTAACGTAATTATCATAATTGGAGCAAGTCTGAAGCAATTTTGCATTTTAAGCTCAAGATTTAAATAAAAAACTATCTCTTTATAAAAATTATCCATAAATCACTCTAGCTGTTTTAGCGATCATATCAATTCATGCAAGTTAAAACAAAAATAAAACCATGACATTACACCAACCCTTAACTCATCTGCATTAATCTGTGGTTAAAAAAGAATCGCCAAAACCTGCCGCCTCAGAGAAAAGCTGAAAATTGACCTAAATGATCCTGCCGCCACTTCGCATCAGCCTTTCGACTTGTCCTAACTTCTAACAATCGAATTCCAGCTTCAGGTAAAAACTTTAATCGCTCCTGTAACTGTAACCAAGACAAAATCAATTCGTACTCTACATTATAGGTACAACAAATTCGAGAAAATTCAATATTTTGCGGAGTTGCAAAAAACGATTCAAACGGAGGATCAAACTTAGAGATCGGCAACATTTCAAAAATGCCACCACCATTGTTGTTAATTAAAATAATTGTTAAATGCCCAACAAAGTGATTATTTAACAAAAAACCATTCGTATCATGCAATAAAGCCAAATCACCTGTTAGCATTACACTGCTTTGATTGCGATGTGCTATACCCAGCGCAGTGGATAATGTGCCATCAATACCATTAGCACCGCGATTAAAATAAGGTTGAGTTCCAGAATTGTTAGGTTTCCAGAAAAATTCGATATCCCGCACCGGCATACTGTTGGCAATAAACAAAGACGTAGCCGGCGGTAAAACTTGAGACAGTAACCAAGCCGCTTTCGGTTCTATTAAATCTTCTATTTCCCCTATTTCTTTGTCAACAGTTGCTCTAACTTTAACTTCAGTATCACACCAAAGCTTAAGATATTCCCACTTGTTTAAGAAGTCAACATTTTCATGGGTAATAGGCAGAATCATGGCAATATTTTCTACAGATGTATGTAGATGAATTGTTCTGCCGTGCAACGGATCAAGGTTGTGGTGGCTGGAATCTATCACCCACCGGCAGGGTTGAATCGTTTCTAACCAAGTCCGTAATTCTTTACTGGTGGGTAATTCACCGATCTGAATCACCGTTGCCGGCTGCAATTGTGCTGCAAGCTGCCGGTTACGCAAAATTAAATCATAAGTTGAAATCAAATAAGGATTAATTGCAGCATAATTTCTCAAAGGTGATAGTCCCTCAGCAAGAACCGGCCATTTTAAAAATTTAGAAAGCTGCGCGATTGCCTCACAATACTCTTTCGGCTGCTGGGGTTGTGCTGTGCCGGCAATAATAATTCCTCTGTCACATTCCTGCCATTGTTTTAAAGTGCTGAGTGCCGAGTGCTGCGTGCTGAGGGGATTGTTGTGAATAATAGGGAATGAGGAAAAGTTAGCAAAGAAGATTTCAGGCCGAAATTGAGACTTTAAAGCTTCAGCTTCTGGTTGTAAAACCGGCGCAAGGGGATCACGGAAGGGAAGATTCAGATGAACCGCACCGGCAGCCGGAAAAATAGCTCTTTCCCAAGCATGAATCACTGTTTGCCGCAAGTAATTCAGCATTCCTAGTTCTAAGGAAGGAGTGGCTAACTCTGCCTGCCAGTTCGGATAATGACCATATAATTTTACCTGATCAATTGTCTGTCCAGAATGGCATTCCCGCAATTCAGCAGGCCGATCTGCGGTTAAAATTAATAAGGGTACTCGGCTTTCTTTTGCTTCGATAACAGCAGGGTAAAAATTAGCGCCGGCAGTCCCAGAGGTGCAAACCAGTACAACTGGCAATCCCAATTTTTTAGCGATTCCTAAAGCAAAGAAGCCGGCTGATCGTTCATCAAGAACGGGAATGGCTTCGATTTGTTGATGTTGGGCAAAGGCAATTGTGAGAGACGTTGAGCGGGAACCAGGACAAATAACGGCTGTCGTTAATCCTAGTCGGTGTAGTGTTTCTACTAAGATGGAAGCCCAGACGGTGTTTGTGTTACGGAAGTCAATCATTTTGTTTGTAGTTATTAGTATTTTAAAGTTGATAAATTTAGATTTATTACCCGCATATTTACACAGATATGCGCGGATTATTTTAACGATTTGATGCGTTTCTCTTTGGGAGAAGGGTTTGTGGTTATTAGTATTGTAAAAGTTGATGAATTTGGATTTCTGAACCGCAGATGCACGCAGATAAACGCAGATGTGTACGGATTATTTTAACGATTTGATGTGTTTTATTCTGAGAAATCAGTATTTTAAAAGTTGATAAATTTGAATTTATTGACAGCAGATGGTAGCGCAGCGTGTCGCTGGCATACACAGATGTGCGGTGAATTACCACAACAAAAGCTTAATTCCCAATGCCCAATGCCCCATCCCCCATGCCCCTCTTCTAAATTAATGCTTTTAGAAGGGCTTGAAGTTTTAGTTTAATTTCAGTCAGTTCTTTTTCGGGATCTGAACCAGAAACTATGCCGGCACCGGCATAAAGTTTAGCGCGATTGCCTTCTATTGTGGCTGAGCGAATGCCGACGATAAATTCACCGTTGCCTTGATGATCTATCCAACCCAAGGGGGCGGCATAAAGGGAACGCTCAAAGGTTTCGTAGCGGCGAATTTCTTCGCAGGCAATGTCTCTAGGCGCGCCGGCAACGGCTGGGGTAGGATGAAGTTCGGCGACAATATCGAGCAGAGAAACATCCACCGGCACTTGAGCTTGAATAGGTGTCCATAAATGCTGAATATTGGAAAGTTGCAGCAGGCGTGCCGGTGGTGACAGTTTGGGTTTTAACCCCAAACGAGACAAACGTTGAACAATAAAATCTAGCACGACTTGATGTTCGCGGCGCTCTTTTTCGCTGTTGAGTAAAGCGTTTGCTAAATTGGCATCTTCTGCTGCGGTTTTGCCTCGTGGTGCTGAGCCGGCTAAGGCGTCTGTTGCTAGCACGTGATTCTGAATACTTCCCAAGCGTTCTGGACTGGCTCCAATGAAGTTTTGACCTTTTCCATTGCCGGTGGAAAAGATATAGCAATCTGGGTGATTTTTTCGCAGCTTATTCAGAGAATGAATCAAATTGAGAGGGGTTTTTGAAATGACATCTATTGTATGAGCCAAAACAATTTTGTTAAACTGTTCGCTTTGAATCGAATTTAAAGCCGCTAAAACCGAATTTTTGAAGCGATCTTCATGTTTGATAGATTGTTCTATGAAATTTCCATTTTTATCATAACAGTCAACCAATTCATAGTTTGTTAAAATAATAATCTTTTGCAACTGGTTGTGTAAGTGAGTCGATAATGTTTTTAAATTGGCCTTAGCATCCACCGCTAAATTTGCCACAATCACGCAGCGATTGTTACGGCGGGCAATCTGCCAGCGCGGTAAAAACACAGTTGCAGCGGGAAAAGAGGAATCTTCAGGCCGGTTGCGCTCGAAAAATGTGAAGCTACAAAAGAAGTGAGGCCCCGCAAACGGCAAGTGTAGCGCACCGGCAGTAATCGTGTTCGTTAAGCAAGTGCGAATAAATTCTTGAGCGCGGGAAAATCGATTTGGCCCTTCTGCGGTAAAATGCAGAGCTGCGTCGATGGCTGCAATAGCATCGCCATTCGCAGTTAATTTTCCGTCTCGCAAAATTGGGCGAATGGCTTCCCGCGCCCGTCCCTTCTCAAAGTAAAAATGAATTTTGTCTGGTTGATTAATCTCGTGAAGAACTGCCAAGGGATCAAGGGGTGGGACTTCCAGCGAAATACTAACAATTTGTATCTGATTTTTCTCAATGGATTTCTGCTGACAAGCAAAAAGGAACTGATACAGAGCCTTGGAGTCTTGAAACAGATGAGCGGGATGCGGTATGACTGGCATGGAAGCGCGATTGTTAGATTTTTTTTGAAGTTGAGTTGCGAAATATAAATTAATAATTCAGGGAAGTTAGAGGTAACACTGCCCTTTAACTCTAGGACATTTCGGGAACCGTGAAAAAGCCTATTTTGCTTAATCCTGCATAGCTTTGAGCGGTTCTTTGTCTAAAAGCTTGGCGGCTTTGCTGTGACACCAGTTCCCCAAGCCGCCTATAACCCCAACCTGGCTTTTCTCCCTCTCTCTCTAATCCGTTCCCAGAAAAGATTATCGATAGCCGTCGTTCTTTCTCCCCCTCGCGCCTAAGTGCCCAGTTAATTCGCGATTCTGTGTAAATGGCTGCTGAAAAGCACAGGCCGGTTGAGCTAAAGTCTAAAGACCCGGTTAAACACTTATCGCGTTTTGAACAAGTATCAGCACCAAAATGTCCCATACACAAGTAGCGGGGCAAGCTGTGGGTCAACACAAGAATAACGAGGGTGTTCTTAACGAACACGCGAACCCATTATGGGCTGTCTTACAACACTCGTCAGACGGTCTATTTATCGTGGATGTTCAGCCGGCTAATGCTGCCTCAAACGCTTGTGAGGATACAGCCTGCGCGGAAGCCCCCGAATTTCGCTTTGTTGCCACCAATCCCGCCAGCAGACAAATGCTGTCGGTAACGACCGAAGATCCCGTCGGTTTTCGCTTGCAAGAATGCCTGCCACAGGGGATCGCCGGCACAACCACAAAACACCTCAGAGACTGTCTTGAGCAACGTCAGTCAATTGAATATGAGGCAATCTTTGACACTCGCAAAGATCCTGCCGGCGACATCTGTGACAAAATCCGTCACCTCGCTACTCGACTCTCGCCGGTGTTCAGCCAAGACGGCACAATTACTCAAATTATCGGCTTGTGTCAAGACTTGACAGAGTACCGGCGAGTGGAAGCACAAGCCCAACTCTTGCAAAACATCGCCTTGGCAATCGCCGCAGCCGAAGACTTTCAAAACGCCCTCGCCATTGCCCTGCGCTACTGCTGCGAAGCCACCGGCTGGAATTATGGCGAAGCCTGGATTCCCAGCCCAGACGCAACCGCCCTGTATGGCAGCCCAGCTTACTACATCAGCACCAACGAGCTTTTGAGGTTTAGCCAAATCAGCGAAGGCTTACGGTTTGCCAAAGGTATTGGTTTGCCCGGACGCGTGTGGCTTTCAAAACAGCCAGAGTGGCATCAGGATGTTTCAATTGAATCGGAATCAATTTTTCTGCGTGCCCAGTTGGCAATGAGTTGGGGACTTAAAGCCGGCTTGGGCGTTCCGATCATCGCCAACGATCAAGTCCTGGCAGTCCTCGTGTTCTTCACGTTTGAATCTTGCCCAGCAGATCGGCGCATGGTAGAACTCGTTTCTGCCGTCGCTGCCCAACTAGGCACCCTAATGCAGCGCAAGCAAGCCGAAGACGCCCTTAGAGAAAGCCAGCGAAAATTGGCTCACCTCATCAACACATTACCCGGCTTTGTCTTCTCCTGCGCCAGCGATTCTGAATGGTCGATGAACTACCTCTCTGAGGGTGTCTTTAACCTAATTGAATATCACAGCGAAGAACTTGCCGGGAAAAGCCGGCTCATTTCCTATAGCGATCTCACTCATCCTGAAGATTTACCAAACGTTCTTAAAGCAATTGAAATGGCAATTGCTAAAAAGGAACCTTATGTGGTTGAATATCGAATTCGTACTAAGTCAGGGTTAGAAAAATGGCTGTGGGAAAAAGGGAGTGGCGTATTTGACAATATGGGTAACGTTCTAGCACTCGAAGGATTTATCACTGACATCACGGAACGCAAACAAACCGAAGAAGCGCTCAAAGCTCAAGCTCAAGTCCTAGAAAGCATGGCAGAAGGCGTCAGTGTCACCGATGAAAATGGCATGATTACTTTTACAAATCCTGCCTTCGATGCCATGTTTGGATATGAACGAGGTGAATTGCAAGGAAAACACTTTTCCACTCTCAATGTTTACCAACTGTCAGAAAATGCTAGACTCACGGTTAAAATTATCGAGCAGTTGAACAAACAAGGCTCATGGTTGGGAGAATTTAATAACCTCAAAAAAGATAAAACAGTTTTCACAACTTATGCTCATATTAGCGCTTTGGAAATGTCAGGAAAAAAGTATTGGGTTTGTGTCCAAGAAGACATCACAGAACGCAAACGGGCAGAAGTTGCATTAAAACAAGCAGAAGAAAAGTATCGCAGCATTTTTGAAAATGCTGTTGAAGGAATTTTTCAGACTACACCCGAAGGGCGTTACCTCACGGCAAACTCAATGCTGGCTCGCATCTATGGCTACGACTCGCCGGCAGAGTTGATGGCGACCCTGACAGATATTCAGCACCAACTCTACGTCAATCCTGACCGGCGATTACAGTTCAGCCGGCTTTTACAACAGCGAGATGCCGTCTTAGATTTTGAGTCAGAAATTTATCGCAAAGACGGCAGCACGATCTGGATTTCTGAAAATGCTCGCGCCGTTCGAGACACCGGCGGCACACTGCTGGGATATGAAGGTACGGTTGTAGACATTACCCAGCGCAAGCAAGCCGAAGCAGAACTCGTCAAACGCGACAACTTGCTTCAAGGCGTCGCCGAAGCGATGAATTATTTGCTCACAGATACCAACCACGGCTCAGCAATTGTCAAAGCTTTAGCAACGCTGGGAATGGCTGCCGGCGTTGATCGGGTTTACATCTGCCAAAACCATCCCCATCCCGTTACAGGTGAGCCGGCACTGAGTATGCGCTTTGAATGGGTGGCAGAGTTGTTCGAGCCAATGCTCAACAAACCTCACTGGCAAAATCTTGCTTACAACACTCATCTGTGCCGGTGGTATGATTCACTCTCAGCCAATCAGCCGATGAGTGGCAACGCTGTAGACTTTCCAGCCGGCGAACGAGAACGTTTAGAGGCAGATGGCATTGTCTCAATTCTCATGGTGCCGGTTTCGGTCAATAATGAATGCTGGGGCTATGTCGGCTTCGACGATTGCCACACAGAGCGCGGTTGGTCTAAAAGTGAAGAATCTATTTTGGTAGCGATCGCAGCAAGTATCGGCGGCGCACTCCAGCGCCATCAGCAAGAAGAAATAATCCGCCACCAAGCGCTTCATGACCGGCTCACCGGCTTACCCAACCGGCAGCTATTGGATCTCCAACTAACTTTAGCGCTGGAAACAGCCGCAAATCGCCGGCATAAACTGGCTATCATTTTTCTCGATCTCGACCGCTTTAAAATTATTAATGACACCTTGGGTCATGCAGTCGGCGATCAATTGCTGCAAACTGCCGCCCAACGCCTGAAAAGCTGTCTACGTGAAGGAGATACGATTGTTCGCTGGGGGGGAGATGAATTTATCGCGCTCTTGCCTCACCTTAATTGCCTAGAGGACGCGCTTCATATTGCTCAAAGAATTATTGATTCTCTACAGCCGGCATTTGAGATAGAAGGGCACCATCTCTACATTACTTGCAGCATTGGCATTGCCCTTTATCCAAATGATGGGGAAGATGCTGAAACGTTAATTAAAAATGCAGATACGGCGTTGTATCGCGCCAAAGAACGGGGCCGAAATAATTACCAAATATTTACCCCCAGTATGAATGCAGAAGCCTCTGCATTATTGGTTTTAGATAATAGCTTGCACCTTGCCTTTGAGCGTGGAGAATTTCTCGTTCACTACCAGCCGCAGTTAAACACAAATACCGGCGAAATTACCTGTATGGAGGCGCTCGTGCGTTGGCAGCACCCAGAACGGGGCCTCATGACGCCGGAAGCGTTTATTCCCTTAGCTGAAGAGAACGGTTTGATTATCCCCTTGGGGAAGTGGGTTTTGCAAACAGCTTGCGCCCAAAATAAAGCTTGGCAGAAAGCCGGTTTGCCGGCAATGCGCGTGGCAGTTAATTTTTCCAACCGACAGTTTCAGCAACCAAGTTTAGTGGCAATGGTGGCCGAGGTTTTAGAACAGACGGGTTTGGAACCTCAATACTTGGAGTTAGAAATTACTGAAAATACAGCAATGCTAGATTCAGACTTCACGCGCACCACACTGGGCGAACTCAAAGCAATGGGAATCTGCCTCTCAATGGATGATTTTGGCATCGGTCACGCCTCCCTCAGTGGGTTAAAAAACTTCCCGTTTCATTCGCTTAAAATTGATCGAGCTTTTGTGCGGGACATGACAAGCGATCCCCATAACAGTGCCATTGTCAAAGCAATTGTTTCCCTCGGTCATGCCCTCAATTTCTGCGTGGTGGCGGAAGGTGTAGAAACACAAGCCCAAAAGAATTTATTGCAAAGTCTCCACTGCCAAGAAATGCAGGGTTATTTATTCTCGAAGCCTTTAACTGCGGGTGAAGCGACTGATTTTCTATTCCAGATTAATCGTTAAAAGTCAATTTCATAATTCTATTTTTGATCTCAAGTTGGTTCTCCCCCTCTAGCTCCGAGTCCCTACGGCATCTGCCAAATCTTAATCGTTTGATCCCGACTGCCACTAATTAGGGTTTTGCCATCAGGCGTGATCGCAACTGAACTGACATAGTTAGCGTGCCCTAACAAAGTTTCTAAGTGTTTGCCGGTTTTGAGATTCCACAGCATGATCGTGTCACCGGCACTGACGAGGGTTTTACCATTCGGGCTGATCGCAAGCGACCGAACCCTGCTAGAATGCCCTTCCAAAGTTCTGCGTAGCTTGCCGGTGCCTAGATTCCACTGCTTAACAGTGTTGTCTGCGCTGCCACTGACGAGGGTTTTGCCATCTGGACTGATGGCGAGCGCATGAACCGATCCTTTATGCCCCACAAAGGTACTGAGCAGTTTGCCGGTACTCAGATCCCAAAGCTTGATTGTATTGTCATCGCTGCCACTAGCAAGAATTTCACCACTTGGGCTGATGGCTAGAGCATTGACAGGGCCGGCATGAGCAGGGATCGTGAGTATCCGCTTGCCGGTTGGCAAACGCCACAGTCTGATCGTCTTGTCGTCACTAGCGCTAATCAGGGTTTTGCCATCTGGGCTGATGGCTAGGGCGTTGACTGAGCCGGCGTGAGCTGGGATCGTGCGTATCCGAAAGTTTTTCTCAAGATTCCATAGCCTGATCGTCTTGTCGGTACTGCCACTGGCAAGGAGTTTGCCATCTGGGGTCATGGCAAGTGCGCCAATCGCATTAGAATGGGCATCAAAGAAGGCGTGCCGCAGTTTGCCGGTGTTTTCTTCCCAGAGTCTAAGCGTTCCGTAACTGGCGCTAGCAAAGATAAAGTTGCTTGCCTTTCTCGCTCCCACTGGAACGGGACTGATGGTGATGGCATTGACATGACCAACTTGGCTACTGACGCTTTTTTGAAGAAAGCGGCTGCTGGGGATGCTGGCAAGCACCCGGATAGGGTTGGCGGGGAAGTTTCCGTAGCGCCAATAACTGAAAAGTTGGGTGCTGGCAAGGAACAGCAGTGCTAGTGCGCCGGTACGAATTAATAGTTTTTTATATTGACCGGCTTTTTGTTTTTGGCGATTTTTAGAGGCTGTGGAGCCTTGTTTGGAAGTAGATATTTCTCGGGAAGAACGCCCCAGCAAATTGCTGTTGCCGCTGTAAAAGCGGGGTTTGGAAAAGCCGGTTTGTGGATTGTATGAACTCCCCGGCTCTATATCTGCCAAACACTGTAAAATCATTTGGGCATTTTGAGGCCGATTACCCGGGAATGGAGCCATCAGGTAATCAATGACATCGGCAAATTCTAGGTTAATTTGTGGGGCTTTTTCTCGCCAAATTAACTTACCTGTGCGGGGGTTTTCTGGAAATGCGGTGGGGGGGCTGCCGGTCATTAAATAAACAAAAGTTCGCCCCAAAGCGTAGAAATCCGATTGGGGGACGGCTTTGCCATTCACTTGTTCGGGTGGCGTGTAGCCTGGGGAAACAATGCCTGTAACGTTTTGCCCCTGACCGACTTTTGCAAGATAGGTTGAGGTCACTTCTCTAGCAGCCCCAAAGTCAATTAACACCAGCTGGCTATTAGGCCGACGCATGATGTTGAGTGGTTTGATATCCCGATGAAAAAATTGTTGCTGGTGGACTTTATCCAGGATTTCTGCAATTTTTTTTAAACAGTCCAGGGCTTCTTCTTGGCTAAGTGGTTTGTTTTCGCGTTCTTTCATCCACTCTTCAAGATTTAAGCCCTGAATTTTTTCCATCACTAAGCAGTGCAATGGCTCTTTGAAATTGTGGGGCAAAAAGGTGAAGTAGCCATTGGGTTCTACTGTGGGAATTCCTGGGTGCTGCAACCGGCTCAACACCGTGGCTTCTTGCTGAAACAGTTCTACGGCTTTGGGATGATTCTTGTAAAGAATTTTTAAGACTTTTAAGGTGCCTTGATCGTCAACTTCAAAGGTTTTGCCAAAGCCTCCGCCTCCAAGCGGTCGGACGATCCGATAACGGTTTCGCACGACCAACTCTGAGCCGCAGTGACGGCAAACGTCTCTGTGATTGTTCGACAGATCGGAGGGATTGGGGCATTTGGGATTGAGGCAAAAACTCACGGAAGCTAGCTCACCCAGATTCAGAGGACAGGCTCAAGAACACTATAACTTGCGAGACTGGCGGGATCACTGTAGGGTCACGCCAAGCAATCAATATCAGTATGGTATGCGATAGTTAACCAAAAATACCCTTGACGCTTGTTCAGCTTGCCGATTGCGGTAGGTGTTGAAGCGCTTGCCGGTGCATTTTGCTTGTTTTTGTTTTACCGCTTTTTTTAACAATTCACTGTATTGTTTTGACGATCACCCGCAAGCCTATTTGATGCTTAAATGCCCTGCCGGCCCTTATTCAGCTCTATTCGATACTTTTAGGGGAGAAAAACAAGGCGTTTTATGCATATCTAGTATAGCACTTGTCGAGCCGGTGATGAAAGTAACATTTTCCCCTCTTTTCCCATAAGAAATTTAAAATTCTCCGCTCCATGCTTCCGGCAACAGTCTTCAATCCCCAAGTCGCATTTCAGTTTTAAGACTTAAAGTTTATTTTTCCACTTTATCGGTAGAAAATTCATAAAAACTGAAGAGAATTAACCTTATTTTTTTATAGTTATCTGCTTAGAAAACACCTGTTAATTCTGTGGCGTAAGTTAACCTTGCTGCTGTTTCGGATTTTTTTAGAATTTTCCCGGTGTTCAATACTTCAAAATTGGCTCTGCCTTTTTCTTTACTCCCAACCACAATGTAAACGTCTGTTTCTTAATTTTGTTATATTTTTTTAGAAACGAGAGTATCGGCAATGATATCGTGCAGCGCTTGCTTTTTGCGATTAAAGCCGGCCATAATAAATCCAATACACAAAATAGATCCAGAAACGGTTTTACTCCAATAACGCCGATTCGCGCGTCCCCAAGAAATTTGTTTTCCTTGAGCGTCTGTGACAACAAGTTTTAAGCGTCTTTTTCCCAAGGTAGCTTGCAGCGGAGAACATTCAAGCACCGTAAAATAAAGCCATTTTAGCCCAATTCCTATTAAGACTACAGCGAGCAAAACTGAATCCACTCCCCCTAAAGATTTTCCCGATCCCACAATTGCCAGTGCCGCAATTAGCAAGCCGAAAAAACTGCCAAACGTTCCCAATGCGCTTAGCACCATTGCTCCTAAAAATACGCCTAAAGCTTGCCAAGGCTCCTGAATCAGGTTATAGACATGATTAATTAAAAATCCGCCAATAATAGCTCCTCCAAGCGTGACAGTCGTGCTATCGATCACATAAGCAGCAAAACGCGGCCAAAAGCCGGCAGCCGAATAACTGGCTGGTTGAATGTTGTGGCTGCCACTAGCAGATTTAACCTTTGCAGATGGGGACTGAACTTGATCTAAAGCGCCTTCTATTTCTGCTAACCGCTGTAAAATAATTTGGGCATTTTGAGGCCGATTAACCGGAAACAAACCCATCAGATTGTCAATCAAATCGGCCACTGGCTGCGAGACATTTGCCCGATCTCGCCAGATTAAATCGCCTGTATCGGCATCCACCGGCAGATCGCTAGGAAGCAAGCCGGTGAGTAAATAAACAAAAGTGCGTCCTAATGCAAAAAAATCTGATTGCGGCACCGCTTGACCGTTCACTTGTTCAATGGGTGAATAGCCGGCTGAAAAAATTTGCGTCCCATTGTGCCGGCCTCCAAGAACTGTAGCGGTAATCGCCCTCGCCGTGCCAAAATCAATTAATGCCAGTTCCTGACGCCCTGTATTCAGGGAATCCGCAGAAGATCGCAGCATAATATTAGCCGGCTTGATATCTCGATGAAAATAATTTTGCTGGTGAACGCGCTCTAAAATTTCTGCCAGTTCTTTTAACCAGTTAATAGCCAAGGCTTCAGAAATGGGTTGATGATTTCTCTCATTCATCCACTCCTCTAAATCCAACCCTGCTATTTTTTCCATCACGAGGCAATATACAGGCTGGTCGCTATTTTTGGGATAAAAAGTAAAATAACCATCGGATTCAACTCTCGGAATTCCAGGATGATTCAACCGGCTTAAAACTCGCGCTTCTTGCTGAAACAGTGAAATCGCCTTTTCCTGATGGAGGAAAAGCACTTTTAGCACTTTCGGCGTGCCGCAATCACTCACTTCATAAGTTTTAGCAAAACCCCCTTCCCCCAAAATACTCATGACCCGATACTGCCCGTTTAAAAGCAAATCAGAACCACAACTTTGGCAAAAAAGCAAGTTTTCAGGATTTTGAGGCTTTGGGCAATTGGGATTAATGCAGTAAGTCATAGATGCCAGGGGAATATCTATTTTTTGACATTGAAAGGCTCTGGCAAAGTCTTGATTCTTTGGTGCGGTTGCTTTCAAAAAAGCCGGTGAAATTGGGTTGCCGGCTTTCTGAAAAAAAACCACCCCGCAGATCCCCCTTCACCTGATTAATCACAGCAGTTCGGGGGATCTAGAACCTTAGCTTAACCGATTCCTTCAATGACCGGATGGAAATAGAACGCAAGTCCCAAAACTGCATAAGCGGCTAGCAACAGGGTGCCTTCCAGCCAATCAGATCGGCCATCGGAACTCACCGAGTTAGCAATTAACACTGCCACTGCCACTGCCACCAGTTCAAACGGTTTGAAGTACAGATCCATCGGTTGGCCAAATATCCAGCCGGCTAACACCAACACCGGCGCAACAAACAAGGCAATTTGCAAACTTGATCCCACTGCCACAGAGACAGACAGATCCATTTTATTTTTCATCGCCACCGTAACGGCTGTGGCGTGTTCGGCAGCATTGCCAATAATCGGAACCAGGATAACGCCGGTAAACAGTGCCGTCAGTCCTAGCGCGGAAGTTGCTTCTTCGAGGGACTCAACCAACAATTCAGACTCAACCGCAACGACTAGGGTAGCGGCTAAGAGTACCCCGATCCAAAGCGGCAGGTTCACCTCTCCTTCACTGTCATCGGGTGCTAGGTTGGCATCCGCTAAATCTGCCGGGTCCATTTCTGCCAAACCCACATCATAGAGATAGGTGTGAGTTTTCATCGAAAACAGCAGCGTTAGCCCATAGACCAAAATTAGCACCACAGCGACGGCGACAGAGAGACGCTGAAGCGTCACTTCCGGGATGCCGGGAACTGTGGCACCCATCGCGGTTGGCAGCAGCATGGCAATCACAGCCAAATTCATCGCAGAGGCGTTGGAGCGGGCCACAATTGGTTGAAACGTCTGCTCTTTAAAACGCAGGCCACCCAACAGCATGGAAAGGCCCATTACCAGGAGTAAGTTGCCCATAATCGAGCCGGTGATACTGGCTTTGACAACATCGATCAATCCGGCGTTGAGGGCGATAATGCCAATAATCAATTCAGTGGCATTGCCAAAAGTAGCGTTTAACAGACCGCCCAAAGTGGGGCCAAGAACAACAGCAATTTCTTCAGTGGCAGTCCCCATCCACGCAGCGAGGGGGATGATCGCCAGCGCAGAGGTTATGAAGATAGCGGACGATCCCCAGTCTAGGAAATGGGCGGCAATGGAAATCGGGACAAACAGCAACAAGGCTGATAAGACATTTTTTGTGTTGAGCATTTAAGTCAAACAGGTTTTCAGTATGCTATGTCAGCAGTTGATGACGATTGGTTTCATTCTGAATCGTGGCAATCAGACTCTAGGATAGTGGCTATTGCAGTGGCTTGGTGAGTCCTGAGTCCTGAGTCCTGAGTCCTCAGTGGTGAGTGGTGAGTTCCCAGTGTTGGGTTAATTAAAGAGTGGTCGGGGCTGTGGACAAGGGGATAGATTTGTAAAAGCCATGATAGGAAAGCGTTTCAGCTTCTTAGAACACAATTTCCAGCGATTGCAATCAGCCAAAGTGAATAAAATTGAGCATTTTCTTAACAAAACATAAATCTTCTTAAGGAAATATGGATATTTTTAACAAAACCAGGCTAACAACAATAGAGTGCTAAAATCTCATGATGAAGCATTTATCTTTTTTTTCAATAAAATCGGCGAGAAGGTTCAATCGAAAATAAAGCGTTTTGGGCTGTTGTATCAGCAGCGCTTCCTGGCACTTTTCGCCATTAACTCTGGAGAAATTTATCCGCTTCTCAAATGGCACAAACGACCCAGATATCTACTATCTGAGGCTTTCTACCCCGTCAACTTGTTGTAAATTCCACAAATCCTTTCGATCCCCAACTCCAGTCAGTTCAGATTGAGCTAAAGCTGCAGTTAAGCAGTCTGTCTGTATGAGTTGTGCGGCAATTTTTGTCCTTTAAATTAGGTGTAATGGCATGGCTTCTCCTTCTGAGGCTGCGTCTTTGGGACGCGCTGCTGCTTCAGTCAATTCGTTGAGTGAGCAAGAAGCAGCAACCAGTAGTTTATCCGCCACTGTTGCTGAACTGAACCAACTGGTAACGCACAATGACGCACCAGAGAACGATCCCCAACAAACGGCGACAGGTGTTTACGTCACGGTTCACGGTCATTTCTATCAGCCACCCCGGGAAAATCCTTACTTAGACGCGATTGAACTGCAAGCCGGTGCGGCACCTTTCCACGACTGGAACGAACGAATTCACCACGAATGCTACCGTCCCAATGCCTTTGCGCGCATCTTGAATGACCGGGGCGAAATCGTGGGGATCGTTAATAACTACGAGTATTTGAGCTTTAACATCGGCCCAACCTTGATGACGTGGCTAGAACGCCATGACGCAGAAGTTTATCAGCGCATTTTAGAAGCTGATCGCAAAAGCAGCGAACGTTTAAATGGTCATGGCAATGCGATTGCTCAAGTTTATAACCACATCATTATGCCTTTGGCAAATGAACGGGATAAATACACCCAAATTCGCTGGGGTAAAGAAGACTTCCGATCCCGATTTGGCCGTGATCCCGAAGGAATGTGGCTGGCTGAAACGGCGGTTGATTATGCCACTTTAGAAGTCTTAATTGCTGAGGGGATCAAATTTATTGTTCTGGCACCTTCTCAAGCACAACGCTGCCGGACGATCCCCAAAGATGAACAGCCGGTGACGCAATGGCACGAGGTTGGCGGTGGTCAAATTGATCCCACTCGTCCCTATCGCTGTTATTTGAAACCAAGCAGTGTATCTGCCGGCAGTGAGAACGGCGCTGAATCCCTAGATACCCAAACTACGGACTCTACCCCCTACATCGATATCTTTTTCTACGATGGGCCGATCTCGCGGGATATGGGGTTTAATGATGTCCTCAGTAATTCCCATCACTTAGCCGCCCGCCTAGGCCAAGCGATACATGGGGATCACCGGCCTAGTCAGCTGATTTCTGTGGCCACCGATGGCGAAACCTTTGGCCACCACAAGGGAGGAACTGAAAAATGCCTCGCCTACGCCTTCATTGAGGAATTTCCCCGGCGTAGTTGGACGGTGACAAACTTCGCGCATTACCTCAGCCTGAACTCCCCGGCTTGGGAAGTGGAACTCAAGCCAGTGACCGCATGGAGTTGCTCTCACGGTGTTAGCCGGTGGGAGGATGACTGCGGTTGCGGCGGCGGCGGGTTGTGGAATCAAAAATGGCGTCGTCCGTTGCGCGTGGCGCTAGATTGGCTACGAGATCGGCTTTCTGAGGTTTATGAAGAAGCCGGTCGCCGGTTCTTCCGCGATCCCTGGCTAGCGCGGGATGAGTATATTCAAGTGATTCGGGATCGCAGCTTGGAAAATGTTGAGCGGTTCCTAGCGCGTCACCATTCCCACCCACTTGCGCCGGCAGAACAAGTGGACGCCCTGCGACTATTGGAAATGCAGCGCCACACGCTGTTGATGTATACCAGTTGCGGTTGGTTTTTTGAAGAACTATCCCGTCCAGAAGGCGTGCAGATTCTTCGCTATGCCGCCCGTGCGATTGAACTTGCCGGCGATATTGCCGGTGTGCAATTAGAACAGCAGTTTGTCGAAATGCTGGCTTTTGCGCCCAGTAACGTTGAATTTTTTAAAGATGGCGCGGCTATCTACCGGCATTTAGTTCTGACTGCCCAAATTAGTTTGGAACAAGTGGCGGCGCACTACGCCATCAGCGGGTTATTTACCGCCTATCCCCAACACCACCGGGTTTATTGCTACACCACGCATCAGCAAGATTACCAATTGCAGCGTATGGGATCGCTGACACTTGCAGTCGGTCAGTTGCAGCTAATTTCAGAGATTACCCAGGAAAGTGTGCAACTGGTGTTTGCGGTATTACACTTGGGCGGCTGGGATTTCCACTGCTGCATACAGCCGTTCGCGGGCCGGCGGGCTTACACTCAGATGAAGGAGCAACTATTTGGTGCACTGCAAGAAGCAAGTGCAGCTCATGTGATTCTGGGGATGAACCAGTATTTTGATGGTAAGTCTTTTAGCCTGCGGGACTTGTTTGCCGAGGAACGGCACCGGATTATGCGCCTGCTAAGTCAGGAAACCCTGATGCGGCTAGACCAGCTCTATACCCAGGTTTACCGGGATAATTATGGCGTGATGATGGGCTTCCACCGGGATGAACTGCCGGTTCCCCAAGAGTTGCAGGTGGCTGCAGAGATTGCTTTGGGCCATCGCTGCCTCACAGAAGCTAAGGCTCTTTACCATGAAATTAGCGATGGGTCAAGCAATGAGGGGCATCTGGGGCTGAGTCATTTAGCAGAACTAGAGGCAATCGCCACGGAAGCAAACCACCTGCGCTGCCGGTTAAATCTGCCGGAAGTTAAGCAAACTTTGGAGCAGCTAGTGTTGCGCTCTTTGTGGGAGTTGCTGCAAAATGGGGCGAGTGCAACATTTGAGGCGGATTTTCAACGCATTGAGCGCATCATTGCACTAGGCCGGCAATTGAATCTCGGTTTAGAGATTGATCGGGCGCAGGAATTGTACTTCAACTGGCTGCAAACAGAACAGATAACTGACCTTGGGCAACTGCGCCGGCTGCTGCAGTTGGGTCAAATGTTAGTTGTGGATGTGAGTACCCAATTGAGCCGACTGTCCTAAAATAGCCGGGAAAATTGAGAATTGAGAAATTTTTTAGCTCTCAATTCTCAACGCTTTATCTATACAGCGATCCTAAATCGGGTGTAATAGAAAAATTTAGGGTTTGATAGAGTGCCCGCTTAACCTGCCGGCTCAGAGAATCTACGGGCTGCCGACAGCAGTGGCAGTGAGCAACTAAAGCAAGGACAAGCTTTAACACAACCAACAAGCTTGGATCTATTCTTAGAAAGGCATGGTTGCTCACTGATTTTTCAAAGGATTCTCAACGATGGCACGTCTAGCACTGCTGAGTACATCTGATAAAACCGGCTTAATCGATCTCGCCCGCTGCTTGGTAGAAGAATTTCAATTTGACCTGATCAGCAGTGGCGGGACGGCAGTTGCCCTTAAAAACGCTGGAGTGCCGGTTACGAAAGTTTCTGACTACACCGGCTCCCCTGAAATTTTAGGGGGACGCGTCAAAACACTGCACCCGCGAATTCACGGCGGCATTCTCGCACGTCGGGACTTCCCCGAAGATATCGCCGATCTGCAAGCGAACGATATCAGAGCAATCGATTTGGTTGTCGTCAATCTTTACCCCTTCGAGCAAACAATTGCCAAAGCCGGTGTCACCTTGCCAGAAGCAATCGAGCAAATCGATATTGGTGGCCCAACTCTGCTACGAGCCTCTGCGAAAAATTTTAACTATCTGACGGTTCTGTGCGATCCGGCTCAATATAACGAATACTTGCAAGAATTGCGGCAGAATAATTCCGAAGCTTCTTTGACATTTAGACAAAAATGTGCACTGAAAGCCTTTGAACACACAGCCGCCTACGACCGGGCTATCTCCGCTTATTTAACCGGACAGCAGGAAAGCAAAGAAGAAGCGGAGAAATCTTCACTACCCCAAGAGTTCTCAATTTCAGGCCGGCAGTTGCAACCCCTACGCTATGGCGAAAATCCCCATCAGCCGGCAGCCTGGTATCAAGTGGGAAGCAACCCAACCGGCTGGGCATCTGCGGTCAAAGTTCAAGGAAAAGAACTCAGTTACAACAATTTAGTCGATTTAGAAGCGGCACGGCGCATCATTGCTGAATTTGCCGGCCCGGAAAGTGACCCAGCCGCTGCCATTCTCAAACACACCAATCCCTGCGGCGTTGCGTTGGGAAACAGCTTAGTCGAGGCGTATGAGAAGGCATTTAGTGCCGATTCTGTCTCCGCTTTCGGCGGTATTGTCGCCCTGAACCGGCCTATTGATGCCCGCACCGCCACTGCACTCACCCAGACCTTTTTAGAATGCGTGGTGGCACCGGCTTGCGATCCAGATGCAGAGGAAATTCTCAAATCCAAGTCTAAGGTGCGAGTTTTACTGCTGCCAGACTTGCACAGTGGCCCTCAGGAAACTCTCAAAGCCATAGCGGGCGGGTTTTTGGTGCAGGCTTCTGATGATGCGGTAGAAGACCCTTCACAGTGGCAAGTTGTGACGGATTTGCAACCGACGCAAGACCAACTCGCCGAACTGCTCTTTGCTTGGAAGATTTCCAAACACGTCAAATCTAATGCAATTGTCGTAACTCGCCAGCGCACAACAGTGGGTGTGGGTGCGGGTCAGATGAATCGCGTGGGTTCGGTTAAAATTGCCCTAGAACAAGCCGGTGAAAAAGCCACCTGCGGTGTTCTGGCTAGTGATGGCTTTTTCCCCTTTGATGATTCGGTACGCACAGCAGCGGCTGCCGGTATTTCGGCAATTGCCCAGCCTGGAGGCAGCTTGCGAGACAGCGATTCTATCAAAGCTGCCAATGAATTAGGCTTGGTGATGGTGTTTACAGGGGTGCGTCACTTTTTGCATTAATTCATCAGCAGTAGGGGCGAGTTGACTTCTCTAGACAATCTAGTTACACAACTCGCCCTTACCACTGAAAACTAACCATTGACAACTTTTATGGAATCTGATTACCAGCGATCTGAGTCTATGGATGTCAAAGTTAAACTGCTTTTAAGTGGCGGACACGAGTATATTTTATGGCTTAAGTCCGACTCCCCCCTGTTGGAAAGTTTATTAAAAGTTCTGGTCAACCGATCCCAGAATCAAGCTTCTGCAATATTGTTTCAAATTCCCGTAGATGAAGGGCATTCGGCTTTGTGTTTTCCCAGCGATCATTTGGTTGGGATTGTCACAGAACCGCCCATTTTTGTGCAGCAGAAAGCGCCGGTGCCGGCTCCTCCAGAAGTGCCGCCGGCGCGTCCGGTTGCTTCAAATTTTATCCCGTCTGAGTGCGTGCAGCTCGATAACTTTATCCTGCCGGCAGAACAGGAAAAACTGCTCAAATTTGTTTTCCAAAAAGAGTCAGAATTTGTGCCGACAAGCACCTCAACCGGCGCGGCAGATTATCGGCGTTCTTGGGTGCTGCACTCGTTTCCTGAGTTTTCTGAACTGATTATTAAACGAATTCACACAGTTTTGCCTGATGTCTTGAGCAAACTCTCGCTGCCGGCATTTACTGTCTCGCAAATCGAGGCACAGCTAACCGCTCACAATGATGGAAATTTTTACAAAGTTCATAACGATAGTGGCAGTCCAGATACGGCAACCCGATTTCTCACCTATGTTTACTATTTTTATCGGGAACCCAAGCCTTTTTCTGGGGGCGAGTTGGTGATTTATGACAGCAGAGTTGAGAATAATTATTATGTGAAAGCAGAGTCTTTTAAAACCATTGAACCGCGCAACAATAGTATTGTGTTTTTCCTGAGCCGGTATATGCACGAAGTGCTGCCGGTGAGTTGTCCTTCCCAAGCGTTTACAGACAGTCGATTTACGATTAATGGCTGGATTCGTCGGTGAGAAATGAATTGTAGGGAGGAAGTATAAGCTTAGTTTTTTGCTATTTCCTCTCCCCAACTTCTCAAAAAATCCTAAGACTGAAGCAAGTTTTGGAATTCAGGCTGTTCTCGAATTGAATCAAAATCTTTATCAGTCTTTGCGTCCTCTTTGTATAGTGGATTGAGTGTAATGGCTTGTTTCAAATTTTCCACCGCTAATGATAAGTTTCCTTGCAATCCATAAATGCGGGCTTTATTATACCATGCCTCATCGTAATCAGGCTTATACTGCAACGCTTTATCGTAAGAGGAGACAGCTTCTTCGTATTTTTCTAAAACAGCTAAAGCCATTCCTCGAAGATCCCACGCTTCATAATCATCAGGTTGGTAGTGTAAAGCCTGATCATAAGAGTCAACTGCTTCTTCGTATTTTTCTAAAACAGCTAAAGCCATTCCTCGCCCCATCCACGCTTGAGAGTCATCAGGTTTGGATTGTAAAGCTTGATCAAAGGAGGAAACTTCTTCTTCGTATTTTTCTAACGGTTTGTATAGTGAAGCTTTAGCAATGGAGACAAATGCTTCTTCGTATTTTTCTAATTTAACTAAAGCACTTCCTCGCATATACCATGAATTATAATCATCAGGTTTGTATTGTAAAGCTTGATCATAAGAGGAAACTGCTTCGTTATATTTCCCTAACCTTTCTAAAACCAATCCTCGATTATAATAGGCATCAGGAAAACGAGGATTTATTTTCAAGCATTGGTTCAGATCCTTCAAAGCTTCCTGGTTTTTTTCTAAAGAAAAGAAAGCCAATCCTCTATTATTGTAAGCTACATATTCTTGTTTGTTGATATCTAATTTAATTGCTTTATTATAATCTTCTACTATCCCTTCATAATCTTTGAAGTAAAATTTCGCATAGCCTCGTTGAATATAGGCATCTAAATATTGCGGATTCAAGCTAATAGCTTCAGAGAAATCTTTAATTGCTTCATCATATTTACCCATTTCGTAATATACAGAACCTCTACTCAAATAAGCATTATAATAATTGTTATTAATGCTAATCGCGGAAGTGAAATCTTCAAAAGCCGTTTGATTTTCACCTTGTCCAAAATAAAGCTTTCCGCGTCCGATATAAGCTTCTACTAAATTTGGATCAATTTCCAAAGCTTTATTATAATCTTGAAATGCTTTTTCTAACTCTCCAACCTGAGACCGAGCAAAAGCTCGACTAGCATAAACTTTAGCAAAATTAGGATTAAATTGGAGAGCTTGTGTATAAATTGTTATTGCTTCCTCAAACTTACTCTGACTTGCTTTTTCTAAACCAGCATTTAAAAGTTGACTATCGGGCGGTAAGTTTTTAGATTGATCTGTTTGGTACTCAAAAAGACGAGCTTCAATTCCTTTATCAATTCTTAAAAGGGCATCTGATTTGATTAGAGCATTATCAGAAAATTTAAGTTGAGCATTCTCAGAAAAAAAGTGAATTTCAGGAAAATTTATATTATTATTACTGAAGTTTTGTGCGTAAACAGCATCTACATTCAGTGAAGATACTCCTAAAAATACTATTAATAATAGGCTTACCTTTACTGCATTAATAATTTTAGTTAAAAATTGATGCAAGTTTAACATATTCGTTACTCCTCTTTACAAAAGTAAACCTTTTAAGTTCTGACTTCTTGACTATTCACCATTTTAAAGTAAAACTGAAAAACTTGTCGGTGCAGGCTTGACCATACACCTTGAAGATTTTTTAGATCTGCCCAAAATTCCTCCTACACCTCATCATCCCATGATTTGTTACGTCCTTGATCAATAGAGGAGTTAAGAAATGGTTAACCATCTTTTGGACAGTGGGAATAGAACCTTGGTAATCTTAGCAAAATATTTAAGCGCTCATCCACTGTAAGGCAGAAGTATGAGCGCAAAATTTATTTTATTTTAGGAAAATATTTAAATGCTTATTTACTGTAAGGGCAAAACATAAGAAAGGGCGAAGCATGAGCGTTTAAATATTTTGCTCACATCGGAGATTTTCTACGCTTATGCTTCTCCCCTACGATACCGGCTGTCAACGACCTTGTTGAATGTACTGGAGAATGCCCCGTGCAATTGCTTGTGCCATTTGAGTGCGATAACCGGCATTGGATAGCCTAGCAGCATCTTCCGCGCCGGTGACAAACCCAACTTCAAGTAAAGTTGCCGGCATAGAAGTTTGTCTAAGCACATAAAATCTCGCCTGTCTCACCCCCCGATCTCGTGAACCTGTACTCTGAAGAATGCTTTTGTGAATCGCGCGAGATAAGCCTAAACCGCTGCTGTAATAGTAAGTTTCGATGCCATTAACATCAGGCCGGCTCATATTAATTGCATTGGCGTGAATACTGACAAATAAGGAAGCATTCGCCCGTTGAGCCATCTGCACACGCGCTTGTAGGCTAACTTCCCGGTCATCTGTTCTTGTCATAATCGCTTGCACGCCCTGTTCTTCTAGCAGTTGCGTCACCTGCCGGGAAATGTCTATGACAATATCCTTTTCCCGCACACCTCGGATTCCCACTGCGCCGGGATCTCGTCCCCCATGTCCCGGATCGATGGCGACCACCACTCGTCCCTTGGGAACCGGACGCGAGGGCGCAGGTTGAGTCGGGTTTCTAGGTGGTACGGGAGTTGGCTGTCGCACCGGCACAGGATCATCATCCGGCATCGGTGGCTGGAGAACCACTTGTGAACGTTGCATTTCCAAGGACAGGGATTGGCCAGTTGGCTGATTCACCCCGACCACTTGGACACCGGCACCCGGTTGCACAAGGATGCTAACGGTTTGCGAATCTTCCTGCAAAACACGCACCCATAATGCAAGGCTGCCGGCGGGTGGCTGAATATTCGTGATTTGCTGAGCTAGCTGAGCTGAGGGAATCGTGATCTTGTAAGCTGCAGTTGCTCTATCCCATCCCGTCGTAAAGGTAAGGGAGCGATCGGCTTTGACAGAAACTTGCGTGCCGTTATTTTCTAACTGAATCGATTGTATTGTAGCCAGTTGAGCAGACGCCTCAATGCTGGGCGCTGCGCCTCCTCTAGGCCACACCACCACACCCCCCGACTTCGCAGATGCCTGCACATCTGGACTATAGGAGTTCATATTTAAAATCACGCGGGCAACCGGCGGTGAGCTTTTCAGTTGGATGACTTGCAGGTTGCTGATGCCATGATTATTTACTGTAATATTGCGGCTTTGCAACTGGGGCGAGAGTGTCGTGCCGGCGATATCAATCGTTGTCGAAGTGCGGTTTTGACTTCGCTTAATATTAATATCTGGACTTCTCCCACTGGTGCGAATAATCAACCCCTCTGACGTTACTTCGATATTTTGAAGCTGAGTTTGTGCAGCCGCCGCGACGGTAAACGGCTCACTGGGCGGTTGTTCTGTGTTTTGGGATGTGAGCGTTTGCGCTGTCTCCCGATCCACAGAAGCCTGGTTTTGCTCAACATCACTTTGCCAAGATTGCTGGTTCGCATGGACTGGCGATGTTAGCAGAAAAACCCCTAAAAAGCTGGGCAGTACCCAACCCAGCCTCAGCGTTTTTTCAAATAGGAAGTTGCGGGGACGTTGCAAGTTTAAACCTGGGGTGGAATTCCTCATATTCAGTAAATATTGGCACAGCCTTAAATTGAGTTTTGAACGCGACTGATGCAGAAAATTGGTTGTTAATTGTTTCAACAACCTGCATTAACCCTGGAGTTGATCCTTCCTACCAAGTTGCATTCAGTGAGGTTATCCCTCTGTACTCTTAAAGTGGGACAGCGAGAACCCGTGTTGTCTCAGTGAATGCGAATTGGGATGATTTGCGCGTGCGATCACTGCAATTTTCTGCTGCACCCTTGCAACAATTGAACGCGCGATCAGATGCCCCTCAGCGCCCCTGTGGCAGGAGGTTAACTGTGCCGGCGATCTATGTTGTAGTTTTAGATGGGATCGCTTGCTGACAATATATGTGTTTGACTCCAAGGGCTGCAACCTGAATACCAATATGAGTCATACTCATCAGGATGGAATATTCATGATGCTTTAATTAGCCATCAGATTTTCTAAAATCAATCAGGGTTTGCCAGTAAGTTTCTGGTAATCCCGTGTCAAAACATTTACCCTTGACAAGGTAGCCGGTGATTCCTTCATCCTGCCGCAATCTTTCTACCCCGGATGTTAGCTGAAATTCGCCCTTATCCCGCAAGTTGTTATTAATGTTCTCTTCTAAGCTGTCAAAAATCTTTGGCGTGAAGACATATAATCCGAAAGCGCACAGGAACTGATCTTCTGGCATTCCGTCTACACGCAGATGTTGGCGTGCGTACTCAATTGTGGGCTTTTCATAAAGTTGCGTGATTGAAAGGATCGACTGGGGTTCTTGCCAGAAACCGGCAACGCAACCGGCTTTGGAAATAATTTCTGCCGACATCACCGTTAAACCCAAAACACTTTGCTCAACTTGCTCGTATATTTCGATTATTTGACGAGCGCAAGAAGTCTCTGTTTCCGATGAATAAACGTGATCGCCCAGCATCAGCAAAAATGGTTGATCTCCCACCCATTCTCTGGCACAAAAAACGGCATGACCGTAGCCTTCTTGAACGTCTTGTGTCAGAATTGTAATTCTATGTCCTAAATCTTCTAAATACCGGCAGTATTCCTGGTTCTGCTGAGATAACTTCTTAAAAAGTGCAGGTGCCGGCGGATTTTTAAAGAAATTCTCAAACAACTCGCGATCGCCGGTTTGCACCACAATCCCCACTTCTTCGATGCCGGCGCTAAGGGCTTCTTCAACAATTGCCAAAATCACCGGCTTAGCCCTGCCATCTTTATCGATAATCGGGAAAAGTTCCTTCTTGATCGCCTTCGTAGCGGGGAACAAACGAGTACCAAAACCGGCAGCCGGAATCACCGCCTTGCGAACTTTTTTCTCTGCCTGAAGTGTGAGTTTTAAGGATTGCATTTGGGGAAAATCTCGCTCAATAATTTTAACAACTTGCTGTTGGCTTTCCTCGTCTTTTACGATAAACTGTACGGAACCATCGCCTTGCGAACCAACCCCTTTCCCCCCTAAAATAAAAGGTTGAATGGGTTCGTAATTCAGAAGTTGGTGCAAAACCCGCGCAGTTAATTCGGATGGACAAGCAGGGATTAAATGTTGATCGAATTCTGCCTGTGCCCGTTTCATTAACGCCCCAATTTGTTCAGCATCGCCTTTTTCTAGGGCTTCAACTGCTTGCTGTGTAATTTCAGAATTAATCGCACCGAGATATTTCTGAACATTCTGCTGCACTTCATTGTCAGCAAACGGATAACACTGATTGAGCCGGTTTAATATTTCCTTTGTGTTTTTGCCGGCACCCAAATCTACGATGACAAAAAATAAATTTTTCTGGAGCTTTAACTCAATAACATCCGTACAATCACCATCAAAAATCATTAAAATAGGTTGGCTTCCATAAGCGCAAGCTTGATCCATTCGCCCACAGCGAGAGGGGGTCAAGATTTCACCTAAATAAGCCAATTCCATTTCTTGGCGAACCATCATTTTTAATTTATATACGCGATTAAACGCCCGTGCTACAAGCACACAAATCGCAGCACTGGATGCTAACCCTTTCTGAGCCGGCAAATCAGTTAAGTAGTTATCAATCTCTAGCCCGAACACGCCATACTGGGTGAGAAATTGATAAGCAACACCAGCAGCATAACTGAAAAAACCGCCTTTTTCAGCTTCAGCAAGCAGTGTTTTCTCATCCATCGGAAGCTGTATTTCTTGCCGGCTGCCATCACTGAGGGAGATGCGAAGAATGAACTGAGTTGGATGAGGTTTAACTTCTGCATAAAGTCCCTGATTGGTGCCGGCAATCAGGGCGTATCCTTTTTCTAAATCGGGATTAATTGAGCGGTAACCGCCTGCCCAATCGCTGTGTTCGCCAAACAGGCAAAGTCGTCCCGGCACAAATATTTTCATTTCTTCGCACTCTCTAGTAGTTTGTTGGGGGTGAAGCTGGGATTTGGGGATTTATTTCCAAGTTAAAGAATCATATATTTTGCGGAAGTATATTTTCCCACAGATGATAGCGTAGCGTGCCGAAGGGATCGGCATCGGCATAGGGGGATACATAGATAAATAGAGATAAATACGGATAAAGCCGATTTATCATTTGTGGGGGTTAAAGGTATATTATTTTAACCGCAGATGCACGCAGATAAACGCAGATAAACGCAGATAATGGGGGTTTATCATCTGTGTTATCTGTGTTTATCTGTGGTTAAATATTCCATCCCTAGTTTTTGCCACAAGTCCCCAAACCTTTTAACCTCCCCTAATTCATCTCACTCTAGAGCACCGGCAGCTTTAAGCAATTTCACTACATTTTTATAACCGTTGAAATCCGCAATCATTGAAGCGGTGTAACCTCCCCGGTTTTTTACGTTTACATCCACATCGGCATCTAGCAATTGCTTAATAGCGCCCTCATGCCCCCGATGCGCTGCCCACATTAACGCTGACGCGCCGGCATTATCCAAAAGATTCACATCGGCACCGGCTGCTAATAAGGCTTGAATGACTTCAGCTTTACCACGATCAGCAGCTTTCATCAGCGCTGTTTTTCCATCCTCCGAACGCGTGTTAGGATGAACACCGGCCTTGAGCAATACTTGCACGGTTTCCAGATGGCCGGCACTTGCAGCTAAAGTTAATACGGTTTCCCCAGTGTTCCTTGCTTTCAAAAGAGACTGCACTTGCTCTTTCTCACCTTGAAGCAAAATTTCTACTGTTTTGCTGTGATTGTGCAAGACGGCAACCATTAAAGCCGTGTCACCCAGCCGATTCTTTGCTAATATATCTGCACCTTGGTTGACAAGCCGTTCTACAACGCCGGCATGACCTTCCACAGCCGCTAAATGTAAGGCTGTTTCCCCATCATTATTTTTGGCATTGATATCTGCGCCGGCATTCAGCAAGGCAGTCACAGTCTCTGTATAACCCCCTGCTGCCGCCGCCATTAGCGCTGTCCATCCATCCGGATTTTTGGTGTTAACATCAGCGCCGGCATTCAGTAAGGCTTGCACGATGTCGGTATTACCGCTATCTGCGGCTAATGTCAGCGCTGTCTCGCCTTCTTCGTCGTTGACATTGACATCAGTGCCGGCATTTAACAAAGCCTCTACAACAGTTAAGTTTCCTGCTTCAACTGCTTGCATAACCGCAGTTTTGCCGTCCTCTGCGATCACATTCGCATCTGCCCCATTTTCAAGCAAAAGCTTTACCACAGCAGCGTTAGAAGACTTGAGGGCCAGTTTCAGCGCAGTATCATCATCCTTATCTTGGACATTAACCTGTGCGCCAGCATCCAGCAAGATTCGCACACACTCAAGATTTCCTTTAAGTGCTGCCGCCATTAACGCGGTGCTGCCATCATCATTTTTAGCATTCACCTCTGCGTTTCTAGATACCAAAAGTCGCACCGTGTCAACTCTCTGATTAGCGGCGGCTAACATTAACGCCGTAATCCCAAAGCGTTTTCTGGCAAAATTGACATCCGCGCCGGCATCCAGCAACAGCCGAACAATCTCGGTGTAGCCATACTGGGCGGCAAACATTAAAGCAGAGGTGCCATCTTGATTCGTTGCATTAACATCAGCACCCTGAGCGAGTGTAGTTTGCAGTTGGGCGATATCGCCACTTCTCGCAGCCTGGATTAATAAAATGTCCTTCTTCGAGGGCATGATTGGGGGTGGTTGCATCGGGAATAATGTCAACTTATCGCTAAATCGTACCTTTGAGAAGAAGGTGCCGATTATCCCCCAAGTTTGTTAACGGTAAAGGTGATGAATGCTGCTTAAGCTAAATTTGCCCCCCAGTTTTGAAGGCTTGTGCCGCCAGAAACGCTAAGGCAACGGTACTGACAAGTGCCCCCCATTTAAGCGCTGGATTCTTATCCAACCAGTCGGTAAGGCTCGGTATCACTAAGTTCTTGAAGTCTCCCTCAACTCGGTCATGGGATGGGATAGGCTCGTAAAGATTATTTGGCCCATCTTCAGACTTCGGCTGGTCAGTGCGCTGCAATCGGAAGGCGACGCGCTCTAATATGAAATCTACCAGTGATGGAGAAAGCCGCTGTAGCACATCTATCATTCTCCCTGCATCCCCAACCAGGAAGTCGCGGGTGGGATGTTCGGCAACATAGAGAATCGCGTCAGCGACTAAACTGGGTTCGTAAAAGGGTGGTAAGCTGGCCGGTTTGACGCCTAACCTCGTGAGGGCATTGTTGTAGAGAGGTGTGTTGACTGCGGCGGGTTTCACACTCGTGACGCTGATAGGGATTTTCTCATGTTGCAGTTCCACGCGCATCGCTTCGATGAAGCCTTCCATACCGTGCTTTGCCGTGCAGTAAGAACTTTGAAGCGGCACACTTCGCCGGCCTAAAACTGAAGACAGATGGATCAGCGCCCCCCGCCCCTCACGCTTAAGATGGGGTAGGGCTGCCATCGCGCCATATACTTGCCCCATGAGGCCGACATCAATGACGCGCTTAAACTCTTCGGGTTTTGTTTTGTCGAAAGCAGCATAAACGGCGATCGCAGGGCAATGCACCCACGTATCGAGCCGGCCATACACCTCCACGGTTCGGTCTGCGATCGCCTTAACCTGCTCAAATACGGTTACATCCGCAACCACAGCGGTTACCTCACCGCCAAAGCCACGGATCTCATCTACCAAGGGTGCAATCTTCGCTTCGCTGCGAGTCGAGACAACTAACTTCGCCCCGCGCTTGGCAAATTGAAGGGCTGTTTCACGTCCGATACCGCTGGAAGCCCCAACGATGGCAACAACTTGCTGATTAATTGGCTTTAGTTGCATCAATGCTACTCCTTAAAGTTTTTATTCAAAATTCTTCACGCCTGAACCGTTTAGTTGAAATTTATAAACTCAACTTTTCAATCAATACATCTGTCGAATAACAGATGATTTGTCGGATAAAAAAATAATTGTCACGCTTCGTTTCTAAGGAATTGTGTTGCAAGGCTAGCTTTCCTGGCAACACAATTTGTTTACGCGTTAGCTTCGCTTCCTGCGCCTCACAGGAAAGAAAAATTCTTCGCCAGCCAGTCGCTAAGGCTTGGTATCACTAAATTGCTATAGTCTCCATCAACCCTGGCATCGTCTGGAAACGGCTCGTAAAGGTTGTTGCGATCGTCTGGGGACTTCGGCACGTTGGTGCGTTGACCCTGGAAGCCGATGAGCAGCAACAAGGAATCTGCCAGTTCGGGTGAGATCCGCTGTAGTCCATCGAGAAGTCTGGCCGCATCTCCAACAAAGAAGTCACGCGTTGGATGTTCCGCGACGTGGAGGATCGCATCAGCCACCAACCTGGGGTCGTAGTAGGGCGGTATTCCTGCCGGCTTCACGCCTAGCTTGGTCTTACCATTATTCCAAAAGGGTGTATTGATGACTGCCGGCTTCACACTCGTGACGCTGATGGGTAAGCCCTCATGTTGCAACTCCACGCGCATCGCTTCGATAAATCCCTCGACCCCGTGTTTTGCTGCGGAGTAGGCACTTTGGTAGGGGAGACTTCGCACGCCTTCCATTGAAGAAATGTGGATCAGCGCCCCTCGTCCCTCACGCTTGAGATGGGGGAGTGCCGCCATTGCACCATATACCTGTCCCATGAGGCCAACATCAATGACCTGCTTAAACTCTTCGGGTGTGGTGTTGTCGAATGTGGCAAAGAGTCCGACGGCAGGGCAATGCACCCACGTATCGAGCCGGCCATAAACTTCAACCGTACGGTCTGCGATCGCCTTGACCTGCTCGAATACCGATACATCGGCAACGATAGCGGTTGCCTCAGCGCCAAAGCCCTGAATCTCATCTACCAAAGACGCCAGCTTGGATTCATTGCGAGCCGAGACCACTAACTTTGCCCCTCGCTTAGCAAATTGAAGGGCTGCCTCACGTCCGATGCCGCTGGAAGCCCCAACGACTGCAACAACTTGCTGATTAATTGGCTTCAGTTGCATCGATGTTACTCCTTAAAGTTCTTACTGCAAATTCTTTCGCTATGCCAAGTACAGTCAATCTAGAAACGTTGAGTTTGCTAGAAATCTAGAAAATTTACTTTTCTTAATAATTACTTGACAGTCAACTTACCTACATCAGTCGCAAGGTTGACAGCGAGGAAGAGATGTCTAAGCAACAACTTGATTGAGAAACTTGCTCAGCTCGGCACTAAAAAGTTCTGGCCGCTCGACATGAGGTAAGTGACCGCAGTCGGGGAGCAAGGCGAGTTGTCCTTGCTTTAACCGGCTCACTGCATCCTGTGCTTGCTCTTTTGGGAAAACCCGATCCTCCGTCCCCCAGATCACAAGCGTCGGCATCTGCAACTGCCCTAGCGAGTCGAGCAACACCTGGTACTGTCCAAATACATTCACCTGGGCACGCAGTGAGGACAGAGTGGCTTCCAGAAAACCGCCCATTTGCGCCATTCGCTCTTGTTCTGCTATCCACACATCAGGAACCCGCGAAGGGTGAGCGAAAAACAGCGTTGCCCGTAACCAAGACCGCATCTTAGCGCCCGGAGGCGTTTTGCACCCAGTGATCGCCAGATCACCATACACAGGGATTGCGAACTGAGTCAAAAGGGGGGTGACTGAGTAACCCAGTCCAGAACTGTCTACCAGCACCAAAGCTGCGACTTGTTCGGGACGCGACAGGGCAAAGCGTAGGGCAATCTGACCTCCGAGTGAATTGCCGGCCACCACCGCCCGCTCGATTCCTAGCGTCTCCATAAAATCAATCAGGAACTGCTTGAGAAACTCCAGGGAATACTCGCGGTTGGGTTTAGCACTGTCGCCGAAACCTGGAAAGTCCGGTGCGTAGACCGTGTGAGTTGCTCCGAGTTTGGCAAGCACCCAAGACCAATCCAAAGCGCTAGCACTATCTCCATGTAGCAGCACTAACGGTAGACCCTCATTGCCGGCTTTAAAGTAGCGGGTGGTTAAACCATTTACATTAATTCGCCGTTCTTCAACCTCGATTTTCACAGTTAACTCCTATCAATTATCTCAATGTAATTAGCGTGGGGCTTGTCGCCGGTACTCCCTACAATTTAACCCTCATGTGTAATGGGCACCGTTGACTCTCAGAACTTCGCCGGTTATGTAGCTACTAGCAACCGGCGACAGTAAAAAGGCGACTGCCCAGGCAACTTCTTCCGGTTTACCGAAGCGACGAAAGGGAATCTCGGATACAATGCGCTCTTTGACTTTGTCTGGAACTGACTTGACCATATCAGTTTCAATGAATCCCGGTGAAACCGCGTTGATTCGTACCCCGTATCGCGCTGCCTCTCTCGCGAGGGATTTGGCGAAACCAATCACCGCCGCCTTAGATGCCGCGTAGTTGGTTTGACCGAGGTTTCCCCGTTCACCAGAAATGGAGGAGATACAAACAACAGAGCCTTCTGTGCGCTCGTACATCTTGGGGATCACGGGAGTGAGCGTGTTGTAAACTCCTTTCAAATTCGTGTCGATTACGGCATCCCAGTCTTCAGTTGTCAGTTTGGGAAAAAAGTTGTCGCTGGTAATTCCAGCATTCGCCACCACGCCATAAATTGGCCCTAGTTTCTGTTCAACTTGTTCTGCCACTGCCTCCATTGCTGCTTTGTCGGTAACATCGGCTTGAATTGCCAAAGCCCCCTGTTGAGCATCGCAATTACTGCGGTAGGTGTAGGCAACCTTGCTGCCTAATTCCTGTAACAGAGCAACAATGGCTGCTCCGATTCCGCGATTCCCGCCGGTTACTAAAATGACTTTATCTTCCAGTTTTAAAGAAGCCATGAGCTACACTCTTTAATTAGAGATTTCTGAATTATCAAAACAACAATCTGCCGGCATCTTGAAATCTCCTTTTCAGAATTGCTATTCAAAGCTTGAAATTAGCTAAGCCGCTCCAGCGCAATCGCCGTTCCGCCACCAGTTCCATGACAAACGGCTGCCATCCCTCGATGCCCATTTCGCTCCTGCAAGGCATTAAGTAGGGTGACGATAATTCGTGCCCCAGAAGCGCCGATGGGATGCCCTAAAGCGATCGCGCCGCCATAAACATTCAGCTTTTCGTAAGGAATGCCCAGCACGCGATTAAACAGGACGCTACTTAGAGCGAACGCTTCGTTATTCTCGAACAAGTCAAAATCGGTTACTTTCATTTTGAGCTTGTCTAAAAGCTTGTTGACTGCCAGGATCGGAACTTCGGGAAAACGCCAAGCTTCCCCACCGACCCAGGTTCCTCCAATCACCCGCGCTAGAGGCTGGAGGTTGTAACGTTCTACAGCGCTAGCGCTTGCTAAGACAAGACCGGCTGCTCCGTCTGATATTTGACTGCTATTGCCGGCAGTGAACACTCCTTCTTCCCGGAATGCCGGTTTTAGTTTGGCAAGACTTTCTAAGGTAAGTTCGGGACGGATTCCCTCGTCTTTATCTACGATTTGCAACCCTTTTTTCCCTTCGATCTCAATCGGTGCGATTTCCTTTTTCAGCCAGCCTTTTTCGGTTGCAATCGCTGCTCGTTGCTGTGAGTAAAGCGCAACATTGTCCAAGTCAGCCCGCTTAACATCGTAAGCTTCTGCCAGCCGCTCAGCTTGCTCTCCCATCGCTTCAGCTGTGGTGGGATCGGTGAGACCATCGTAGAGCAAGATATCGGTGAGTTGCTCTGGGGAACCCAGCAAAAGTTTGTAACCCCATCTCGCTCGGTGAGATAGGAAAAAGCCGGTTTGGGACATCGATTCCATTCCCCCAGCAAGTACCAGTTCGGCTTCACCAGCGCGGATTGTTGTGGCAGCGTTCATCACACTCATCATTCCCGACGAGCAAACCATATCCACAGCATACCCGTTCACCGTCTCTGGAATTCCAGCCTTAAAAGCTGCCTGACGGGCTAAGGACTGCCCATGCCCCGCCCTGAGTACGTTGCCAAAGATGTACAAATCTAAAGCGTCCCCGGATAGTCCTGTTTTTTCCCAGGCTGCTCGCATGACATGGGCACCTAAGTCCACTGGAGAAAAGCCGGCAAGGACTCCTCCAAACCGACCGAGCGGCGTGCGTACTGCTGAGACAATATAAGCTTCTTGCATACATCTTCACCATTTTTTAGAGTGTTGCGTCTTCAAGCCCTACCAACTTAAAGCAAGAGGCTTGTGAAAGTGAATTTCATTGGTAGTATCAACAAATTTTCACCATTTATAAAAGCTTTATCTAACTTTATTGTACTTATAAATTATCTGGGTTGATTTAGTAATTATTTGATACTTTTTATGGATTAATATAACTCATTTCACAATTTTCTATACTTTAGATAAAATTTTAAAAAGCGAGTTCTGCAAAAAGGAGATTTTGCTTAAGACAGTTAATATCATTGAAACTATCTTTTTAATTCACTAAAATGATTAGTTGCAACGTTGGTTAAACAGTATACAAGCCAATTTGTATCAAATAAGACAATCGAAGGAGAAAGATAATGATTTGGAGAAGTGACTTCGACCAATTTTTAAGACAGTTGAGCGATACACGACGAGGGATTTTAAATAGCTAGACATCTACGATACCAGGTAGGGAAAATTTCAACACGTGAAACTTTCGAGATACATTCGAGAACACCTTAAAATTTCAGGAACAGGTGATGACCAGTTCTTTGGAGTTCCAAGCTTTGGTAGCTCGTCTATCAATTGAAACCCAAAAGCAATTTTGGGAAAGCTACTTCAATATCCTACGGAAGCGATAACTCAAAAGAGCTGGGTGACTGCTAGAGTTGTCTTCAGTTTTCCTATGGGCAGTTTGTAAAGTCATTATTAAATTTTTGCCTTTACAAACATTTTTCTGGTTTATTAAGAAAACCCTCTAGTGTTTAGGAAAGATTTCTTAGGGTAAAGCATTGTTAAATGAAATAATTTTTTATTTAACTTTAAGTTTCTTAACCTCAAAAAAAGCAATTAGCTAAACTATAACTTTTCTGTTTTTTCGGCTCATCTATCTAAAGTAGGGAATTAATTTTAATCACTTTTGTCGGCTCATCTATCTAGAGAAGGGAATCACTCTTAATCGGTTGTGTGATGTTGAATACAATTAAACAATAAAAATCTGCTGAACTTCAACAAATTTGCCCAATCTTAACTCATAAAAATCGAACTGAAAATCAAGAAAAATAGAGCCTATCCTACACTTTAGCGTTGGCTCTCCCTTGCAGATCATCTTGCCGGCTCCCAGTTAAAACACTTGGGATTAAAGATACAGTCTTAAGCCGACTTGTAGTAATAAATACACACCTTTCCAAGAGAGCGTTTTAAAACTACCTCCTGCGTAAGTGTACGCATTCAACAGGATTCACCAAAATAGTAGGAAATTCATCCGCAGCAAGCGCAGAGCGCTCTCATTGACGCACTGCCTCGGAAACCCCGGTTTTCTTGCTGCCTTGCCAACCCATACGTTTTAGAGGATTGCGCCTTATGGAGCCATTACAACTAAGTGAGGAATTGCGTAAAGGAAAGAACCCCGACATGACGCGCCGGCGAGCAATTATCGGCTTGTCTATGCTCGGAGGTTCAATGGGACAACTCGTTACCCTCTACCAAACCGGCGTCGTCAGTCACCTACCCGATCCTCCAGGACAAAAGCTTTTCGATGCAGATCGCGTTGACGCTTCTAATTACGCTTACAGCCGGTTTAACTCACCCGATGGGCCAATAATGGTGGTTAACTATGCCCTTAGCGCCTGGTTGGCTGCGGCGGGTGGTCTTGATCGCGCTAGGCGCAATCCGCTTCTCCCCATCGCAATGGGCGTTAAGCTCGTGTTAGATGGAGTTGTTTCTGCCGAGCTAGCGCGTGAAGAATGGAGCGAGAACAAAGCGTTTTGTGAATATTGCCAAGTTGCGACGGTTGCCTCGTTGGCATCCATCGTCCTCGCAGCGCCCGAAGTTTTTACTGCTGTTCGCACCCTGTTCGGACGCCGCAACGAGAACAAGGAAGCAAGTATCAAACAATAACAAATACTGTTTTAGGTTCGCACCTTAAGCCAATCGGCGATCGTTGGAGCAAGGTCTCGCTGCACCTTACTACTCACGTACATTCCGATGTGGCCAACTGGGAAGGAGCGCACTGTGTAATCTTCGCTACCAATATATTTTTGAAGCGCTAAGGAGGATGCTGAAGGAACTAGGTGATCCTGCTCGGCGTAAATGTTCAAAATTGGTATGCAAATATTACCCAAATCCACTCGCTTCTTCCCAATTTCGACCTGACCTTTAATAAGTTTGTTTTGCTGGTAGAAATCCTTCATAAACTGCCGGTAGGCTTCTCCAGCTTGGTCAGGACTATCAAAAATCCACTTTTCCATCCGCAGAAAGTTGAGCAACTTGTCTTCAGAGTCGATTGTTTCTATAAGGTCTATATACTTCTGAACTCCTAACTGAAAAGGCTTCAGCATTATAAACTCTAAGTTCAAGAAGTCACCCGGAATATTACCCAGCGTATCCACCATAAGATCCACGTCTAGAGCTTGTGAACCTAAAGTGCATCCACCCCAAAGGTTGAGAAGTCCCTCATTGATGTGAAAATCAACCGGAGTCACCATAACAATCAGGTTTTTCACCTTCTCTGGGTAAAGGGAACTGTAGCAAAGGCTGAAGCTTCCTCCCTGACAAATCCCCAACAAATTAATAGCCTCTAACTGGTGGCGGTCGCGGACTACATCCACACAATTATTGATATAACCATTGATGTAGTCGTCGAGGGTCAGCCAACGATCTGCTCGACTCGGATAACCCCAGTCGATGAGGTAAACATCCAGGCCAAGGTTGAGTAGGTTAGCAACGAGAGATCGCCCTTCCTGTAAATCCACAATAGAGGGACGATTGAGTAAAGCGTAACTAATCAGGATGGGGATGTTAAGCGAAGATTCCACCTTTGGCATAAAGCGGTAAAGCACCACCTTGTCCTCTCGGTAGACTTCTTCCTTGGGGGTCACCCCAACCTGAATGTCTTCCTCGCGCAGCCGATTTAAAATCTCCATGCCTCTGCCCAGCTTTTGGGTTAGATCCCAATCGCTAACTTGATATTTTGCAGTCATAGCGGATAGTCATTCACTCGCTGGTCTACTCTAATTATAGAAGTAGAAAAATACACTAAAGAGAATTACAAAATTAAGACGAATTAGTTTTTATCGTTCAACCTTTAGCCTGGGATTCTACCAAAGCTTTGTTAAGGCTTTTAATTTCCTTCCGCAGCTCATAAATGTTGCGATGAATCTCGTCTATTTCGCTCCGGGTCGGCAAATTATACATTTTCAAAAACACTTCCGTTAGCTGTTGCTGCTGGAATTTATAGGTCATGGCTGCGTTTAAGAATTTCCCCTGAAGTGCAACAGCATCTTCTGAACCAAATTTCTGTGCGAATACTCGGTCAAATGCACCACTCCAGACTTGTAAAAGCTGCTGCCAGTTTTGAACGGTTTTACCCGTTTCCTCGGAAGATGCCAACTCCCGCATCAGTTCCTCAAAGGCTTTCATCCAAACCTCAACCAGCACGCCTTGATAATCAAAAGTTGCCTTGGTAAATTGTATCCAAGCATCAAAACCCTTCAGCAGTTTGTTGTTAAACTCACGGCTGTACCCGAAGTTTGGGCTTTGCAGAGCGCTGCCAAAGGTTCTTTCATAGATGCTCCAGTAGAGTTCAGTTATTTCGAGAAATCCTGATTGTTCGCCAACCATCTTTTTGCCGGCAATCTTTAATGATTGCTCTAGTGATTCTGCCCAAAGCTGAGCTAATTTTTGCATTCCCTTCAGGTAAATTTGCCACAACTCGGCCTGATCTGGGGTCGTCTTGACATCTGAGCTATTCATGTTTATCTTTTTGCCAAAATAGGAAAATCTCGAATAACAGATTATTTCTTGTTTTAACTAATTATTATCATTAAGCCCTAAAGGAGCCATCAGTCCGAGGGCTTGTTTGCCTGTAGATAGTTTAAGTTAATTTAATTTATTGACTGTGACAATCATTCATTTAAACTGGCAGAAGTTTCAAAGCCTTTTATTTAATAAACTTCCAAGAATATTCCAAACGATTGCCGTTATAGGTTAATAACGGCAAATAATTTGTTATCCGATATACGGAGGTGCAAACTTTTAAATAGAGTCCCGACAGACAGTATCGGGCGAAAATGCCGGCAAGCAAACAGCAATATATTCTGCTCCTTCTTCAGTCGGTGTGCTGTAACGCACCCATTCTCCTTTTTTCGTAATCACAGCCTGTCCCGCACACACCTCCATCTTTCCGTTTTCAAACTCGACGCAAAGCGTGCCTTTAAGAACAACAGTAAATTCATCAAATTTCGGACATTGCCCAGGTTCAACCCACCCGCTAGGAGAACGCATGAGAGCGATGCTAAGTGCTTCCGTTTCCGTGCTAATCCGACCGATGTACTCGTCAATCAGTTTGGGTTTGTTACCAACTGCTTCAATACGGACTGGTTGTTCAATGAGTTGTGGCATAAAAAAAGAATGATCATTCTAACGAGTAAAACCCGATAGTTTTATAAACTACCGGGTTCAAGCTTAACATGGAACACAGAAAGCTTTTCTTGAATGGACTGAAGTTTTGTCCTGTAAAACCTGAGTTCAGCTTCTTTGCTGTTCTAGCAAATGCTGGCAACTTTGCTGTTGCATTGTTAGTTAACCATCAACAATGCCCTGCTCAGCCCTCAGTCCATCAAAATGCTTGCTCTTATTTCATAGAGGCTGCCATTTCTTCCTGAATTTTCTTTTTAGCAGCCTTGAATTCAGTTGCCATTTGCTCTTTTTGCGAGTCGTTGCAATTTTTGTCGATTGCTGCGAACATCGTGCTTTCTTCCTGACGAATGTGATCGCCAACAGCCTCCATTAGCTGTTTAACTTTTGAGCGGAATTCGTCGGCTGAAGCGGTATCAATAGACTTGATTTCGTCTAGCATCCGCTTCATTTCTTTTTGCTCATCAAACAGCTCTTGAGTATTATCGTCGCCATAGAAGGAGCGAACTCTTGGATAGACGATTTCTTCTTCAGCTTGAGCGTGTGCTAACAAATCTTTGTACAGTTGTGCGAAATACTCTTGGAGCTTTTGAGGATCTTTCGTCGCTCCAATTTCGGTGAAGATAGTATTCACCTTATTGTGATCCAGCCGGATAAGGGTCTGGATATTCATATCCTGTTTGTCAGTATTTTGGGTCATCACGCTGCCGGCAACCCCTGAAAATGCAGCGATTGCATCTTGCACCCGTGCCCAGAGTCCCTGATCTGGATCTTTGCCGGTCATTTCGCGCACACCCACCAATTCGAGCATTCCTTTAAGCTGTTCTTGGTGAGCACGACCCTCGAAATTGACGGTATTCAAAGGCCCAATTGCTAATTCAATATCAGCTCCTACCACCTGCGCGGCTTTGTGGATAACGATTCCACTCATGGCTTGACCATGCTTGAGTAGTTCATGCTGAATGAGTCGCTGGTAGTAAGACAACCCCTCGCCGTCCATCATCTGCTCAAACTGCTGCAGAAATTTCTTGGTTGCATCATTTGACTCAGACTGGATGCCGTATTGAACGATTACAGTCTCTACAATGCCTAGGTTTTTTTGGTCATCCTCAAGCATATTTTGGAGACGTTCACGAATATCTTCGTAAGGGCAATCTGCTAATAGTTTTTGATCGTTAGAGATCACAAATTTTTGAAATGCTAACAGGTCGGCTAATCTTTCGCCAATTGCTAGCCGCTTTGTATCATCTATCGTTGTAGCCATGTTGAGTTCTCCTTCAGGAAAATAATTTGATTGATATTTAAATCAGTGCAGAGCTAAATTAGCTCAAAACGAGTGTCCCAAATATTTTTCATAGAACTCTGAGAGGCATTGTTCACACTTTAGGTCGAGAATCGGCTCAAACAAAATTACCTTACTCATGGAAATTATGCTCGTCAACGATTCATCACAGAGGCGTGAGAGCCGACAAGTCAGAGTTACATTGGGTTATTTTTCAAGCGGTAAAAAAAACTTGAATACTTTAATTTTGCAGCGGATTTAATTTTCGTCCACCCAACCAAAGTTAGATATTTCGACTACTCCTCTTAAGGAGAGTGAGTAGAGGAGTGAGTTGGGGATCAAAAATGTGGCGTTGACTCATTTGCTTCTGGAAGTTCTAGAGGAAGAGATCGTTCGATTTCCCTAGAAAAACTCTTCATTCTACTCTACTCAGGTTCAATCGAAATTATCGCTCTATCGCCTATCCTGCTGATGCTGCTGTGGCAAATTAAGTGGGAGGGCGAAGAAAGAGCCGGTGGTATCGCTGCCGGCACTCTATTCAGGGTCGGCTCATGTTCACCCACAATTAGTAGCAATGGCAACTACACCTAAAGTGAGAGCGATTATGATAATTTTTATAAAGTTCCTTAAAAAATTGTCCGAATCCTATGAGCTTGGAAATCCCGGCAGAAGTTAAAGTTTGGAGCCAATTTATCCACCCCATTGTGATGTGGGTGCTGTTCGCGGCTTCTCTTTACGCCCTGTATTTGGGTGTGCTAGTCCGGCGCACTCGCAACGCAGACGGTGAGAAAAAGAAAGAGCTGATCAAAGGTAAGTTCAACGTCAAGCACTACCAAGTCGGTTCGGTGCTCTTAGGGGCGATGGTTGTCACCACATTGATCGGCATGGGCGTGACTTATATCAATAACGGTAAGCTATTTATCGGGCCTCACTTATTGGCCGGTTTGGGCATGACGGGACTCATTGCCGTTGCTGCGTCCCTGTCGCCTTATATGCAAAAAGGACAAAATTGGGCGCGTTACACCCACATCGTTCTGAATTTAGCGCTGTTGGGGTTGTTTGGGTGGCAGGCTGTAACCGGCATGGATATTGTTCAAAGGATTATCAGCAAAATGTAATGGGCATGGGGCATGGGGCATGGGGCACGGGGCATAGGAGAATGGAGAGGGTGAATTCTGATCCAATGCGCTATTCGCGATTCCTTATGCCCTGGTGAATTTTGATCCAATGCGCCATTCCCAATTCCCCTTGCCCTAATGACACTGTTCGCAAGTAGCCACATTTCGCTTCTGAGAAGATTGTTTCTTAAAGAATTCCAACGCCGGCTTGCCTAAAGACGCGTGGAAATCTTCTTGCACTTTGTGGGTTAAGCAGCGCGACACTTGTTTGACAATTTGGGCTAACAACCGATCCCCATTATTTTGAATCGTGGACTGGGGCAACGCTCGGATAAACTTGGGCAAGCACACGCCAACTGCTAAGTCTAACTTCCACTCCACACGAGTCATGGCATTGCTGAGTTTGTCGGCTTGCCCGTGTGTGGCATCTGAAAGATCGGCGGGGACTTCTACCAACGTTTGGGCGGCTTGAAAGTCAACTTCATAGCCTGGAGGAGTATAATTCGGCACCGGGATCGTTTTGATCAGGTAAACGCCGTCTTGCTGCGGTAACAAGTTAAGACCCACTTTCGGCTCTACCTGATAGCCAAGTGCCCCAAATCGTCCGACTGTCAAAGCATAACCGCTCTCTCCAATGGGATCTGCTTTCATCGGATGAGCGCACCGGCGAAACCAATCTTGGTGGGCGTCAAAATACTTGGTAACTGTCTTAGCGTCGGCATACATGACCATGCTGCCAACAAAGTGCGTGCGAAACCAGATCGGTTCCGCCGCCTCCGCTGAAGTGGCTTCTGATTGCTCGCTAACTGCGATGGAGGCTGGAGCTAAAATGGCATTGGGAGCTTGAAACATTTGAGGTTGACTGGCTTGCGACTGCATGACACCCTATCCTTGAGATGACTGCGGTTTGCTTAGATTGAGAATGCTGTGAGGCGACAGTTGTTTCTTACTTTAGATTTCTGTGCCCGGAAGCGGAATCCGTAATTTTGCCCGAGTTTTGAGCGATTTCTAACCAACAGTAGAGGCTGTACTGAGAAATTCCTGTTTCAATCACCATAGATGGTTCTACAAAGCTCTCTTGTGCTTGAATTACAGTCTGGTTTGTGATCTCTATCAATACATATATCTTTAAACAAGAGTATGGCCCCCCTATCCAGAGAAAGAAAAGGAGAGATTTTTACTTTAGCGTTGACCCGTTGCGATTAACCACTAACAACTAACAATTACTTATGAAAGCATTTGTAGCAGGAGCTACCGGCCAAACAGGTCGCCGGATCGTCAAAGAGTTAGTCAAGCGCCAAATTCCCGTCCGGGCTTTGGTTCGGAACGTAGAGGCTGCTAGAGAAATTTTGCCGGCAGAGGTGGAATTCGTCACTGGCGATGTTCTGAACGCAGACAGCCTCAGCGCTGCGATTGGCGACAGTACGGTAGTGTTGTGTGCCACCGGCGCAAGTCCTGGTTTCGATCCTACCGGCCCTTACAAAGTGGACTTTGAAGGCACGAAAAATCTAGTGGATCTTTCCAAAACAAAGGGAATCCAGCAGTTTGTCTTGGTGTCTTCCCTCTGTACCTCCCAATTTTTCCATCCGCTGAATTTGTTTTGGCTAATTTTGGTGTGGAAAAAACGCGCGGAAGAGTATATCCAGAGTAGTGGCCTGACTTACACAATTGTGCGGCCTGGTGGCCTTCTGAATGAGGATAATGATTTGCCGGTGAAGATGTCTTCGGCGGATACGCAGTTCGATGGTAGAATTCCCCGGACAAAGGTGGCACAGGTGTGTGTTGAAGCGTTGTTTCAACCGGCAGCCCGTAATAAAATTGTAGAAGTCGTTGCCGCAGCAGAGGCTCCGGAGAAATCCTTTGAGCAGCTATTTGCCAGCGTTGCTTGATTTGCGGAAACTGCCGTTCAGCCACTGAAGTCACCCTTTGTTGAGTAAGCGTGCGGGTGACGCACGAGGGTGAGTTTTGGAACTGACAAGTAACGTGAGCAGACTCAAGCGTATTATTGCCGGCAGTGCCACTGCTGCCGGTTTGGTATTTTTACTATCGCATTGGCCGGGGGCTCGGTGGCCGCAATCGGGTTTTGACTATGTTGTGAAGCCCCAACCGCTCGCAATGCGCGGAGGCGATCCCTATGTTCGAGCGCTGATGCGAACGATCTCGGCCAGTGAGTCTAATGTTTCCAGACCTTATTCTGTTCTGTATGGTGGCGAGGATGCTGGGAATTTGAGCGATCATCCCGATCTCTGTGTGAAGATTGTCAATGGCCCGAATGTGAACAATTGCACCACGGCTGCCGGTCGCTATCAGATGCTGACAACGACGTGGTATGAAATGGCACAACGCTACCATCCTGATCCGTCCCAGTTTTTGTTTTGGCACTCCTACAGTTTTGAGCCAGAGTTTCAGGATGCGGTGGTTTACGCTTGGCTGAGTGACTCTGAGGCTTGGGGAACGGACATTCCCGAACTGCTGCGCCAAGGAAGATTACAAGAGGTGTTGAAATTGCTTTCTGGCACTTGGACGAGTTTAGGCTACGGAATCGAAGACAATTCGATGACCGGCTCTTTATCGGCAGTTTATCAAGAAATGTTGCAAGAGGAACTGCGGACGGCAAGCTGAACGTTTGTTGAGATGGTGGTTCATGCCGGTGTCCCTCGCTGAATAAGGGGACAAAATTTTGCTATCTCCGTATAAATACTTATTTAACAATAAAAGTCTATCTCTTTTAAAATTTGAACAAAAAGCCGACTCACAAAGGCATACATCCATTCACACCTAAATAACTTTTGAATACACATTAAAGGTAATTAACCGAAGCGATTAACAACAAGCAGGCAAATTATGCGAGATTGAACTCATTAATCGCTTAACAATAGCCAAGAGATAGGAGTAAGCCTTGGCATTCATTTTCTTGGATCTTGCCGGTTTCGCACAGTTCCAGAAGCGTGTCTGCGAGAACATAAAGCGCAATCGTCCGGTCGATGTATTCTTTCGCACTGGCCATTCCCTCATCAATGGTTTTGTAAGCTTGCCAATTTGTACTGGTTTTGTGTCTCGCTGGTGGCAAGCACTTGATCGCCCATCCGCCTTCTAAAGGCATTGCTAAAATCAACCAGTTGTGATAGCAAACATTCCAAGTTTTCATATTTTAATTCTCTCCAGGTGTTCTAAGTTTGTACACTGCATCCTGTTTCATAGTATCGAGGGCTTTTGTTTAGTAGAAAGTGACCCATTGCCGGGAGGAAGGGTGATAATTGTCTGATGGTTGGGTGATGAATAGCTTTTATTCCCTGTGATCCAGATCATTTTTTTTAACGTGCCGGTGGCAATTGCACTTGATAGATGAAGAAGTGTAAAGCGAATTCGGGTTTGGTATTGGATAAGCAGGGTTCCCGCACCCCTAAGTGAGCTTCCAGACAGGCTTTGCAGTAAGGTTTTACGGCTAAGGAAAGTTGAAACTTTTATTTTGAAACAGCGAGGGAATCCAAATTGCGCCAAAAATTAAAACATTAGCTAAAAATCCACTAAACACTAAACTGAAATTCAATAATAAGACCAGAGCCTCAAGCAGGCTCAAGCAAAGCGCATCGTCAGGTAAGTGTATCCAGACTGTCGTGCACCTTTTATCTTTGGCCAATGTTAGTTCGCTTTTTCTGCCGGTGTTATTAGATAAATTGTCAATGTCACAAATTAGGGTTTCTAAGCTCATATTCTTGAGTCTCATGGGTGCTACTGCGGTTGTTGTTAGTTTTGAAACAAGTCACGCACAGCCGGCTAACCCTGAGCAATCTGCTTTGCTTGATGAAGAGACTTTTTCACCAGCGCAACCTGCAGCGTCTCTTTCATCACAAAATTCACTCATCGCTTCTCAACCGGCATCTTTTGCAGAATCAGCAAAAAAAGTCACTTCTTTTAAGCCGGTTATTTCTAACCCTCACCTTTTGAAGCAGGAGTTGCTGCAAGTCTTTGCAACCAGTGGCGCTGAATTATTGATGCCGGCAGGGCAAAGGGTGCCGGCTTCTAGCCAAAGCGAAGTAAGACAACTATCTAACTCGATGCCGGCACTCACTGCCCCACAAGTTGCTCAAACACCCCAGTTTTTGGCGCAAGAATTGACATTTTCAGATGTGCGGGATCACTGGGCACAAAGTTTTATCGAAGCCCTTGCCGCTCAGGATATCATTCGTGGGTTTCCGGATGGGACGTTTCGCCCGGAAGCGCCGGTGACGCGGGCGCAGTTTGCTGCACTGATCCGAAAAGCTTTTGCCAGAAATTCTGTTCGTAACCCGATTCAATTTGCCGACGTGCCGGCGAATTATTGGGCTTATGATGCGATTCAGGAAGCCTACAGCATCGGGTTTTTAGAAGGCTACCCCAATAATGTGTTTGCGCCCGATCAAAAGATTCCTCGTGTTGAGGTATTAGTCTCACTAGCTAATGGATTGAATCTGGCAAAAACGGGTGAGACAACAACAATTTTATCTGGCTCGTTTCAGGACGCCTCTAGTATTCCCAACTATGCCCAAAATAGTATCGCCGTTGCCACTGAAAATCAACTAATTGTTAATTACCCAAATGTGCAAAATCTCAACCCCAATCAAGTTGCCACACGGGCAGATGTAGCGGCTTTTATTTATCAAGCACTGGCTAACACCGGCGCACTGCCGCAGCTGAGCGTTTCTGATAAGGCATCTCAGTATATTGTGGGTTACGAACCCCCACAAACGCCGCCTCCGCCCATCACGTCTAGCAGTGCCGGTGACGCGCCGAATTTAACACCACAGCCAATTGTACCGGGACGAGAACAATTTGTACCAGAAAGAATACCTCTTCGTCCAGTTGCAAATACTTCACAACGACAGAAATTACTGGCATCTCCTGGAACCACTTCTGTTACCCCATCCGCTTATGGTAAATCTTGGAGAAGCGTTGGTGTTGGTGCCGGTTTTCAGGCGCGAACTCGATTCACTGACGAATCTGATGGTGGAATTGCTGTTGGTTTTGGATTAGGAAACGCTCAAAAAGCGGTAGGTTTGGATGTTGGGGCTGCTATTTTCAATCTTTCAGATAGTTTTGGGGATCGAGGAGGCGTCAGTTTCAAATTGCACCGTGCCCTTCCCGATGATTTTGCAGTGGCAATTGGGTGGCAGAATGCGATTGTTTGGGGTTTTACGGATGCCGGCAGCAGTGTTTATGGCGTTGCTAGTAAAATGTTTCGCCTTCAAGATAGTACGGAAAAACCCTTTAGTCGGCTTTATCTTTCTGCGGGAGTCGGTAATGGGCAATTTCGCTCTGAGTTTGATATTAATGACAATAAAGATACAATCGGTGTGTTCGGCAGTGTTGCAGTGCGAGTGGCTCAGCCGGTGAATGCAATTGCTGAGTGGACGGGGCAGGATTTAACACTAGGTGTTTCTTTTGTTCCTTTCCAGAATGTACCTTTAGTCATTACGCCGGCAGTTACGGATGTTACGAACAATGCCGGTGATGGGGCAAGATTTATCCTCGGTATCGGTTACGGATTTTATTTTAGATAGGTTAAATTCTATGAAAAAATTCAAGTTTTTACGCAATTTTTGTTTAGCTTTTGTCTTTGTTTTAGTTGCTGCCGGGCCTGCTCTTACTCAAATTGGAAACCAGTCGGATGGCTTTCCGAATCTTCCAGAAATGACTAATACGACAACGACAACATCTAACTCATCTGAAACCTCGATTACAGATCCCTCACAAGGTGTTAACCAAACCATTGAATCCTCAGAAGTATCTGGATCAGAAACGTCTAGCTCGTCTGGTTCATCTAGTTCGTCTAGCTCCTCTAGCTCTTCTAGCTCATCATCAGTAACCGCAGGAAAAGAAGTTGACAGAGGCGGTTTTGAGGGGATCGTGCAAGGTGGACAGACGGATCAGGTAGTCCAGGCATTTGAAGAGGCACAAGCAGTAGATTTTGGCAATCAACTTGGCATACCTCTTTATGGAAAAGCGCCGACAATTGATGAGATAGCAAAAGCACTGTGTAATATCCATCAAGCCACGAGTAAAAAGCCAGCCATCAATTATATTTTTGCAGGCGAAAAGGGGTTGGATACTTTAACAATTTTTCCGCAATGCCTAACGGCGGCTACTGAACAAGTTAATGAACCATTTGCTCGGAAATTCACTCCTGAAGCGAAGCGACCTACTCTTGAAAAAGTTCTCCAAGAGTTCCGTTCTCAAGTTACCAATCCCAGAAATATCCGCAGCACCAGTTACTTAAAATCTGCTCAACAACTTTATCAGTGGATCATCGCTCCGATGGAGCCTGAATTACAAGCGAATAATATCGATATTATTGTATTTGCGATGGATGCTGGTTTGCGCTCAATGCCAATCGCAGCTTTGCACGATGGCAAACAGTTTCTCATTGAAAAATATGGAGTTGCTTTAATTCCTAGCTTTGGCCTGACAGACAGTCGTTATATCAACTTGAAGGACGCGCAAGTTTTAGCAATGGGGGCTTCAGAATTTACCGAGCAAAATCCTTTGCCGGCAGTGCCGGTGGAGTTATCTGAAATTGTTGGAGAGGGGGGAAAGTGGAGCGGTCAAAAGTTGCTTAATGAAGCGTTTACTCTCGAAAACTTTAAATTACTAAACCGGCAGCAACATTTCCAGATTATTCACCTCGCCACTCACGGAGAATTTCAACCGGGAAATGTCAGTAATTCTTATATCCAGTTTTGGAATGAGAAACTCCGGATGAATGAACTGCCACAAATTGCCCAAGAATTAGGTTGGAATGCAGCTTCTACAGCGCCGGTGGAACTGCTGGTTTTGAGTGCTTGCCGAACTGCCTTGGGAGATGAACAGGCTGAATTGGGTTTTGCAGGATTAACCGTTCAAGCCGGCATCAAATCGGCTTTAGCAAGTCTTTGGTATGTCAGTGATGCCGGCACACTCGCCCTAATGAATGAGTTTTACAAGCAGTTGAAACTAACAGCGAATAAAGCAGAGGCGCTTCGGCAAGCACAATTGTCTATGTTAACAGGAACCGTTCAAGTGGAGGGAGGTCAATTGCGCGGTTCAGACCAGCAAGTTCTTACTCTCCCCAGCGGTGTGGCGACGAAAAGTGTGAATGTATCGCATCCCTATTTCTGGTCTGCGTTTACATTAATTGGTAATTGGAACTAACAAAAGGTAAAAGGTAAAAAATGATTCACTCTTTCCTTTTACCTTTTCTAGTTTTTCGTTCCCGAATCTTTTTTCTTTTCTCGAGGTAAAAATCGGTCGAGAGCTGCTTTTAGTTCCTCAATTTCATCATCAATATTTCCCTCTTTTGCGGCTCGTGCAATACATTCAGTTAAATGCTCATCTAAAATGATCCGGGCCACACGATCAAGTGCCCCCCGAACTGCGGCAACCTGAACCAAGACATCTGGACAGGGTTTGCTTTCCTGCACCATTGTCTTAATTCCCCGGATATGTCCTTCAATACGAGAAAGCCGGTTCACAAGGCGTCGCAGCGATTCTTCAGTGTGAACGTGAGGGTGAGCGGTATGGCCATCCCTATGAGTGTGATCGCTGTAGAGGTCGTCTTTATCCTGAAGCCGGCCCAGTTCATCTTTGCCGGCTAAGGACAAGGTTTTATCAGTGAACGAGTTAGTTCCAATCATTCGTTTTGAGCTGCATAGTAAATAAGATTCTAGCCTAGGGGCAAAACCAAGTTCTGAGTTAGGGAAAAAGTTAAAGCGTTACTGCGAACTAGGTGATATCCCCGTGGGACTTCTCCCGATCCTGCATTGGGGTTGAAATCCGTCACCCTTGGGGGTCACAGAATTGTCAGAATAGCTGTAGCAACACTTTTCGTGATGAAAAAACCATTACGAAAATTTGCAACAAATTTAGGCCGATGGCAATTAAGACTATGGGATTTTTCAAGTTTTTTCGCGCTTTGGGGCACCCGATCACCCAGGTGGTGGCTATCTTGCTCGGAGCCATTTTAGCCGTGAGTACGCTACAAGTGCTGCCATCTGCGGCGGCACCGGCTCCCTTGCAGCTCTCACCCATCGCCCTTCAGGGTTCAAACGCCCCGGCAACCAGGGGTGGTAGCTTTGTGACTGCAGCGGTTAATTTGGTGGGACCGGCTGTGGTGAGAATCGATACAGAACGCACCGTCACCCGTAACGCCGATCCCGTGTTTGATGATCCCTTCTTCCGCCGGTTTTTTGGCGATGACTTGGGGCAACAACTGCCCCGCGAACAGCATTTGCGCGGACAGGGATCGGGCTTCATCATTGATAGCAGTGGCGTGATTTTGACGAATGCCCATGTGGTTGACAATGCAGATAAGGTAACCGTGACACTCAAGGATGGGCGCACCTTAGAAGGACAAGTGCGCGGTACGGATGAAGTAACGGATTTAGCAGTGGTTAAAGTCAATGGCGGTAACTTGCCGGTTGCCCCCTTGGGAGATTCTACTCAGGTGCAGGTGGGAGACTGGGCGATCGCACTCGGCAACCCCTTGGGATTGGATAACACCGTCACCCTGGGAATTGTCAGCACCCTGAAACGCTCTAGCGCTCAGGCCGGCATTCCTGATAAGCGTCTGGATTTCATTCAAACCGATGCTGCGATTAACCCCGGAAACTCCGGTGGGCCACTTCTCAACGAGCGAGGAGAAGTCATTGGGATTAATACCGCCATTCGTGCCGGTGCCAATGGAATTGGCTTTGCCATTCCTATTGATAAAGCCAAAACAGTTTCCGCCCAGTTGGTAAAAGGTGAAAAAGTCGCCCATCCTTATGTGGGTGTTCAAATGGTGACACTAACCCCACAAATTGCCAGAGAAAATAATCAGGCTCCAAATTCTCCATTCACTGTGCCAGAAATTAATGGCGTTTTAGTCATGGGAGTGCTGCCTAATACGCCGGCTGCGGCTGCCGGTATTCGCATGGGGGATGTAATTACTGAGGTTAATAACCAAACGGTCTCTAGTGCAGAACAGTTGCAAAATATTGTTGAAAATAGCCAGGTAGGTCAGCAATTGCCGTTCAAAGTGCAGCGCGGCAACCAAACCCTGCCCCCCTTAACGATGCGGACAGCGCAACTGGAAAGCAATGCTAGATAATTGCCGGCTTCCTATTGCTAAAGTTATGAACTTTTCCAGACTTTCCTCTTCAGTAGAAAGTGTCTAATTAAGAGCTGAACGCTTTTCAATTCGACGCAAGACATCTTTTGGGGCGCAAAGTTAGGGCGCAATGCTTAGATCCCTGACTTTGCGCCTCAACATCAGACATAAATGTGACCCGGAAGCATTATAACCCCAAAAAATTTGAAGTCATTAGAGAGCGCTTCTTAAGAATAAGAGGCATTTTTTTTAGTATAAATCAGTGAGAGCTTCCTTGACATCCTGAAATTTTGCGATAGGAGCTGTATTTATACCCAGTATTTATTAATAAATATAAATGCTATTTTAACGAAATATTAACTGTATGTAACTTTATCTTAATAAGAATAAACTTTAATAAAAAAGTAGGATAATCTAATGATTGAAATAAATTAATTTAATCGCCCCAATCTCTAATAAAAACTACGTATTAATACTGAAGGACTAATTTAAAAATGATTAACTTAGCCGGCTACGAAATTCTCAATACCGTTCATGAAAGTAATAATTCTTTGGTCTATCGAGGCTTAAGAAAGCTAGACAATCAACCGATTATTCTAAAATTTCTCAAGCAAGATTATCCAACATCGGCTTCGTTAGTTAGATACAAACAAGAGTACGAAATTACCTGTAACCTCAACCTAGACAGCGTTCCGAAAGCCTACAGTTTAGAAAAATATCAGAACACTTTGGTAATCGTTTTCGAGGATTGTAATGGAGAATCCTTGAAAAGATGGATAAATAATAGAAACATTAGTTTAAAGGTTTTTTTATCAACAGCCATTGAAATAACCAAGGCATTGGGAGAAATTCACCACCACAATATTATTCATAAAGATATTAATCCCAGCAACATTATTATTAACCCAACCAACGGCCTGATCCAAATTATAGATTTTGGCATCTCTACGGTCTTAACTCGCGAAAATCCAACCATTAAAAACCCAAATGTTTTAGAAGGCACCCTGACCTATATTTCACCGGAACAAACCGGCAGAATGAACCGCGAAATCGACTATCGCACAGACTTTTACTCATTAGGAGTCACGTTTTACGAACTACTAACTGGGCAACTGCCCTTCGATTACAGCGATCCAATGGAATTAATCCACTGTCACATTGCTAAACAAGCAGTCCCGCCCCATGAAATCAATCGCACAATTCCCCTAGCTGTTTCTCATATTGTGATGAAGCTGTTAGCCAAAACGGCAGAAGCAAGATATCAAAGTGCCTGGGGAATCATTGCTGACTTAGAAGAATGCTTGCAGCAATTACAAACTGAGGGGAGAATTGCAGAGTTTGAGATCGCCCAAAAAGATATTACAAACAAGTTTCATATTCCGCAAAAACTCTATGGAAGAGAGCGAGAAGTTGAAACCTTATTAGTTGCCTTTGATCGCGTCAGCAAGGGCACAACAGAAATGATGTTAGTGTTGGGGTACTCTGGGATTGGCAAATCTGCTTTAGTTCAAGAAGTTTATAAACCCATTACTAAAGCAAAGGGTTATTTTATTGCCGGCAAATTTGACCAATTTCAACGCAATATTCCTTATGCGGCTGTTGTCAAAGCATTCAAGTCACTCGTCAAGCAACTCCTCACAGAAAATGAAACCCAACTCAATGCCTGGAAAGAAAAGCTTTTAGCTGCTTTTGGAGCAAACGGTCAAATCATTATCGATGTTATTCCCGAAGTAGAACTCATCGTTGGCAAGCAGCCCTCCGTACAAGAATTAGGAGCAACAGAATCACAAAACCGTTTTAACTTAGTTTTTCAAAAATTTATTCGCGTGTTTTGCTCTGTTGAACATCCCTTAGTCATTTTTCTAGACGATTTGCAATGGGCTGACTCCGCTACTCTAAAACTGCTCCAAGTCATGATGACAGATGAGGAAACAAAATATCTATTTCTAATGGGTGCTTATCGAGATAACGAAGTTAACCCCGCTCATCCGTTAACCATGACCCTGGATGAACTGCAAAAGCAAGGTGCAAAGATCGGCCAAATTATCTTAACTCCCTTGCACATTCAGCAAATTGGTAAGTTGATTGCGGAAACCTTACACAAAGACACAGACTCAGTGATGCCCTTAGCCGAGTTAGTCGTCAGTAAAACCCAAGGTAATCCTTTTTTTGTTAATCAATTTCTTAAAACGCTTTATCAAGAAAATCTTCTTAATTTCAATTTTGCCAAAAGAAACTGGGAATGGAACCTTTCAGAAATTGAAGCATTAGATATTACCGATAATGTTGTCGAATTGATGATCGGCAAATTGAGAAAAATGCCGGAATTAACTCAACAAGTTTTACGCTTAGCTGCCTGCGTTGGCAATAGTTTTGATTTAAATACTCTCGCAATTATTAATGAAAAGTCTCCGGGTCAAACTTTTGAAGAGCTATTGCCGGCAATCCAAGATGGATTAATTCTTGCAACTTCTGAATTGGGTGTGACAGAAGAAGAGATCATTAATTCACAACTTGTAATTACAACTTATAAGTTTTTGCATGACCGGGTGCAGCAGTCGGGTTATGCTTTGATTGATTTAAACCTACAAACAGCCGTTCATCTCAAAATAGGCCGGCTATTATTAGCAAATATTTCTCCAGAGCGACAAGCAGAAAGAATTTTTGAAATTGTTGATCATTTAAATTCCGGACGGAAGTTAATTGCTGATGATCGAGAAAAAGTTGAGCTGACTCTTTTAAATATAACTGCTGGGAGGAGAGCCAAAGACGCAACAGCTTATGCCGCTGCCAGAAACTATTTAAGAATCGGGCTGGAAATTTTACCAGGCAATATTTGGCAGGACTCCTACGAACTGGCTTTTACCTTGCATAAGGAACTGGCAGATGTGGAGTATTTAAACGGAAACTTTGCAGATTCTAAGATTTTAATCGAAGTCGCTTTGGCTCAGTCCAAATCAAATCTCGAAAAAGCCGAAGTTTACAACATCCTTATTGTACAGTACACCCTACTCACCAAATATGAAGAAGCGATTCAAGCGGGGTTACAAGCACTTCGTTTGTTAGAAATAGACTTAGCTGAAGAGAACTTAGCGGGGGCTGTAAATACCGAACTTGCTGAAGCTAAGGCTAATTTAGCAAATCGAGAAATCTCTTCATTAATTAATGCCGAAAAGATGAAAGAGCCGGCGAAAAAAATGGCTATGAAGTTATTGGGCAACATGGGTCCATTAACATTTTTTTCGTCTCAAGAACTATGGAAACTGACTGTTGTCAAAGCTATTAACATTTCTCTGAAATATGGATTTGTCGCGGGAGGTTCCTACTGCTACTCATGTTATGGAATTATTCTGAATTCAATTTTAGGAGATTACCACTCGGCTTATGAGTTTGGCCGGCTTGCTCTCACCCTCAGCGAAAATTCAAATAACCTGTCGCAAAACTGCCAAGATAGCGTTATCTTTGCCAATTACCTAAACTGCTGGGTTAAACCCATTAAAACCACCGCCGAAATTAATAACGACGGATATAAAGTTGGCTTGCAATCTGGCAACTTGCAATGGACGGGTTATAACAGAATGTTTCAAACCATTACCTATTTCTTTCAGGGAATGAATTTGAACAGCTTATTGGAAGATATTTCCAACTCGCTCCATTTCTGTCTTCAAAGCCAAAATTTGTGGGCAACCGATATCATTGATGCCAACAAATTAGCAATTTTAAATTTCATGGGACTACAAGATGAAATTAGTGAAAAACAGCATTTAGAAAATTTTAACAACCGCAAGAGCATGGCCGCTCTCTGCGAGTTTTATGTTTTAAAAGCGCAGACTTTTTATCTTGATGAACAGTATAATGAGGCCAAAAAAGCCTCAGATCAGGCGTCGGAAATTATCGATTATCTGATGGGGCACATTTCAAGCGCTCACCATAATTTTTATCGCTCTTTGATCTTAACTGCTCTCTTTCCAGCCGGCTCTGACTCGGAGCAGAAAAATTACTGGAAGCAAATAGAAGCGAATCAGAAACAACTAAAAACTTGGGCAGACAACTGCCCAGAAAGTTTCGCACACAAATTTTGGCTGGTTGCAGCAGAGATTGCCCGCATTTCCGGCCAAGATTTAGAAGCGATGGATCTGTATGATCGGGCAATTGCTTCAGCCAGAGAGCATGATTTTATTCAGAATGAAGCCTTAGGGGAAGAACTCGCGGCTAAATTCTGGCTAGGAAAAGGCAAAGAGGAGTTTGCCCAACTTTACCTAACCAAGGCTCACTATGGGTATCAACTCTGGGGGGCTAAACGCAAAGTAGAAAATCTAGAGAAGAAATATCCCCAATTAATCTTTAGAACCTCAAGCCAGAGTGCGAATAAAACAAAAGTTACTCAACCAACTGCTCATCCTACAACCACTACCACTAACTTAGAAGCTACTCTAGATTTAGCAACCGTGATGAAAGCCGCCCAAGCAATTTCAGGTGAAATTGTTTTGAGCAAGTTGCTAACAAGGTTAATGAAAATTGCCATCGAAAATGCTGGTGCTGAAAAAGGCTTTTTGATTTTGCAAAAAGCTGGAGACTGGGTGATCGAGGCGGAAGGTTCGGTTAAAGAAGATGAGGTAAGTGTGCTGCGATCACTTCCTCTCCATGCAACAGCAGCTTCTGGAAACACTTCTAAACTGGTCGTTGCGATCGCTAACTACGTCATCCGTACCCAGGAAAACGTTGTTTTAAATAACGCCACTCAAGAGGGACAATTTACCCGCGATCCTTATGTGGTTGCGACTCAACCGAAATCAATTCTCTGCACGCCTCTACTTCACCAAGGCAAGCTAACAGGCATTCTTTACCTAGAGAATAACCTGACAGAAGGGGCTTTCACCATCGATAGGTTAGAGCTGTTAAAACTCTTATCTGCCCAAATTGCTATTTCTATTGAAAATGCCCAATTGTACAAAAACTTACAGGAGTTTAATCAAAACTTAGAGCAATTAGTTGGTGATCGCACTCAAGAATTATCGGATGCCCTAGATAACTTAAAAGCGGCTCAAAGTAAACTGGTGGAAGCGGAAAAAATGGCCTCACTAGGAGGATTAGTCGCTGGCGTTGCCCATGAAATTAATACACCCGTTGGCGTAGGGGTCACTGTTGCTTCAGCTTTGGCAGAACATACCACAGAATTCTGTTCTATTTATAAGAGCGGTAAAATGAAGCGCTCCGAGTTAGAAGAATTTTTGGATATAGCGATCCAAAGTAGCAACACCCTGCTGATTAATTTACAGCGGGCTGCGGCATTAATTCAAAGCTTCAAGCAGGTTGCAGTCGATCAGTCGAGCGAAGAACGGCGAATTTTTCAAGTCAAAAATTATCTCGATGAAATTTTGTTGCAACTAAAGCCAAAGTTGCGAAATACCAAACATTCGATAGAAGTTTTAGGCGACAATAATATTAGTCTAGATTCCTATCCAGGTGCGTTTTCGCAAATCGTGGCTAACTTGCTGATCAACTCTTTAACTCATGCATATAAAGGAGATGTTGAGGGCACAATTCTGATTCATTTTCAGCAAGAAGGCGATCAGCTGATCTTAAAATACTCTGATGATGGTCAAGGGATTCCGGTTGAAAACCTAAGCAAAATTTATGAGCCATTCTTTACAACTAAACGCTCTCAGGGGGGGAGTGGATTAGGATTACATCTTGTTTACAATTTAGTGACTCAAAAACTTAAAGGTGAAATTGAGTGTCAGAGTGAAGTGGGAGTGGGAACGCAATTTGTGATTAAGTTGCCCATGCAAATAGATCCGAAAGAAGCATTTGGTTACTAAAAGTGATCATTGAATTATAAGGGAGAAAAGCAATGGCAAGTGTAACTGACAATTTCTTAATTAGACAATCTGCTGATCAAGATTTATTGACTTTTGAAGAAGAATCCAATTATGAATTATTTTTTGCGAATGAAGAGGATTTAAAACAACTCAAAGAAAGTTGGAAAGTTTTAATTGTAGATGATGAAATTCAAGTTCACACGGCTACAAACATTGCATTAAAAAAGTTTACTTTTGAAAATAAGCCTTTGACTTTTATTAGTGCTTACTCCGCCAGAGAAGCTAAACAATTACTTCAAGAAAATCCGGATGTTGCTATCATTCTGCTTGATGTCATTATGGAAACTGATGATGCAGGCTTAGAGTTGGTTCAATATATTCGGGAAGTGCTTAATAATCAATTCGTGCGAATTATTTTACGCACAGGTCAACCGGGACAAGTACCTGAAAAAAACATAATTATTAGCTATGATATCAACGACTATAAAACCAAGACTGAATTAACGACATCAAAGCTATATACGACTGTGTTGACTGCTTTACGAAGTTTTTCTTTGAGTAAAAAGTTACAATCTGAAATAGAGCGACGTGAGGAAGTAGAAATAGCGCTGCGAAGCAGTCAGGAAAAAGAACGCGAAAAAGCGATTGCCTTAGAACGTTCTTTAAAAGAGCTGCAGGAAGCCCAACTTCAGCTTGTGCAAAGTGAAAAAATGTCCAGTTTGGGTCAACTCGTTGCCGGTGTAGCCCATGAAATCAACAATCCGCTGAATTTTATTTACGGCAATCTCACCCACGCCAATGACTATAGTAAAGAACTCATCCATCTATTGAATCTCTACCACCGGCATTACCCCCAACCCGAACCAGAAATTCTCAATGAGATGGAAGATGCCGACTTGCCATTTGTCATAGACGATTTACCCAAACTACTTTCTTCCATGCAGTTAGGGATCGAACGGATCTGCAATATTGTGCAGTCTCTGCGAAATTTTTCGCGGTTGGATGAAACTGAAAGCAAGCCGGTAGATATCCACGAAGGTATTAATAGCACCTTGATGATATTGCAACACCGGCTTAAGGCTAAGTCAGATCGTCCTGTGATTAACGTCATTAAAGACTATGGTGCCTTGCCGCCGGTGAATTGTTATGCCGGCCAGCTTAATCAGGTATTCATGAACTTGCTCGCCAATGCTATAGATGCGTTAGAAGAACGGGTCAGCCAAGAAAAAAGTCAAGTTTTTCAACCCCTAATTTTGATTCGCACTGAAGTCATCTCGCATAATTCCTCTGACGGGATAGCTGTCGGTTCACACATTCGCATCACCATTGCGGATAATGGCATTGGTATGACGGAGGAAGTTCGCGCTAAACTTTTTACTCCCTTCTTTACAACCAAGCCCATTGGAAAAGGGACAGGCATGGGGTTGTCAATTAGCCGGAAAATTTTGTTAGAAAAACATGGTGCTCAATTGCAGTGTATTTCTACGCCAGAACAGGGAACCCAGTTTATTATTGAGATGCAGATAAGTTCTAAACCAACTGAGATTGCAAAAGCCATTCTCTAGCCAACTTATCTGGCTGATTACATCACTCTTTATTTTGGTAAACCGGCTCGGTTGGCGGCACTGTATTCAGATAAAATCACGGTCAATAAAAAAAGTGAACAGTAAAAAGAGTCAACTTTTAGCTCTCTACTGTTCACTTTTGGAATGAAAAAGTGAAGCGCAATTTCTTGCCCTTCACCCTTCATTTATTTAAAAGTCGTCGTCTTCTTCGTCGTCCTCTTCTTCTTCCTCATCATCAATCAAGACATCATCTTCGAGAATGGGAGAGAACGCGTCAGCGCCGGCCAAGTCAAAGCCGATGCCGGCAGCAGCACGAGGGGGACGTTCAGGCAATTCCTCAGTCCGGTCGCCAAAGATGCCATTACTGCTAAAGGTACGGGCGCTGCGGTCATCGAGAACGACATCCTTAAGATCGTCATCCTCATCCAGAACACCGGCAGAGTCATAACCCATATCCATGTCGGCTTGACTATTCATCAAGTCCTCATAAGCATTGAAGCCCGTGCCGGCAGGAATCAAACGTCCGATGATCACGTTTTCCTTGAGTCCACGCAACCAGTCAGACTTACCTTCAATCGCCGCTTCTGTAAGCACCCGTGTGGTTTCTTGGAAAGAAGCCGCCGAGATAAAGCTATCCGTATTCAGCGATGCCTTCGTAATCCCCAGCAACACCGGCGTATACTGAGCCGGTGCACCGCCAGTGATGGACATTGCCTCATTCACCTGCTCAACCTGACGCAACTCCACCAGTTCACCCGGCAGCATCGTTGTATCGCCGCCGTCATCCATCCGAACCTTAGAAGTCATCTGACGGACAATCACCTCAATGTGCTTGTCAGAAATATCAATTCCTTGAGATTGATACACGGACTGCACCTCATTCACCAAAAATGTCTGGCAGGCTTGGAAACTACTCAACGCCGCATCATACGCGCCCATCGTTTCCCGGTTGATATTAAAGAAAACCTCCAGAATTTCATGGGGATTTGAAGGCCCATCTGAAAGTGGCTCGCCGGCTTTGACTTCCTGGCCATCAGACACCATCACATTCTGTCCCGGACCCATCACATACTCTGTAATCACCCCATCAGCCTCAATGACCTTGACTTCTACCGAGTCATCGTCACCATACTCAACCTGAGCCGTCCCCGGTCGTTTGGACAGAACACAAGCTTCCTTAGGCTTCCGGGCTTCCAGCAGTTCCTCAATCCGGGGCAAACCTTGGATAATATCTCCCGTCTTCGTGCGCTCAAACACCAGCAGCACCAACAAGTCACCCCGCTGCACCAAACTGCCATCCTCAACGTGCAGCACTGCACCTGAAGAAACGCGATAGGGGCGGGCGATCCGCATCACGACTTTGCTAGCCGGTTTTTGCAGCTTGGATTGGGCATCTCCATCTGCCGGTGAAGATTGATCTTTGATGATAGAGATCACTTGGCCAGACTCTTCAAGTCCAACTCCGGGCGCGATCTCATCCTTACCGGCAACCAGTAAAGTGCCGACTTTAACAGTTGGTGAGAGTTCTGGGACTTCTAGGGTGAGCAAATCAGCATCGCGCACCACCAGAATCCGGCGAATTGCTTCCGCACCCTCGCGAATCCCGCGAACCAAACCAGCTTCTTTACACTGAATTTCAGTTCGGGCTACGACGGCGCCGGGGGCAATACGTTGGCCATCTTCCACCAATAGGCGAGTGTGGGTGCTGCCTTGCAGGGCGTCTGCCGCCATATCCCGGCGAATGATCAGCGATTCTAAAATCACCAATTGCAGCCGCATCACAGACGGGTCATTCGCATCTGGCACCAGCTCAATATCGGCTGCCAATTGAGGGGCGTCTTTGCCAATTTCCAGAACAAGCTGGGTTCGCAGCAACTCCAAACCTTCAACGGATTTAACCCGCTCCCCATCTTTATAGGGCAGGCGTTGCACGGCACGCAACTCAATTGCGGAACCGTCTTGGTCTTTGCGCGATTCTTGGGAAGGAACAGCCGGCTCGTCGGGCACGTGAAACTCAGTTACCGGACGTAGCAGGAGGGCGGGGCCTTCAGGGGTTTCCACATACTCGATGTAGCGTAACTCCGGCACCGTCAGACCTTTTATAACTTCTTGGCCTGGATTCGCCAACGTGGCATCGGCACTGAGCACTTCTTCCGGATCATCTACCATGTGGAGTTCACCGGGCTTGACGACAATTTCCCGCAGGATGTCGTTTTTCTGGGTAACTTCCACGACCCCGTTGTTTTGGCAGAAGATGTCTTTGACGACTTCTGTGCCGGCTTCTACATACTGGCCATCTTCAACCAGCAGCAAAGAAATGTCTTTGTTAACTTCATGACATTCTTCGGGAATCCACAACAGGGTGCCGCCTTTAACGACTTCGTAACCTTGCTTGGCTTTACCCCGCTTGGCCACTTCCACACCGGAATATTTGATGATCCCGCCGGTTTGGGTGTGATAGCGACCGTCCATCAACTCAGCGACCACTTGATTATTTTGCACCTTTGTGCCTGGGGTGGCTTTCAGGGAAAACTGCTGGTTGTTGGTGGTTTCAATCACATAGTGTTCCCGGCCCTGGTAGCTTTCCTCGCGAACAGTGGCCCGGTCAAGCAGGACAGAAGCGGTGATAATTTCCACTTCGCGAGGGTGTTCGCCAGAAGTGTCTTCCCCACCCAAGCGCACAACGCCGCCATGTTCAGTAATCAGTTTGGTTTCGGCCAAAACGCTTCCAGGCTGAATCCGGTCGCCGTTTTTGACGATGGGTTCGGCCCCTGGTGGCAAGTTGTAAACTTCGCCGGCCAGAATCCAGATTAAGCCGCCGCGCTGGGCGATGCGGGTGGTGTTGCCCTGCCGGTCTGTTTTTTCTTCAGGCACCAAGTCGGCAAACAGCGCTTCGCCGGCCAAGTCGGAGGCCACGTCTTTGGTTGCTTTTTCCGTGGTTTTGCGGGCGGTACGACCGGCAATCGGCACTTCGGCGATAAATGCGTCGGCTTTTACGTGACTGCCATCTTGCACCAACAGGGTGGAACCTTGGGTGATGGGAAAAACTTCTCGCCGTCCATCTCGCTCTACGGCTAATTCGGCGTTTGCACTTTCTACAACCAGGGCTTCTTCCCCGTGGCGGGTACGGAAGGGCCGGGTTCGTAGTTGGCCAATATAGCGAATCGTGCCTTCAAAGGGTGCGCGAACTTGACGGGCGATTTCGCCGGTGAAGACGCCCCCAGTGTGGAAGGTTCGCATCGTTAGCTGAGTCCCCGGTTCGCCGATGGACTGGGCGGCGATGATCCCCACGGCTTCACCCATGTCTACTAAGTGAGCATGGGCAAGGCTCCAGCCGTAGCAATGCTGGCAGCAACTGCGGGTGGCTTCGCAGGTGAGGGGAGAGCGTACGAACACTTCTTCTACTTTGGCATCGCCAATTTCTTGGGCGAGTTCTTCCGATATCGGTTGGTTACGGGTGACAATAATTTTGCCGGTTTTGGGGTGGGGCGCATCTAATGCTAAAACCCGACCCAGCAAGCGGTTTTTCAGCGGGATCAACACCCGATCCCCATCGGTCATTGCCCGTACTGGAATTCCTCGGTTAGTGCCGCAGTCAATTTCCCGCACGATCACGTCTTGGGATACGTCTACGAGCCGGCGGGTGAGATAGCCCGAGTCGGCTGTTCTCAGTGCGGTATCAACTAAGCCCTTACGTGCCCCGTAAGAGGAAATAATATATTCGGTTACAGTTAAGCCTTCGCGGAAGTTGGTTTTGATGGGCAAGTCGATAATTTCCCCTTGAGGATCTGCCATCAATCCCCGCATTCCCACCAGCTGCCGGACTTGGGAAATATTCCCCCGCGCTCCACTAAAGGCCATCATGTAGACGCTGTTCAGGGGATCGGCGGCTTTGAAGTGACGTACGACTTCGTCTTTGAGTTCTTCGCTGGTGCCGTTCCAGGTGTCGATAACTTTTTGGAAGCGCTCGACTTCGGTGATTTCTCCACGCGTGTAGCGGGCTTCTGTGTCGCGAATTTCGTCTTCTGCTTTTGCTAGCAGCTGACGTTTCCCGGGGGGAATTTTGAGGTCGTCTACCGAGATGGAGACGCCGGCTTTTGTAGCGTAGCGGAATCCCAAATCTTTAAGAAGGTCGGCGACTTGGGCTGTCCGCGCTGTCCCGTAGTTGGTGAAGGCCCAGGCAATGAGTTTTTTTAAGACACCTTTGTCCACAACTCGATTGCGAAAAACCATTGACTTTTGATCTGCCATGTTTTTTTGTCCTGTGTCCTTTGTCCGGTCGTTTTTTGCCCTTGGTTGTTGATGCTTTGTCACTTATCTTTTGTCTTTTGTTTTGGGTTTTGACCGGCTGACAATTAACAATTGATAAGTGACAAATGACAAATGACTATTTGAGCGCTTCTTGAATCGTCTTGTTTAAGATGATTCGTCCTGGGGTTGTTTTGATGTATTGGCTAACGATGTTGCCGGTTGCGTCTTCCCGAGTTCGACGGTATTTATAGAGTTTCGTTACGATACCGTCTGGGGATTTTTCGACTTTGGGGCTGTTATCCGGCTCATCTGTTTCTACGGTTCCATCAAAGCGCACCCAAATATAGGCGTGGAGGTCGATTTGTTTTTGTTCGTAGGCGATGATCGCGTCGTCTAAGTTCGCAAAGTAGCGACCGGCTCCTCTTTGCTGATCGTGGCTTTCGGCGGTTAGGTAGTAGCAGCCTAACACCATGTCTTGGCTGGGCGTCACGATGGGCCGTCCGGTTGCCGGTGACATGATATTGTTGGATGCCAGCATCAGTAACCGCGCTTCTGCCTGAGATTCTAAGGATAAGGGGACGTGAACGGCCATTTGGTCACCGTCAAAGTCGGCGTTGAAGGCAGGACAAACGAGGGGATGCAGCTGGATGGCGCGCCCTTCCACCAAGATCGGTTCAAAGGCTTGAATCCCTAGCCGGTGCAAGGTGGGTGCCCGGTTTAGCATGACTGGGTGCCCTTCTATGACTTCTTCTAGCACGTCCCATACGCTGGGATCGTTACGCTGGATGAGTTTTTTGGCGGCTTTGATGTTGTTGACCAGTCCCTGACGAATCAGCCGATGAATCACGAAGGGTTGGAATAGCTCGATGGCCATTTCACGGGGTAAGCCGCACTGGTGGATTTTGAGTTTTGGCCCGACGACGATAACGGAACGTCCGGAGTAGTCAACTCGCTTACCTAACAGGTTTTGGCGGAATCGGCCTTGTTTACCTTCAATGATGTCAGAAAGGGATTTAAGGGGCCGGTTGTTGGCTCCTACGACTGTTCGTCCCCGGCGTCCATTGTCGATGAGGGCGTCAACGGCTTCTTGCAGCATCCGCTTTTCGTTACGGATGATGATTTCTGGGGCAAGGATTTCTTGCAGTCGAGCCAGTCGGTTGTTGCGGTTGATGACGCGCCGGTAGAGGTCGTTAAGGTCAGAGGTGGCAAAACGTCCACCATCGAGCTGCACCATCGGGCGCAGATCCGGCGGAATTACTGGAATGACGGACAGTACCATCCAATCGGGTTGGGAGCCGGTGGCGATGAAATTGTCAATCACGCGCAGGCGCTTGATCAGTTTGGCGCGTTTTTGTCCTTTGGCGTTGGCAATTTCTTCGCGCAGCTGTTCAGCTTCTTTTTCCAGCTCAATGTCTTGCAGCAGGCGTTGCAGTGCTTCCGCGCCAATGCCGACTTCGATGTTGGCGAGTTGAGAATCTTCGCTATAAAGCTGATCCTCAATTTCCATCCACTGATCTTCTGTCAGTAGCTGTTTGTATTGCAGGTTGTCGGCGTTGCCGGGGGAGAGAACGACGTAGGCGTTAAAGTAGACAATTTGTTCGACATCCCGTAGTGGCATATCCAAAAGGATCGCCATGTAGCTGGGGATGCCTTTGAGATACCAAACGTGGGCGACCGGCGCGGCTAATTTGATATAGCCCATGCGGTGCCGGCGCACTCTCGATTCGGTGACTTCTACGCCACATCTCTCACATACAATACCTCTGTGACGAACCCGTTTGTATTTCCCACAATGGCATTCCCAATCTTTTGCCGGCCCGAAAATTCGCTCGCAAAATAAGCCATCCATTTCAGGCTTTAATGTCCTGTAATTGATGGTTTCTGGCTTCGTCACCTCGCCCACGACTTGACCATTAGGTAAGGTTCTTTCGCCCCACTGCCGAATTCTTTCTGGGGACGCTAAACCAATTTTGACGTAGTCAAATCTTTGTTCAAGCTTTGCCATTTATCTTTATCTCCCTTCAATGTGCTTCCAAGTTTTACCAGGTATCATCAGTCGCGCTTCAGTTATCAGCTTTCTTAGCTGGTCGCTAACAAAAGGGGAGCTGACGGTATTCTTAATAAAGTTAAACTTCTTTATAGGTCACTCCGTTTTTAAGGTCGTCAATGACACTTCGAGACACTCCAAAATCATCAGCCATATCGGGAATGCGGTCGCCATTCATTCGACGACTCCGCATAGCTTGAACTTGTTGGAATATTTGAGCTGAATTTCCCAAAGTTGGTCAATACTCAATTTGCTGCTCCCGGCAAAGGTTTGGCTACGAGAGGTTTTGCGGTTTTGCTCTATCATTTGCAAGCTATTTTCAGCGGCAATTCCCGGTACTAAATGGTCTGGGTTAATACAGCTTGGGTTATCACAAGTGTGGCAAGCTAAACTACCCGATTCTAAGAATCCTGGTATTTTGGATTCGAGAAGTAATCGGTGAACGAATACCGATTTGCCATTAATCCATTTGCGCCCGCAACCATTTCCCAGTTTATTGCCTTGCCATTCTATACAACCGGCTGCCGTCCTTAAACCTGCAAGTCCAGGGGGATGTGACAAAATGAGACATGATCAACGTGAGGTTTAAATAAGATTACGTTGGTTTGAATCTCGCGGTGTTAATCGCACCGGCGAAGATAATTCATTGTCTCATTGGTTAGCGCTTCTTCTGTCAGCAGTCAGCCGTCAAAAACAACGGACTGCTGACAGATGGCTGCTAACAACTATTCGTCGGCTTCGTCAAACGCTTCCCGCGAAACTGACTCGTAAGTCGGTCTTGAAGGGGCGCGGCGGGTGGATACATCCGCCATCAGATCAACCTCCACATCACGTGAGGTGCCGTCCTCCTTGGTTTCAACCTTGTGCACTGCAATATCCAAGCACAGGGATTGCAACTCGCGCATCAGCACTTTGAAAGATTCTGGCGTTCCCGGACGGGGGATAGCCTTGCCTTTGACGATCGCATTGAGCGCTTCGTTACGACCTTGCATATCGTCTGACTTCACCGTCAGCAATTCTTGCAAGGTGTAGGCTGCGCCAAACGCCTCCAGCGCCCACACTTCCATTTCTCCGAAACGCTGGCCGCCTTGCTGCGCCTTGCCACCAAGAGGCTGTTGCGTCACTAGAGAGTAAGGGCCGGTGGAACGGGCGTGGATCTTATCATCCACTAAGTGAACCAGCTTCAGCATATAGGCTTTGCCCACTGTGACCGGCCTGTCAAAGGGTTCGCCGGTGCGTCCGTCCATGACGGTAATCTTACCGGCATTATCCGGGTTAAATAACCAATCTTTGCCGGTTTTCTCACGAGCTTGCTGCAACTTGTAATGCACGGTTTCTCGCGATTTTTCCGACCCGTGCATTTCATCAAACGGCACGACTTTAAACCGCGCGTTCAAATTTTCGCCGGCCCAACCCAGCAGGCACTCGAAAATCTGGCCCACGTTCATCCGTGACGGCACACCCAAGGGGTTGAGGACGATATCAACCGGCTTGCCATCGGGCAAGTACGGCATATCCTCAGCCGGCAGAATTCGGGAAATAATCCCCTTATTGCCGTGCCGGCCTGCCATCTTGTCGCCCACTTGAATCTTCCGTTTTTGGGCCACATAGACGCGCACAACCATATTTGCGCCGGGAGGCAGTTCATCGCCTTGTTCGCGAGTGAACACCCGTACATCAACGACGCGGCCTTTTTCTCCATTGGGCACTCGCAGGGAATTGTCGCGCACGTCGCGAGCTTTTTCCCCGAAAATCGCCCGCAGCAGCTTTTCTTCAGGCGGTTGGTCAGATTCACCCTTCGGCGTCACTTTACCGACCAGAATATCGCCCGACTCGACCCACGCCCCGATCCGGATGATGCCGCCCTCATCTAGCTGGCGCAGTGCATCTTCCCCAACGTTGGGAATTTCCCGCGTGATTTCCTCTGGCCCGAGTTTAGTTTGCCGCGCCTCAATTTCATATTTTTCAATGTGAATTGAGGTGTAGACATCGTCGATGACGAGGCGTTCGCTAATCAGGATCGCGTCTTCATAGTTGTAGCCTTCCCAGGGCATATAAGCCACTAGGATATTTTGGCCCAGGGCGATTTCTCCGCCTTCCGTTGCCGAACCATCTGCTAGCACTTGGCCGGCAACGACGTCATCGCCTTCAAACACCAGCGGGCGCTGATTGAGACAGGTATCTTGGTTGGAACGCTGGTACTTCTGAAGCTGGTATTCAAGTTCTTTCGGTTCAGCGGAGGGCCGGCTTGTCGCCCCGTCTGACTGATTGCTGTGCCCGTTGTTCGCTGGCGTTGGTTTCACCCGGATGCGCTCTGCATCCACATAGGTCACCACCCCATCCGTGCGCGACACGATCACCATCCCAGAGTCCCGCGCTGCTTGCGCTTCCAGGCCGGTTCCCACTAGGGGCCGCTCTGGTTGCAGCAAGGGCACCGCTTGCCGTTGCATATTAGACCCCATGAGGGCGCGGTTAGCATCGTCATGTTCCAGGAAAGGAATCAGAGATGTAGCCACCGAGATAATCTGCACCGGCGACACGGCGACGTAGTCTACTTGGTCGGGTGTGGTGGTGGTAAAGTCTTGCCTGTAGCGCACCGGCACCGTTTCACCCTGGATGTAGCCATTTTCATCGACCGTAATATCCCCCGGTGCCACTCTGAGGTCATCTTCCTCATCTGCCGTCATGAACTGGGGAGGCCGATCGCGCAACACCCGGCCATTTTCGACTGGGTAGAAGGGCGTGGCGATAAACCCGTAGGCGTTCACCCGTGCGTGAGTGGCCAAGGAGCCGATTAAACCGGCATTTGGGCCTTCAGGCGTTTCGATGGGGCAGATGCGCCCGTAGTGGGAGGGGTGAATGTCTCGCACCGCAAAGCCGGCCCGTTCCCGCGTCAGACCGCCTGGGCCAAGGGCCGATAGCCGGCGCTTGTGGGTCAGTTCTGCCAGAGGATTGGTTTGATCCATGAACTGGGACAACTGGGACGATCCGAAGAATTCTTTGATCGCCGCGACTAAGGGTTTGGGGTTGACGAGGGATGCTGGGGTGAGGGCGTCAGCGTCTGATACGGTCATCCGTTCCCGGATAATGCGTTCAAGCCGGTTTAACCCAACCCGCACCTGGTTTTGCAGTAGCTCACCCACACTGCGGACGCGCCGGTTGCCCAAGTGGTCGATATCGTCTGTCTGGCCGATGTCGAATTCCAAGTTAATCAGGTAGTCAACCGCCGCCAAAATGTCTTGGGGGGTCAGTACCCGCATGGTATCTGGCACGTTGAGCCGCAGCTTTTTGTTGAGCTTGTACCGGCCCACGCGACCAAGATCGTAGCGTTTGGGGTCAAAGAAGCGAGAGTCAAGCAGCTGCTGGCCCCCTGAAACGGTGGGGGGTTCACCCGGACGCAGTTTGCGGTAAAGCTCCATCAAGGCTTCTTCTTCGCTGAACTGCCCTTCTTTTTCAATGGTTTTTTGGAAGTATTCCGGGTGGCGCAGGGCGTCGTAAATTTCGTTGTCAGTCAGTCCCAAAGCTTTGAGCAGCACTTGGGCGCTGAGTTTGCGGGTTTTGTCAATCCGCACCCAAACGAGGTCGTTTTTGTCGGTTTCAAATTTCAGCCATGCGCCTCGGTTGGGGATGAGGCTGGCGTTATAGGTACGACGTCCGTTCTTGTCGGTGTCAGATTTGTAGTAGACTCCGGGAGAGCGGACGATCTGGTTAACGATAACTCGTTCGGCACCGTTGATGATGAAAGTGCCTCGGTCTGTCATCAGGGGCAGGTCGCCGATGAAGACTTCTTGTTCTTTGATTTCGCCGGTTTCTTTGTTGATGAGGCGGGTGGGCACATACATTTGAACGGCGTAGGTGCTGTCCCTGCGTTTGGCTTCGTCAACGTCGTACTTAGGGCGCTTGAGTTTGTAGTCTTTGCCCAGGAAATGCAGTTCTAGCTTGCCGGTGTAGTCTGTGATCGGCGAGAAGCTATTGAGTTCTTCAATAAGTCCCTCTTCCAGAAACCAGCGGAAGCTAGAGCGCTGGATTTCCACGAGGTCTGGCAGGACGAAGGCTGGTGCGGTGGGAGTCTGAGTAGTCATGCGTCTCCTAGGATCGGGTTAGCGAGATCGCGAACCCCGTACTTTACATTATTTACACAATTATGTCAACTAACTCCCATCTGGGAGTCTGAGTTGAAAAGCGCCTAATAGCAGATTCCAGACGCGCCCTAGTGCGTCAAGACAGAGATGGTTTTGGCAGGAATTTCTGGGATTTTTCAATCTCTGGAGGCTGATTATTTGGCTTTAACGACGTTTATTAGAAAGCTTCAAGGTGAAAAGTCAAGCAAGGATAAATCAATCGCACAAGCAAAAATAGATGTGCTTGGCACTTTTGTATAGGGTTGACTCGCTGCCTCCCCCTGACTCACTTTTCACGCTTTATGTGGGGAGTTCGAGGTTTCCACGTATTGACCGTACAGACTGAGCGTACCAATTTATTCATTCCATTTCTCCCTCCTATACATTATGGCGCAAGCTTGCTGCATTTGTGGGGCAAAGTAACCATCTAGGTCGCTTGCCACAGGGAAAGGATACGGGAGTTTTTTGCCCGACCTTTTGCCTTCTATGCCGACACCGGCAGCGCGACTGAAAGGCCAAACAAATTGCACGCATTCTCAGTTGTTTGTGCCGCTAGGGTGTCTAGGGAAACATTCCTGATTTGGGCCACTTGTTCGGCGACATAGCGTACATAAGCCGGTTCGTTGCGTTTACCCCTTTTTGGAACTGGGGCGAGGAACGGACAATCGGTTTCAATTAACAGGCGATCGCCCGGAACCATCGCCGCAGATGCGTGGATTTGAGTGGCATTTTTAAAGGTGACAATGCCGCTAAAGCTGATATAGAAGCCCAAATTGAGAAACCATTGGGTTTCTTCAGGAGTTCCGCCCCAGCAGTGCATCACCCCACGTACCGAACCTTGACGATCTGTAAAATCTTGCAGCAACTTCGCCATCGCTTCTGCCGCGTCTCGACAGTGAATAATCACCGGCAACTGCAACTGCTGGGCGATGGTTAGCTGCGCCTCAAACGCGGTTTGTTGCAGATCGTGATTGTCTGCTTTATAAAAGTCTAAGCCGGTTTCCCCAATGGCCACGACTCTGGGATCGGAACTTGCCAACTCCAGAATTTCGGTTTGGGTTGCCGGCGTCCACTTGTGAGCGTCGAGGGGGTGGAGACCAACGGCAAAGGCCAGTTCCGGGAAACGGTTGGCCAGTTCTTGAATGCCGGCAAACTCAGCCGGTTCGACACAGGAATGGATCAGGCGGACAACGCCTGCCTCCCGCCACCGTCCAGCTGCGGCCTCCAGATCGGGCTGAAACAGGTCAAAGTTGATATGGACGTGGGTATCGATCAACTGCATGAGCGAAAAGACGAAATGGGGAAAAAGACAAAATTGAGAAGCGAGAGACTGGGGAATAATTCTCACTTCCCACGTCTCACTTCTCACTTTGAACACTGATTATGCGGTCGCCTAGGAAGCTTGGGCTGCCTCTGTCGAGGTGCCGGCAGGCTGCTGGCTTGGTGTATGTTGCTTGAGAACTCTCGCCAAGCGGGATTTTTTCCGCGCCCCATTATTGGGATGCAAAACACCTTTTTTCACCGCTTTGTCAATTTTGCTGTAAGTATCTGCCATGCGAGTTTGCACCTGTTGCATTAACTCTGGAGTCGGATTGGCAGCGTACTCATCCACAGATGCAAAATACTTCTTGATCAGCGTTTTGACAGCTGATGTGTACGATTTGTTGCGTAGCCGATTGCGTTCGGCAATTTTGACGCGTTTAACGGCAGACTTAATATTGGCCACAGTCGATCCTGAAACAGCTCTATTAGTGCACGAACATTTTAACTCTGGACAAACTACTATAACATCAACTCGGACAAGATCGCGCACCAGGCGGAAAATCCGAGTTAAGCTTATAGAAACAACGAGCAAAGGTTCGTCTGGGATCGGAAGGACACTTAGCCGGCATCAGTTATGTTTGGCCCTCAACTTCGGGCGGGGGTCAGTAAGGGCGGTAAGCTTCACTAACTTATTGGGACGCAAACCAGCCATACAGCGGTCTTTGGGCAAACAACTGACCGCCGAACATCTGGCAGCCAGCTGAAAGTTCATTCACGATGTTAGACCAATCGTTCTCACGGGTAAGTCCTAGATTGGCATTCCTACTCCATGCTGCGAATCATTACTCAGCGGGCTGAGGCAGAGGCTGAACTGCGGCGGATCTGCGATCGCACCCATGACGACGCTGTCGTTCATAAAGAGGCAACGGTTCGGGAGGTGCTCCAAGCCGTGAAGCGTCAAGGCGATCGAGCTATCCTGCATTACACAGAAGAATTTGATGGGCAAACGCTCAATGCCGAGCAGCTGCGTGTCAGCGGCTCAGAATTAGATGCAGCCTATCAACAAGTCTCGAAAGAGTTATTAGAAGCAATACGGTTAGCCGCAAGACAGATCGAAGCATTTCACCGGCAGCGCGTCCCTAAATCTTGGGTAAAGTTTGGCGACGATGAAATCGTCCTCGGCAAGCGATATACGCCCGTCGATAAAGCTGGACTGTATATTCCTGGGGGCAGGGCCGCCTACCCCAGTTCAGTGTTGATGAATGCCATCCCAGCGAAAGTGGTCGGTGTGCCGCGCATTATTATGTGTACGCCACCGGGTTCAGAGAAAACGATCAACTCATCGGTGCTGGTAGCGGCCCAGGAAGCCGGCGTCCACGAAATTTATCGGGTGGGCGGCGCGCAAGCGATTGCCGCCTTGGCTTACGGCACCGAAACTATTCCGAACGTAGATGTGATCACCGGCCCTGGTAACATCTACGTGACGTTGGCCAAAAAGCTGGTTTACGGCACCGTGGGAATTGATTCCTTAGCGGGGCCATCAGAAGTGCTGATCATTGCCGATGGGGCGGCAAAGCCCGCACACGTCGCAGCCGACTTATTGGCCCAAGCAGAGCACGACCCAATGGCGGCGGCGATCTTACTGACAACCGATTCTCAACTGGCAAGGCAAGTTGTGGCGGAAGTTGATCGGCAACTGGCAGAACACCCCCGTCGCACCTTGACGGAAAAAGCAATCGCCCATTACGGCTTAGTGGTGATTGTGGAGTCGCTGACAGTGGCGGCAGAACTCTCTAACGAGTTTGCTCCCGAACACTTAGAGCTAGAAGTTGCCGATCCTTGGGCACTGCTAGAATCAATTCGCCATGCTGGGGCGATTTTCTTGGGTAATTCGACGCCGGAAGCGGTGGGAGATTATCTTGCCGGTCCCAACCACACGTTGCCGACTTCCGGGGCGGCGCGTTATGCCTCAGCGCTGGGGGTGGAAACGTTTATGAAACATTCCAGCCTAATTCAGTATTCACCGACAGCCTTGCAAAAGGTAGCGAGTGCCATCCAGCTATTAGCCAATGCTGAAGGGCTTTCCTCTCACGCCGACTCGGTGCGACTGAGAACCCAAAACAAGGATGGAACTTGGGAGTTAGGGGACGGGGATCGGACGCAGGATGAAGAATGAAGCATGACGAGTAGGATGGGAAATTAGAGGGGAAAAGGAATCAGCACTTTTTCTCCTCACATCTTGCAACCATCTCACTAACCGTCAGGGACTCCAATTCTTGGCGAATAGCGAAAGCCCTCCTTAAGAGGACTCAATCCTTCAAAAACCGGAAATTTAGCCGACTATAATGGGCTTTTGCGGTGAGAGGGCCTGAGTGAGAAGGGTGCAAGATGTTTGGTTTCATTCCTCACATGACTCGCTCAAACCTCACATTAGTGAGAAAGTGCGCGGAGATGTTGGATCTGCCGGCGCAAAAAATTCAACACCAAAATGCCGCTAAACTGATTGGGGTAACAAGTCTCTCAATATCCTCTACTCAGGTGAACGAGCAGAGCTTACACTGCTGCGCTGTATCTGAAACGAGGTTTGGGTAAAATTCAGGCTGCAATCATTTCACTTTTCAGGAGATTTGAGCAGTGCTCAAGACAATTTTGGTGGCCCTTGACAGTTCAGACTTATCAGAGGAAGTTATTCAGACGCTACGTGAACTCCAACTCCAGCCGGCAACCAAAATCATCCTCAGCAATGTGATACCTCCACGAAGCCCTGATCTGGAAATAGAGGCAGATCGGCCAAGATTTGCAGAGGAACCCTACCGACAAATTGAAAAACAGCTACAAGTGTACCAAGCGGATTTACCTTGTCAGAGTGAATTGGAAATTGTTACCGGCGATCCCGCCGAAGAAATTATCCGTTTGGCAAATATTTACCAAGCCGACCTGATTGTACTCGGTAGCCGGGGATTAACCGGCATGGATCGGATTTTGCAAGGATCAGTCAGCAGTCAGGTTGTCGCGGATGCACCCTGTTCGGTTCTCGTCGTCAAGCCGAGATAGCCAGCAGTTTTTAAAGGGGCGAGTAAACGGGTAATATGTATTTGCTTTTACCGTTTACCTTTTTGCTATGTCCCCCGAAACCAATCCAGAAACTCAAACAACCACCGGCGCTGATGCGATTGATGTAGCGATCGCAAAGGGAACTGATTTTGATGGCTCTCCGATTCCTGCTGCCAAACTAGAACTGTATCACAAAGTAATGGGGCTGGAAGCCGGTCGGCAACGCAGTGGTGTATCCAATACCATGCGTTCGAGAATTGTGCGGATTGGCGCAAAGCACATTTCTCAGGAAGAACTTAACAAAATGCTTGCCGATGCCGATTTCGCACCGCTTAAAGAGAAGGAAATCGCTTTTTATTACGGCGGCAAGTAGGAAAAATAATGGGGCCGGCATCTTGCCGGTTTCACAAAATTAATTCAACTTGATTATAATTGCTCCCGCACCCAATTTCGGAATGCTTTTACACTCGCGTTTCTTCCAGCCGTTTTACTTTGTTCAACATACTGGGGAATTGCAGATTTTATCTGTGGGATTTGGGGGAAGTTAAAGCTAATTTCAGATTCAGTATATTTTCCCGCTTGCAATACATTGATTTGCAGCCGGCTTCCATTATATCGCCACAATTCAGGAACGCCCAAGGCTTCATAGTTATTTAAATGAGTGCGGGAAGTAATCTCAATTTCTATGGCTAAATCTGGCGGCGGATCTATCGTTAAATCTATTCGCTTTTTTCCTCTCATTACCGCTTCATTCTGGATGTAAAAACATTCATCAGGTTCTACCCCCTGCTGCATTGCTTCATTTTTGAGCGTCGTAGAACCTGCCGGCACAAATTCGATGTTAAGTTCTTCAAGAAGAATCTCTACTAATCTGCCAATAATTTTTTTGTCAAACTCATGCTCTAGCAGAGGTGTCATAATTTCCAAGATGCCTTTACTGTAAGAAAGTTTTGCCGCCCGACTTTCTCCTAATTCTTCTAATAGGGTTTCAAACATTTTCCAAGAGATATCTTTCAGGTGTAAAATGTTGCCGGGGGGAACCATTATTTGCTTCAAATTTAAATTCATAATTTGATCATCCTCAATGCAAAATACAAAATCTAAAATTGCTCAAGGAGAAGCCTGCCACAGTTTGATAGTGTCGTCCCAACTGCCAGAAGCAAGAGTCTGCCCGTCCGGGCTGAATGCGACAGAATTAACTGAGTCGGAATGGCCGGTGAGGGTCGTTTTTAATTCGCCAGTGTGGAGGTTCCACAGTTTGATAGTCTTGTCAGAGCTACCAGAAGCAAGAGTCTGGCCGTCTGGGCTGAATGCGACAGAAAAAACCCAGTCGGAATGGCCGGTGAGAGTCCTTTCTATTTCGTCGGTGCGGAGATTCCACAGTTTGATAGTCTTGCCTCCGCCAATAGAAGCAAGAGTCTGTCCATCTGGGCTGAATACGACAGACCTAACAAACCAAAAACCGCCGCTGAGGGTCGTTTTTAATTGGCCGGTGGGGATACTCCACAGTTTGATAGTACCGTCCCAACTGCTAGAAGCAAGAGTCTGACCGTCTGGGCTGAATGCGACAGAATCAACAACGTTGGAATGGTCGGTGAGGGTCGTTTTTAATTCGCCAGTGGGAATATTCCACAGTTTGATAGTGTCGTCCCAACTGCCAGAAGCAAGAGTCTGACCGTCTGGGCTGAATGCGACAGAATTAACACACTTGAAATGGCCGGTGAGGGTCATTTTTAATTCGCCAGTGGGGATATTCCACAGTTTGATAGTCTTGTCAGAGCTACCAGAAGCAAGAGTCTGACCGTCTGGGCTGAATGCAACAGAATCAACCCAGTCGGCATGGCCCGTGAGGGTTGTTTTTAATTGGCCGGTGGGGATATTCCACAGTTTGATGTTGTCTCTACCAGAAGCAAGAGTTTGACCGTCTGGGCTGAATGCAACATCACTAAATGAGGCGGAATGGCGGCCAGCGGTGAAAGTATTGACTAGAGCAAATGTTTCGGGTGAGGAAGTCTTAGGAGGTGATACGACAACGGATGGCGCAGGTTGCAGAGTTAGTGCGATGAAGATAGCAACTACCACCCCTGCGAGTGCAATATAAGCAGGCCACTGTCGGCGATGTGGTTGGTTCTGAATAATAGTTTTTGTGGGACTACTACCCAAGCCCAGCAATTTCAACCAGTCTGACACAGACTGGGGCCGATCTTTTGCCTTTAGGGCCATCCCCTTGAGAATTGCCCGATTCACATTGTCGCTAATACTGGATTTGTGCTGCTTGGGTGACGTTAACGGCGTACCGGCAGCCCTGACTGGGGCCGGCTCAGGCATCTGGCCTGTTAAAATCACATACAGTGTCGCAGCCAAAGCATAAACATCCGTATAAGCGCCACGTTTTGCAAGTCTGTCATACTGCTCAATTGGTGCAAAGCCAGAAGAGAAAAATTGCGTATGAGTTTGAGTCAGATCGGGGGTAAACTCACGGGCAATGCCAAAATCAATCAAGATGGCTTCCGAAGTGCCGGCACGCACAAGGATGTTATTTGGCTTCACATCTCGATGCAGCAAATTGTTATTGTGAATAACCGTCAGCGCTTCACCAACTTGCTGAATGTAGCGCAACGCCTCAGCTTCTGGCAAAACACCCTGCTTCTCAAGGTGAGTGGCTAAATCTTCCCCCTCGATGTATTCCATCACCATGCACCACAGCCTCCCCTCTTGGAAGACTTGGTGAATCGGCACGATATGGGGATGGTTGCATTTTGCTAGTCGTAGCGCCTCATTGAGGAAATCCTGCTGAAATTTGTCAAAATCGGGGCGTTGTTGTACGGTGTCATTCAACGTTTTGATGACAACACGTTCGCCCTTGGCGTTTCTAGCAAGATAGGCGACACCAAAGCCTCCCTCTCCCAGTTCTTTTTCTATGGTGTACTGACCACCTTGCAATTTGTATCCTGCCGGCCAAACCATCCCTCATGCCTCTCGCGCACTTGCCGTTATTTTGGCACAAAGCTACTCTAGCTTTTGACACATCGGCTGTCAGCGGTTGCAATAAACATCAACAACTATGTCAGACATTCAAGAATTAATTGCCAAAATTCAGCAAGAAGCGCAACGGGAAACATTTCCTATCGATGAGCCGGTTTATCAAGCTGCCGGCATCGAACCAACCCTGCCAATTTTATATGCCGGCAATCTTAACAGCAATTTATGCTTTTTTGCCCGTGACCTAGGCAAGGATGAAGTTCACGCCAAACAACCGCTTCGTGGAGCCGCCGGCACCCATGTTCGTAAAGGTCTTTATCGGGCGATTTATCATCAAGAACCAGACAAAACAACCGATTTAAATTCTGTTCTAGATAAGGTTTTATTTACTAACACGGTGCCTTACAAACCCCCTGGAAATAAAGCTTATTCAGAAGCTATCAAAAAGCGCTTTCGTCCGTTTTTAGAGCAATTTCTTGTTTTTCATTGGCAAGGAAATCGGATAATTACATTAGGAAATGAAGCTTTAAAATGGTTTTTGCCTTATGGTGAAAGAGGAGCGATGAAGGATTTTTTTGAGCAAAGCGATCGCTACACCGGCAGCATTCAAATTACCCTGAAATCGGGGGATAGCCAGCGGCAAGTAACGCTGCAACCGCTGCCGCACCCTTCACCGCTGAATCAGAAATATTACGCGAAATTTCCCCAAATGTTACAGCAGCGCTTAGCTGAAGTGTTTCCAAATGGGGATTAGGGGAGTTTAAAACCGGCTTACGCGGAGCGTCGGACGGGGGTTTGCCATTCCCGTTGCTGTAGCTGGTGCATGTGATTGAACAAGCGCCAGCAATACTGTTCGGGGAGTCCGCAGGTTAATGCACCTCGCAGAACGACGTTAAAGTACCAATCGTTGGGGGCGAGTTCTTCGGCTAATTTATCGACCACGACATAGGTACGCACGTTGGCGTATACCTGGTTACGGCAGTTAATCTCTACCATTTCATGCCGGTAGCCGCCACGGGGAACGTCTTCGCGATCATCTAGCAGTTCACTCAAGCGCCAAGGCAATTGGTAGAGGACGCCTTCCACTGAGGCTGCTGCGTCTTTTACCACGTCTAGGACGCCACAGTTACGCCGGCGCGATCGGCAGTAAAAACCCAGCCGGTAGCCTTGAAGCGTGGCCGGCCCGATGACATAGGGATGAGTGTGTTCGCCTAGTGAACGCTTCAAATCCACAGGACACATACAAGAACCGTAGGCAAAGTAGTAAAACATTGGTTCGCTTTGGGCCGGCTGTTGTGAGGAGTGAGTAAAAGATTGTGTCCGGATTGCTTGAAGATGTCCAGGCTGAACAGTCATATACTGCTATAAATTTTATTTTGAAACAAATTGTAGCAGAATTCGCTCAAGCATACAACATAATCCCGATAGGATAACCGGAGATTAATTTTGGCTGGGTGCAGGAACGGTACGCAGCCGGCCCAGAGGGCATAGCATTCGGCCAATAAATCTGTAATTCGAGCCATACATTATCATCTGAATGCTAGGGCTGACGCACCGCTATGCCTAACGGCAGGCTACACTAACGCTAAGATCCCTCTAATGGCAGTTACCGGCAAGTACACAATAACTTTTGTTACATCGATCTTTTATGTTCCGGAAGAATTGGTTATAGCTTAGATCTCACTACTGCTTTGTTTGTTCCTTGTGTTAGCATCGAGTCCTATTTTTATCTGGCTATCGGTCTTACCCTTAATTGTTGTCGATTCTTATGGCCCCCGAAACTGTATTTCCCCTGAAACTTCCCCTTGAAACTCTAGTCCTAAGAGTTTTGATTGTCGAAGATGATCCCATGATGCAGCTGGGTTTAGAGCAGTCCTTAGCCGCTTACCCCCAACTCACTATCGTAGGACAGGCTGAAGATGGTTATTTAGGCGTAGCAGCCGCACTCGAACTCCAGCCAGATGTGGTGGTGATGGATATTGGTTTGCCACGTCTTGATGGCATTGCCGCCACTCAAAAAATTAAGGAAGCACTTCCCAATGTACGAGTGGTTATGCTGACTTCCCACACTACAGAAACAGAAATTATTGCAGCGCTTTCTAGTGGTGCAGACGCTTATTGTATTAAAGGAGCCAGTGTTGACCGACTCCTTACGGCAATTGAAGCGGCTTATGAGGGAGCAACCTATTTAGATCCCCAAATTGCTCGCAAAGTCATCGATCATCTCAAACCGCCAACACCCGCTGGCAACTTCGCTCAGCTATCGCAACGAGAGTTAGAAGTGCTGAAATTGATGGTAGAAGGGTTGACCAATCCAGAAATTGCCACTCACCTTTACCTCAGTCCCAACACAGTCAAAACTCACGTCCGTGGCATTATGAACAAATTAGCGGTCGATGATCGAGTTCAGGCGGCTGTGGTGGCGCTTCGTGCCGGCATTGTTTGAAATCAGGGTTAACTTTTTTCAGTTCCCAGGCTCCTGCTTGGGAACGCTACAGAAATATAATTTATTCATAAAATTCGCCTTTTATCGAAAGATAATCAGCAAATACGAATGCACCTCATCCTGTGGATTCACCCATTGGGGTGATGGCAGCAGCAACTTAAATTTGTTGAAACTGAAGTATCTAAATTTATTTCAATAATCTACGCATTTATGATCAAGATCACCCCATTGGATGAGCCAATGTGGTGAAGCCGGCCCTGCGAAACCCAGAGTATCTTGAAAAGGTAAGAACACACATTCAAGGAAACTCAAATGCAAACTCCAATTAATCCGAAAGCAACCTCTACCGCTACAACTCAAGCTAAAACTACCAAGCCAGTTCTTCAGCGCGGTTCTAAAGGAACAGCAGTCGTAGAATTACAAAAACTACTAGGGCATTGGGAAATTTATACTGATAGCCTAGATGGAATTTTTGATCTGCCGGTGGAAACAGCAGTTAAAGCTTTCCAGCACCGTGTTTTCCTGAAAGAAGATGGCATCGTTGGGGCAGTGACTTGGCAAGCGCTTTATAGCGGTGCGCCTGTCAATATGCCGGTGTTGCAAAGAGGCAGCCTAGGACAGTCAGTTTTCACACTGCAACGGGTTCTCCACATTGCCGGTTTTTATGTCGGAAATCTTGACGGTAACTTTGGGCTAAAAACTGAAGAAGCGGTGCGCGCTTTCCAAAAGTACAGTGGTTTGCTCGCTGATGGAATCGTGGGTTCTCGCACTTGGCACGCTTTGAGCAAGAAGCCGCACTAATATCAAGTTCTGCTGATAATTTTTAATGAGAATTGAGGCAGAAAGAGGGAGAGAAATTAATTATGGTGTTTTAGGGTAGTTGATATAGAGCATAGATTGCGGTGCCGGCAAAGCAAAGTTACGGCAAATGCCAGCGAGAGAAATTTCTTTTCAGACTAACGCTTATCTCTCCCTCCCTCACCTCAAAAAATCAATCTTGCGTGGGAAGTACATTTTTCCGATCTTATGAACTAGGAAATGTCTATCAGTCCGGTTTGAATATTCTGTCGTTGGCGGTTAGTGCGAGTCACTGACCGCCTTTTACATTACATTATCTCAACTGCTGTGCTTGGTGTTGTTTCACTGGCTTGAGAATTTGAATTCAATTGCTTTGAAAAATTACAGTTATACCACTACAATTTTTGACAAGAAAGCAGTGAAACGAAATAAAAATAATGCCGGACATTTCTAAAAATTTTATTGCAGATGCAAAGACAAAAGTCAATCTTCCTGAAGAGGAAGTTTTTATCTTTCCAGCCTCTTTCTCACAACAGCGACTTTGGTTCTTTGACCAATTAATTCCCGGAACTGCTGCCTATAATGTGCCAACCGTGATTCGCTTAACCGGCACGCTAAATTTAACGGCACTAGAGCGGACGTTGAACGAAATTGTACGCCGGCATGAAGTCTTACGCACGGCATTTGTAATCGTAGAGGGGCAACCCTTCCAAGCGATTGCACCGAGCTTAAATGTAGCTGTGCCAGTGTTAGATTTGCAACAATTGCCGACAACAGAACGAGAGGCGGAAGCAAAGCGATTAATTACAGCAGAATGTGAGCGTCCTTTCAATCTGTCTCAAGGGCCATTGTTGCGAGTGACACTGCTGCGGCTAGACGAGAGGGAACATATTTTATTGCTGAATATGCACCATATTGTCGCCGATGATTGGTCTATCGGGGTGCTGATTCGGGAATTAGGAATATTTTACACAGCGTTTGCTGAAAACCGGCCTGCATTGATGCCGGCGTTACCGTTGCAGTATGCCGACTTTGCAGAATGGCAGCGCGAATGGTTGCAAGGAGACGTGTTAGAAACCCAGTTGGCTTACTGGCGGCAACAATTAGCCGGCATCGAGGTATTAAACCTGCCGGTTGATCGACCAAGGCCGGCTACCCAAACTTACCGGGGAGCTACTCAATATTTGGAGATTTCAAAAGAGCTGAGTGAGTCACTAGAAAAACTTTCACAGCACGAAGAAGTCACCCTATTTATGACTCTTTTGGCAGCTTTTCAGACGCTAATTTACCGCCACACCTACCAAGAAGATATTGCAATTGGTTCACCCATCGCTAATCGCAATCGCAGCGAAATAGAAAAACTCATTGGTTTTTTTATCAATACTTTAGTGTTGCGTACCGATCTATCAGGAAATCCTACATTTCGAGAATTACTCGCCAGAGTGCGCGAGGTAACTCTAGGAGCCTATGCCCACCAAGATTTGCCTTTTGAAAAGCTAGTTGAAGAACTGCATCCAGAGCGAAATTTGAGCCGGCATCCCCTGTTTCAAGTTGTGTTTGCTCTCCAAAATGCCCCAATGGAAGGGCTACAGTTACCCGGTTTAGCGGTAAGTTCGGTTAATATCGAAACTCAAACAACGCGCTTTGATTTGGAACTTCATCTGTGGAAATCCTCATCAGATTTTAGAAGCATTTATGGGGAGCAGTGGCAGAATTCTGAAGGATTTAGAGGCATAGTAGTGTACAACACTGATTTATTCGATCAAGCTACCATTAGCCGAATGATCGAGCATTTCAGCATACTATTAAAAAATATTGTTGCCAATCCCGATCAGCGTATTGGTGATTTATCAATTTTAAGCGATCTAGAACAGCATCAAATTTTGGTAGAGTTCAACAATAATTTAATAAATAATCAAAATTATATTTCTAAGCAAAAGGGTAGTATTCCTCAGCTATTTGAAGCACAAGTTGAGCAAAATCCAGATAAATTAGCAGTTATTTTTGAGGACGAAAAACTCACCTACGGCGAATTAAACATTCGCAGCAACAAACTGGCCCACTACTTGCAAAAATTGGGCGTTGGTTCGGAAGTGGTCACCGGCATCTGTCTAGAACCTTCTGCCGGCCTCATCGTGGCAATGCTGGCAATTTTGAAAGCCGGTGGGGCTTATCTATCTTTAGATCCCAGTTATCCTCGCGAACGCTTGAGTTTTATGTTAGAAGACGCTCAAGTATCCTTAGTAATCACTCATTCATTATTAGAGATTGATTATGGAAACACAAAATTTGTTTGCTTAGATAAAGATGAAGAAGTTATTAACCGAGAAAGCGGGGAAAATCTTAAAAACAGCATAAACGAAGAAAATTTAGCTTATGTCATCTACACGTCGGGTTCTACAGGAAAACCGAAGGGAGTTGCGATTTCCCATAAAGCTGCTGTCAGGACGTTCTTAAACCCAAACTATATTAAAATAGAACCGACAGATAAAATTGCTCAAGTCTCCAATACTTCTTTTGATGCCGCAGCTTTTGAGATTTGGGGCGCATTACTTCATGGCGCTCAGCTTGTTCTAATTAATAGAAATGTTATCCTTTCACCTCAGAACTTTGCAAGACAACTGAGAAATAATGACATCAGTATTTTGTTTTTAACGACCGCTTTATTTAATCAAATGGCAAGCGTTGTTCCGCAAGCCTTCAATAAGTTAATATATTTGCTATTTGGCGGTGAAATGGCCGATCTGCAATGGGTGCGAGAGGTGCTTAAAAAAGGTGCGCCGCAACAACTGATTCATCTGTATGGGCCAACAGAAAATACTACGTTTTCTTCTTTTTACTGCATAGGAGATATCCCAGAATCGGCTACATCTATTCCCATTGGTCGCCCTGTTACGGATACGCAAATTTATCTGCTAGATCAACAGCTACAACCGGCACCCATTGGCGTTGCCGGCGAACTGTATATTAGTGGTGAAAGATTGGCACGAGGCTACCTCAACCGGCCCGATTTAACGGCTGAGCGATTTATTCCGAATCCCTTTGGGGACGAGAAGGAGAGAGGGATAATTTCATCGCTTAACTCTTCAAGCCGGGTTTATAAAACAGGTGATTTAGCTCGCTATTTACCCGACGGCAATATTGAATTTTTAGGTCGAATTGATGAACAAGTAAAAATTCGGGGTTTCCGCATAGAATTGGGAGAAATTGAAGCAACCCTCAGTCAACATCCAGCGATTAAACAAATAGTTGCAATTGCGAAAGAAGATATCTCTGCTAACAAGCGCATCGTGGCTTACATTGTTCCTTCTAACTCATCTCTCATTTCTCATCCCTCATCCCTCATCTCTACTCTGCGTCAATTCTTAGCTGAAAATTTGCCAGAATATATGGTGCCTTCAGCTTTTGTGGTACTGGAGTCTTTACCCCTCACATTCAACGGGAAAATAGATCGTCGTCGCCTGTCGGTGATAGATATCCTTGAAAACATTAACGAAAATTATGTTGCACCTAGCACTGCTGCTGAAGAAGTATTAGCCGGCATTTGGGCCGAAATTCTAGGATTAAAACAAGTGAGTATTCACGACAATTTCTTTGAATTAGGAGGTCATTCTCTACTGGCAACTCAGCTAGTCTCCCGAGTGCGGGACGCTTTTGAAGTAGAATTGCCGTTACGCAATTTATTTGAGGCCCCAACTGTGGCGCATCTTGCTAAGTATATTGAAACAGTCTGTTGGGCAGCAAAAGGTTTGAATTTAACCCAATCTGGGATAAATGAGCGAGAAGAAATCGAATTTTAAAATATGATTTGTAGGTTGGGTTGAGGCTGGAATCTAACCTACAAATCATTATGATGGCTTATTTAAAATTAGAATTACAAGCGGGTATCACAAAAGGCACTAACCGCTTCAGAAAACTGTGAATTTTGCTCCATCAAACTCATGTGGCCAGCCGGCTTTAAAATGACGAGTTCAGATTGAGGTAATTCCGCGTTCATGCGGACGCTTGCTGGGGGAGTCGTAGCAATATCTGATGCGCCGCAAACAAGTAACACCGGCACGTTAATGGTTGGCAGCGTTTGGGTTTCATCGTAGTTGAACATTCCCAACGTACCACGAGCGAGAACAGCGGGCGAAGCGAAGGCAGATAATAAAGCAGAAAAATCGAGTTGACCGCGTGTTTCAGTGCCGGTGAATCCAGATATTTCTACACTAATATAAAGCGTTCCGTTGAGATAACTCAGCCAAGTCATTAACCAAAAAATAGGTGATATCAAAATAGCAAGGTAGAGCAACGGTTCTAAAACTGGCTTTTGCAACTTGCGTAACAACCGGCTCAAAATAGAAGTTTTGATGGGATTAGTATAAGTGGTATCAACCAAAATTAAACCGGCAACTCTTTTTCCCAAGAGTTCAGGAAACAGCCGGCAAAATGTTAAGGCAACCATGCCACCCATGCTGTGTCCAAGTAAAATCGCCGGCTTATCTCCTGCAATGGCAACAACAGCTTCCAAATCTCCAGCAAATTTTTCCACCGAATAGTCCTTATTTTTCGGCCTAGTTGATTTTCCTAAACCCGGCATATCCCAAACAATGACTCGGAAGTGTTTGCTCAATTGTCGCTTGGCATAGTACCAGACGTTACTGTTAGGACCCCAACCGTGTGACAGGATAATTGGTTGACCATCTTCAGGGCCATAAAACTCTACTTGAAGCACACTCCCATCAGGTCTCTGCACACGTTTTACAGTCTCAGAACGCATTCGCTTAGGTTCATCATTTCCAGGCCGGCGTAACAGTGGCAAACTAATAAAACGACCGCCAAAAGACCACAAAACCATCGCCAGTCCGCTCAATAAGTAGGACATTCCCACCAGTTCACCTTCATACCACTCATAGAGAATGTAGATTCCTCCGCCAAGTATGCCGGTGGACAGCAGTCCAACCAGCCATATTAACGGGATATTGAGAGGCATAAATAGCATGAGCTTAAACCTTACGATAGGATGTTCACAGCGTTGTCTTTCAACGTCATACTAGAAATTAGACCACACTCAATTCAATAGCAAGTGCTAGCCTCCACAAGTCCTCCTAAAGGATGAGCCAGGAAAGCTGAGTCAGTGGTCATTTTCAATTCCCAAGTCCTAGTTCCCTGTTTTTACCAACAAAACTTATGGTTCAAACAATTCCAATTAAAAACGTCACCCTGCATGACTTAAAAACTAAATTTGGATTGCAGCTAATTGAAAATGAGCAATTTTTCCGAGAGTGGCAAGATAACTTGCCAGAAATTACCGAGTTAGAAAAGCAGCAGCTTGACCGAGTTAAGGCAAGTTATACTAATTTACTTTATTACCCGCCCCTGCTGGAAAATACTGTCAAAATGGTGGTGCTTTCTCCCCAGTTAGACTTAGCCGGCTTCTATCTACCTCCCTTTCATATCACGTCAGAAAAGTCTGTGGAGATTTCTCTTGAAGATGAAGGAGTGAGCTACAAAGGACAGATGGATGTATTAACTTTATTGGAACAGATTTGGATTCTGGTCATTGAATCTAAACAAGCCGCTTTCTCTGTAGAAACAGGGATAGCGCAGTTACTTGGTTATATGCTGGCAAATCCTCAATCGGGTAAATCTACCTTTGGGCTGGTTACAAATGGGGCAAATTTCCTATCTATTAAATTAGTCAAAGGGCAGGCTCCGCAGTATGCAATGTCTAGAATGTTTTCTCTTTTCAATCCGGGAAATGATTTGTATGATGTTTTGAGTGTGTTGAAGGGTTTAGGTCAATTGGCACTGAGTATTTAATGTTAATATCTATTGATGATAGCCCAGCATACGGAAGACATACACAAATAATTTCTCTCTTTCTTTTCGGTGGTTTAGGATAAGAGCGATGGCTTTGATGAATAAGCTAACAGAGGTGTAATTTTGAATATTGTTGAGTTTCTATCAGAGCTTCGGAGCTTGGATATTCAGGTTTTTGTGGATGGAGATCGTTTGCGCTGTAATGCTCCGGAAGGAACTCTAACGCCAGAAATTCGGGCACAGCTAGCTGAGCGCAAAGCAGAAATTATTTCATTTTTACGCCAAGCTAATATTAATATAAATGCGACTTCTATAAGCCCTGTTTCTAGAGCGGATGACAAAAATTTTCCGCTTTCTTTTGCTCAGCAACGCCTGTGGTTTCTTGACCAATTAGTTCCAGGGAGTGCTTTCTATAATGTTCCTACAGCATTTCGTCTAACCGGCACGCTAAATTTAACAGCTTTAGAGCAAACTTTTAACGAAATTGTACGCCGGCATGAAGCTTTACGCACCACATTTCAGTTAGTAGATGGACAGCCGGTACAAAAAATTTCCCCCAGTTTAATACTATCGATACCTGTTATAAATTTACGAGAAGTGCCGGCACAGAAACGGGAAACCGAAGCACGTCGTGTCGCCACTGAGGAAGCTCACTGTCCTTTCGATCTGACAAATGGCCCTTTGCTGCGCGTGAAGTTGTTGCAATTCGGTGAGACGGAGCACGTTCTGCTGCTGAATTTACACCACATAGTCTCTGATGGTTGGTCAATTGGCGTGTTAATTCGAGAGGTGGGGGCGCTTTATGCCGCGTTTGTCACCGGCAAGCCTTCTCCGCTGCCGGCGCTACCCATTCAATATGCAGATTTTGCTCTTTGGCAGCGTGAATGGTTGCCAGGGAAAGTGTTAGAAACTCAGTTAGCTTATTGGCAAAAACAATTATCCGATATTTCTATATTAAATTTGTCGGCAAGCAGACCGAGACCTGCTATTCAAACTTATCGAGGGGCAACGCAAACTCTCAGCTTACCCAAACCTTTGAGCGAAGCGCTAGAAGCTTTGAGTCAGGAGGAAGGGGCGACTTTATTCATGACTTTATTAGCGGCATTTCAGACTTTGCTCTACCGCTACACCGGCGCTGAAGATATTGCAGTGGGTTCACCCATTGCTAATCGTAACCGTAGTGATATAGAACCGTTAATTGGTTTTTTTGTTAATAGTTTGGTGCTGCGTGCTGACTTTTCGGGAAACCCAACCTTTCAGGAATTGTTGAGCCGAGTTCGAGAGGTTGCCCTAGGCGCTTATGCCCATCAAGACTTGCCTTTTGAGAAGCTGGTAGAGGAGTTGCATCCAGAGCGCAATTTGAACCAAAATCCCTTGTTTCAAGTAGTTTTTGCGCTGCAAAATGCACCTGTAGAAGCATTAGAGCTGCCTGGATTAATATTAAGGCCGCAGCAATTTGATAGCGGTACAACTCGCTTTGATCTAGAGTTTCACCTGTGGCAACAGTCTGCCGGTAATGACTTGTGGGTGGATCGCTCAGACGGAATCAGCGGGTTAGTTGTTTACAGTACCGATTTATTTGATCACGCGACAATCGAACGGATGCTGGGGCATTTTCAAACACTTTTAGAAGGCATTGTTGGTAATCCAGAACAACCAATCTCAGACTTACCGATTTTAAGTGAATCTGAGTTAGATCAGCTATTAGTAGAGTGGAACAACACTGAAGCAAATTATCCTAAAAAATTGTGCGTCCATCAATTATTTGAAGCGCAAGTAGAACGCACCCCAGATGCTATCGCACTTGTTTTGGAAGATAAAAAATACACTTACCGACAGCTCAACACACTCAGCAACCAATTAGCCCATTACTTGAAAAAGCAGGGTTTTGAAGCAGAAGATTTAATCGGAATTTGTGTTGAGCGTTCGATAGAAATAATTGTGGGAATGTTAGGCATCCTCAAAGCCGGTGCCGCTTATCTACCTTTAGATCCCACTTATCCCTCTGAGCGGTTGAATTTTATTCTAAAAGATGCTCAAGTGCCGATTGTCTTGACTGCTTCTGATTGGGTAGAGAAGGAAAAGTTTGCATCTATAGACTTATCGTGTATCATTTGCTTGGATCAGGATTGGGAGAAAATTGCCCAAGAAAGTGAAGATAATCCTATTAGCAGCGTTACCGCCGGCAACCTGGCTTATGTGATTTACACTTCTGGCTCAACTGGCAAGCCAAAAGGTGTTCAAATTCAACACAGCGGCTTATTAAATCTCGTCTTTTGGCATCAGCAAGCCTTTAGCGTTTCACCGCTTGATCGAGTGACACAAATTGCCGGTGTTGCCTTTGATGCTTGCGTGTGGGAAATTTGGCCTTATTTGACTGCCGGCGCGAGCATTTATTTCCCAGAAGATGAAACTCGACTCTCGCCGGAAAAATTGCGAGATTGGTTAGTGTTAAAAGCAATTACGATTAGCTTTTTACCAACTCCTCTGGCAGAGAAAGTTTTGCAGATAGAATGGCCAAAAGATGCTCAATTAAGATTATTACTCACCGGCGGCGATAAACTTCATGAATATCCTTTAAATTCATATCCTTTTCAGGTCGTGAATAATTACGGGCCGGCTGAGAATACAGTAGTCACAACTTCCGGTCAGATTACTATTGAAAATCAAGCGGATTTAGGGCCGCCGATTGGTCGTCCGATTGCCAACACTAAAGTTTACGTTTTGGATAGCAATCTACAGCCGGCAGCCATTGGAATTTCTGGGGAATTATATATTAGCGGTGATGGATTAGCGCGAGGATATTTTAACCGACCTGATTTAACCGCAGAGAGATTTATTCCGAATCCTTTTAGTGATAAACCGGGATCAAGACTTTATAAAACCGGGGATTTAGTTCGCTATCGAGGTGATGGAAACCTTGAATTTTTAGGACGTAGTGACGATCAAATAAAAATTCGCGGTTTTCGCATTGAATTGGGAGAAATTGAGTCAGTATTAAATCAGCATCCAGCCGTATTGCAAACAGTGGCTGTTGAGCGAGAGGATGCTGCCGGCGAAAAACGTTTAGTTGCTTATCTTACGCTCAATGCTGAAGGCAAGGAACAGCCGGAGTCTATAGAGCCGGTGCAATTGCAAGATGAACAGGTTTTGCAGTGGCAAATGCTTTACGACGAAACTTATCAGCAACCGGCAGCCGAGGCAGATCCAACCTTCAATATTATCGGATGGAATAGCAGTTATACTGACCAACCGATTCCAGCAGAACACGTGCGTGAATGGGTTAATAATCAAGTCGCGCAAATTTTAGCTTTGCAACCGAAACGAGTATTAGAAATTGGTTGCGGCACAGGTTTAGTTCTCTTTAGAGTTGCGCCTCATTGCACACAATATTGTGGGACAGATTTCTCTGCGCCGGCACTCCATTATATTCAGCAGCAGGTGGCAAAGCAAGAAATGCCACAAGTCACGCTACTTCAGAAAATAGCCACAGATTTTAACGGAATAGAAGCCGAAACATTTGATACAGTCATTCTCAACTCAGTTGTGCAATATTTCCCCAATATTGACTATCTAGCGCAAGTGTTGAAAGGAGCCGTGCAAGCAACTGCACCGGGTGGGTTTATCTTCATCGGAGATGTGCGTAGCCTTCCCTTACTGGAAGCTTTTCACGCCTCAGTGCAGCTTTATCAGGCAGAACCTTCTCTCACCCGCGAACAGTTGCAACAACGAGTGCAAATGCAAGTTTTCCAAGAAACTGAGTTAGTCATCGATCCAGGTTTCTTTACTGCATTAAAGGAACATTTGCCAGAAATTAGCGATATCGAAATTCAGCTAATGCGAGGCCGGCATCATAATGAATTAACTCAGTTTCGTTATAATGTCATACTTCATATTAAGACTGAAAAAGCAACGGTTAACAAAACTAGGGATGAAGTAAAGTGTCTAGACTGGATTGAAGATAATTTGACACTCTCTAAAATTCACCAGTTATTAACTGCCACTAAACCCGAAGCTATCAGTATTACTCGGATACCGAATGCGCGAGTTATGGCAGCCGTTAAAACCGCAGAATGGCTGTCAGAAGGCGGAAAACTTAAAACAGCAAGTCAATTGCAGAGAGCTTTGCAAGAATTTCAAGAGTTTGGAGTTGAACCAGAAGATTTGTATGGGATGAGTGAGAAATTATCCTATGTACTTAATATTAGCTGGTCAGAGGCCGGTGGTAATGATTGCTATGACGCGATTTTTGTCCGAAAAGAAGTCCTAAACAATCAAAGAACTTCTTTGAGCTTCCAAGGCAGAACAAATAATGCTGATTTGATGGTAAAGAAAGGTAATTTGCATTCTTATGCAAACAATCCTCTGCAAGCAAAAGCTGCCCGTAAATTAGTACCGCAATTACAGAGTTATTTAACCGAAAAATTGCCTGAATACATGGTTCCCTCAGCATTTGTCGTGTTAGAGTCCCTGCCAATCACACCCAACGGAAAAGTGGATCGCCGTGCACTGCCGGCACCTGAACCCATTAAACCAGAACTATCCGGTTCTTATGTCGCGCCTCGTACGCCGGTTGAGGAAAGGTTGGTAAAAATTTGGGCTGAAATTTTGGGACTCAAACGCCTAGGCATTCACGATAATTTCTTTGAATTAGGAGGTCACTCCTTATTAGCAACGCAGCTAATTTCTAGAGTGCGTGATGCCTTTGAAATAGAATTACCTTTGCGGAGTGTATTTGAAGCCCCAACAATTACAGAATTTTCAAAATTAATTGAAAATTTTCAAAATAACCATGTTATCAATAAAGCCCCAGCCTTAGTACCGATTTCTCGTGAAAGTCGTCGGATGAAACTTTCTTCTCTGTCTAAAGAAGTAGAAGATAAGTCTAACTGAAAAGCACAAAAATAGCAGAAAGTAAAAGCGAATCAGCATCAATCGGCTCTCAGATTATTTCTTGTAGCCAATAATAAATCTCCGCTGTTAATTTTAGGAAATTCATTAAGAATATACTCTAACAAAAGACTGATACCTTTTGCACAAAACTTGTGTCGTTGTGGGGATGACTAAAGCTTAGAAAACGACAATTTTTCATAAAAATGCTTAACTACTCTTGCAATTGCCAATCGTTTTGCAGAATAGATGTATCCATAACCACAAAACAGCCCCTCAATGTTCAGCCTGCACTCCTCGTATTTGCTAATAATTAATCGTTTTATTTCTTCAGATAGACGACGACTCGTTAGATAAACCCTTAAAGTATGTCTTTAGTAACTGATAGCTCAGAATGTCTGAGTCGGTTATCTAAATACCTTATTTTACCTGTTTTTCTTAAGGATGTGTTCGCTTTAAGTTTGCTGGCGTTACTGTTGGCTTCAGTCTCTAAAATTTCCAAAAATCAAAAACTTATCCGCGTATAACCAGTTTTGAGGGAATTAGTACAGATAAGTTTTTAAAGGATTATTGGATTTAATAAAAATCAGCTCAATCAACTTATTTAGATAAATTGAAGTAAAAGGAGGAGATCGATGGAACAGATATCAAATGAAAGCAGCCAGCCACAAAATCCAACAGAAGCTGGCGAAACAGAACGCTGGGCGTCCTTAATTGGCGGCGGGGCTTTAGTCCTTATGGCATTAAAAGAACGCTCTTTGAGAGGTGCTTTGATGGCTGTCGCTGGCAGCGGTTTGATTTATCAAGGTGTAACGAAACAAAGCACTGTACAGCAAGCGCAGGAAGCAATTGGTATGAATCAAAGCATCAAAGTAGAAAGAACCGTAACGATTAATAGATCGGCAGATGAGCTGTATCGTTTCTGGCGTAATTTTGAGAATCTGCCGCATTTTATGAAGCATCTCAAATCTGTAACTGTTAGTAGTGACAAGCGCTCACACTGGATTGCCAGCGCACCTTTAGGTAACAGCGTTGAATGGGATGCAGAAATTATCAATGAGCGAGAAAATGAATTGATTTCCTGGGCGTCTGTAGAAGGTGCAGACATAGACAACTCTGGGTTTGTGCGCTTCACACCGGCACCGGCAAATCGCGGCACCGAAGTAAAAGTCGTGCTGGAATATAACCCGCCAGGGGGCGGACTAGCCGCCGCATTTGCCAAACTTTTTGGGGAAGAACCCGCGCAGCAAGTTGCCGACGATTTGGGCCGGTTCAAACAAGTCATGGAAACTGGCGAACTCGCAACCACAGAAGGCCAAACATCTGGCCGCAAATAAACGGGATACACCGTTTATCAAATCGGCTAGTGCGAGTTTAAAAAGATCAACTTAACAAGAAGCACAAGCTACAACTTTTTCTGACCAAACGAGCTTGTGCTTGCTTGTTGCGAACTTACGATTTGCCAACCTCATTTATATTTAGGAGAAATAATTCCATGAAAGCAGTTTGCTGGGAAGGCACAAACAATATAAAAGTTGAAACAGTTCCCGATCCCAAACTCATTAATCCGCGTGATGCGATTATCAAAATCACATCAACTGCAATCTGCGGTTCTGATTTGCACCTCTATAACGGCTATAACCCCACTATGAAACCAGGCGACATCCTGGGTCATGAATTCATGGGGGAAATTGTTGAGTTGGGTAGTGCTTTTAAGAATGGAAATATCCATGACAAAGGCAAACACCTCGCTGTTGGTGATCGCGTTGTTGTCCCCTTCACCATTTCTTGCGGTAACTGCTTCTTTTGCAACCGCAGTTTATCGTCATTATGTGATAATTCCAATCCCAATGCTTGGATGGCGGAAAAAATGCTGGGTCATTCCCCATCCGGTCTGTTCGGCTACTCCCACCTAACCGGCGGGTATGCCGGCGGTCAGGCAGAGTATGCCCGCGTTCCCTTTGCGGATGTCGGGTTGTTCAAGATTCCCGATGGACTGACAGATGACCAAGTCCTATTTCTCACAGATATTTTCCCCACCGGCTACATGGCCGCAGAAAACTGCGACATCGAACCTGGAGATACCGTTGCGATTTGGGGTTGCGGGCCGGTTGGGCAGTTTGCGATTAGAAGTGCCCTCATGCTAGGCGCGGGACGAGTGATTGCGATTGATCGCGTTCCGGAACGCCTCCAGATGGCCAAAGACGGCGGGGCAGAAGTCTTAAACTATGAGGAAATTGAGGTCGGGGAAGCCCTCAAAGAAATGACCGGCGGGCGCGGGCCAGATTCGGTAATGGATGCGGTCGGCATGGAAGCGCACGGACTCGGTTTAGAGGGCTTCTATGACAAAGCGAAGCAAGCAGTCCGTTTAGAAACTGATCGACCTAATGTATTACGTCAAGCGATTGTGGCTTGTCGCAAAGGCGGGACTGTATCGGTTCCGGGTGTGTACACCGGCTTTGTAGACAAGATGCCGATGGGTGCCTTCATGAACAAAGGCTTAACCATGAAAACCGGACAGACCCATGTACATCGGTATTTGCAGAAGTTACTCGATCACGTTCAAAATGGCGACATCGATCCATCGTTTGTGATTACCCATCGTCTGCCAATAGACCAAGCCCCGCACGGCTATGAGATTTTCTGCAATAAAAAAGACAACTGCATCAAAATCGTTCTGAAGCCGTAATTCGTTAGAGATGCAGATTTTAAATTTTGGATGGCTGATGCCAAAATTACCGGCTGCCGGCACTCATTAAAGTGTCAGGAATTATGGATGTGCCACCAAACAAACCTCCGTGTTAAGAGAAGCGTTAAATTTCTCTTAACACGGGGAGGGGGTGCCGGCTCACAAAAGAATAAAGGTTGACGTGCCTTTATTTTATCTTTTTCACTCACAAAATAAGGAGAAACCATGTTTTTGAAAGACAAAGAAACGGGCAGCTTAATTAAAATTGAAGATGTTGAAGCGCTGTTTAAGCCGACTCAACAGGAGATCCAAGGACGCGATCAAGATGGACAAGAAGAGCAAAGCACAGCTTCATTTAAGAAGAGTCAATTGATTTTCCCCTCCGGAGAAAGCCTGCCGCGCTGCTGGATGGATTCAGATTATACAACCGCATAAACTGTAGGGGCAAAGCATTTGGGCGATCAGTAAGCGAACAAACTAAAGATTATCCGAATGCTTTGCCCGGAGGCCACACTACTGCCGACTCTGAATGTTTCAAGATTTAGTGTTAATCGACACATTTTAAAAACAGGGAGATGATGACGGCTGATACCAGTGTGAAAAAAGTAGACTCCGCTTATTCTCCAGAAGGGGAAATGGGGCAAAAATATCTTGCCTCAGGCAAAAGTGTTTCAATGCGTCTTTGGGAAAGCGAGCAACCAGGCGAAGCCAAACCAGAAGCGCAACGTAAGTAGGAAAAGGTCGGTTATGTAATCGAAGGACGTGCTGAATTACACATAGAAGGTCAGACACTTTTACTTGAGCCTGGTAATTCTTGGATTGTGCCAAAAGCAGCTAAACATCACTACAAAATTTTGGAAGCATTCACAGCAATTGAAGCGACCAGTCTGCCGGCACAAATTCATGGACGTGATGAATAAACCTCATCCAAAGTTATAAGAAAAAATCACCTATTGAAATTTTTGTCTTTCTATTGGTCGATTACCTTAGCCGCGCAATAACGTTAAAAGTTAAATAGCAATACATCAATCACTTGTTGTGAATGTGTTGCTACCTTTTGAGGATTGTGTTGCAGAATGTGCGGTGCGATCAATCAAGCAAACACAAATATAGGAGTTCGTGATGTTTTATCACAAAAAGCAACTGCAGTATTACAAGCGGCCTGAAAATCCCGATCCAGTCTACGCCAAAAAAATTCAAGAATTGATCGGGGGCACCTTTGGCGAAATGACGGTGATGATGCAGTACCTATTCCAAGGGTGGAACTGTAGAGGGCCGGCTAAGTACCGCGATATGCTGCTTGATGTGGGAACAGAAGAAATTGGGCATATTGAAATGCTCGCGACAATGATCGCCCACTTGCTAGATAAAGCGCCGGTTGCCCAGCAAGAAGAAGGCTTCAAAGATGCCGTTGTGGGTGCGGTGATGGGAGGCAGCAACCCCCGCGATGTGATCATGGGAAGCATGAACCCCCAACACGCTATAGTCACAGGTGGGGGTGCAACAGCGGCTGACAGTGTCGGTTATCCGTGGAACGGTCGTTTCATCGTTGCTAGCGGCAACTTACTGGCAGACTTCCGCTCAAATCTTCATGCGGAATCACAAGGCCGGCTACAGGCTGTGCGGATGTATGAAATGTCAAACGATCCAGGGGTGAAAGATACCCTCAGCTTTATGATCGCCCGCGACACCATGCACCAAAACCTGTGGTTAGCCGCGATTGAAGATTTGGAATCTTCCGGACTGGAAACAACGCCGGTGCCAAGTTCTTTCCCACAAGAGTTGGAAAAGACAGAGTTTTCTTATCAATTCTGGAACCATTCTGATGGTACAGACAGCGCAGAAGGCCGCTGGGCGAAAGGCGAATCAATGGATGGCAAAGGCGAGTTCAAGTATGTGGAAGATCCTCAGCCATTAGGCCCAGATCCGGGTCCTGATGCACCACTACCTGATCCAAAATTGCACGCCACCGGCAAGCAAGTAAGAATGAGTCCTGAGTCCTGAGTTCTCAGTTCTTAGTGGGGCAAAGTCTCAGAAAGAGTGCTGAGTCCTGAGTGCTGAGTGGGGCGAAGTTAGATGGTAGAGATATCTCTGTCTTGAGCAAAATAGGATAAATTTAAACGCTCAACTTTTGCCCCAACAGTTTCTGACAAATTGTCTTCAGTTGCCTTGTACTTGGAGTGGGTGAAAAACCGGCTTTGAACAACCAAAAAAGTGGTAGGTGAGGCATCTTATGGGTGAGACACAGTCCACAAGGAAATCATCGCGTACAGCTATTTTACTGTCACTTATTCTCCTCGTGATTGGCTTTCTGGCTTACCGCCTTCAACTGGCTTTGCCGGCAAGACCGCCCAGTGGATACCTCACCTACACTCCTTCCAAAAAACCGGCACCCAAAGAAATCGGTTCATACAATGATGTCAGTGGCATTCTTGATAGCCCGATTAATGTGGGCAGTCTAACGAAAGCAATTTGGGCACTCAAGGGAAAACCGACACAAAACCTGCAAGTGCCCCTGGATAAGGATGTTACCGTTGGCGGAAAAACCTTTAAAGCCGGCACCCTCCTTAACATCGGCTTAGATGTGGCAGCCAGTTCCCTGATCCCCTTGGGAATTCGCACCAATATCGTTTTGGGTGGTGTGATAGCCGGTGTGACGTACGCCTTATGTCATGCAGCCGTTAAAGAAGATACAGGGCGCATCCTAGAAGGCGCAACGAATACAGACCTTAATGCCGGCCTGCTGATTGCAATGGCCAGCAATTCATCAGTTAATACAATTCTTGCTATCGCTGGACGATGATCCAGAAATCTTGCCGGCACCTCAAATTGCAGAGGGCCGATTATAACAGAATAGATTGCACACACTATCAGCTTAGGAGATAAGCATCTATGACTGAAGCGCCTTTTCACGATGAATACACTCTCTCAGAAACCGCAGATAACCTTGGGGAAAAAGCAATGCAATTAGGGCTAATTCCTAGTTTTGTCGTCCGTCATTTTCCAGATAGTCGGCAATACTACATCCCCAACGAAAAAGAATCTCCCCCCCTTACGCCCGAACAAGCCTATCTCTGCTTCAAAAAACTAATTGAAGACGCAGGAAAATAACCAGCCGTCTCATTTACTTAAGACTGCCGGTGAAATCTTAAAAACTATAGATAAACTGCATCCAATCCTCAGCTTGTTTGGATATACCTAATAGCAGACTATCGCCCACATCTGCGTTAATCTGCGGTTAAAAAAAATCTAATTCCCCTAACCACTAAACTAAATGTTTATCGGACACCTCTGAATCTTCTTCAGATTGAGCTTTAGCCTCAGCACTATGAGGGCTATTTATAATCTCCTTCGCATCCGATCTCTGACAAGCCTTCATCGTCATAACGTGTTCCATTTCATCATTACGGATAGCGACAAACACATCGTATAGATTTTCAATTTTTGGCCGGCGCTGTGCCGGCAGATGAGACGTTTGAAACTCATCAAACATGTACAGATCGCCATCTCGGTAATATGTGATTGCCACAGCCGGTGCCGGCTGGGTTTTAAGTTCCGCCCCAAACTCGTTTAAAAACTTATCATAGGTGTCGTGGGCTTTTCCTTCCACTAATTCGTTAAAGTAGTAAGCCGATCTGGGTGAAATCATATAAATAAAAACAAGAACCCAGTAGTAAAATAAAACACCAATTCGAGCGATATAGCGGTCAATCATACGCTCATTTCCCCCCAGCGCCTCGAGAATTCGCAGGTGGTGCAATTCATTCCACGTTTCAGCGAAGTGAATTTTCAGCCAATCTGATTTATCCCACATACCAAAACTTTCATAAAGGTGAAGCACTGAGAGATAAGCAAAGTAAGGAACACGGGCGATCGTCTCCAACACAAAGCACTTGGCGTAAAAACGTTTTCCGTAAAATGTGCCCAAAGTAATTTCTAAGATACTAACTAATAAGCGGATCATTCTTTTCCCCTATTCTTGGATTTTAAAGTCAAAATAATATTCATTCTTCGTAAAATAATAAGAGGTTTCAGACACTCAGCTATAAAAATATTGTTTGGTTTTTATAGGCTTTAATTTAATAAATATAAATTTTTGCTATAATAAGTTAAATTTTTAATTTGTTAAATATTTTATAATTTATAAAATATTTTTACATAAAACCTTGATTTTATCTTTATTTTTACAATCACCAGCCGTTTTTAATGGCTATTCTCTTTATAAGAATTGACATCAAAAAGGGGCTGTATTGACTGTGATTTCTATTGATTAGAAATTTTTCGCATAAAGATAATTTTTTTGCTAAAGCTACTTAGTCTTTTCTGCATAACTTTGTTTCACGGAGTCAGTGCATAATTATCCCATTAAAATAGAATCCCTTAGTGTCCGAAGCTTCAATAAAGCCAGGGTGAAACAGCCAAGGCTGAACAAGTCATGCTGGCCTTTGCATTTAATGATTACTTATATTCAAAATAACAAATTTATCTTGTTTCTTACTTGTATCTACAGAAAGAGTTATCTGTGAATTTAGCAAGTAAGCGCGAATACAAAATAACTCCATTCAATTTTATTAAAGTGTTCCAAAGTCTGAGATAGAGAAAAATTTCCTCTATCTTTAAGGTTAAATTAATTTAATCGTGAATTATCTTTTTTGCCTCAACCGGCAGAGGAATGGAAACTGTATTTCCAGGCGAAACGAGCCTTCAGCATTGATCACTCAAGCCGGCGTATTTTTAGCATCCGAGAAGCTGCTGGCTGACCTTTGAGGTGAGACAAGGCCGACAATCTATTAAAATCTTAAAAAATCAGAATTCAGAAGGTTGACAAGGTTCTGAATTCTGATGCTTGCTACAGTACCTTGTGCGTGTACTCGTGTTGCTTCACATTGTCTTCCGTTTTAATAATTCGCTGGGAATTCAGCACCCGCTTGCGATCCAGGGAATAATTAAAGTCATCGCGCACAGTTCCCAAAGGAAGGTGTGATTGAGCGCTGGTACGGCTTTTGTAGGTGCGAGTTGCCGCGATCGTCCGGAAGGAAAACTCATCGCAAAATTGAGCCTCTGCAGGAAACTGGGCCGGTTTTTGAGGGGTTTCACCATCTAACACAGCCCCCACAGTTGTGCTCAAAGCCATTTGGTAAGAAGTGGGAATTCCTTTGAGAATTGCTTCTAAAGCTGCCGAAGGGATAGGCTCGATAATTTTAACTTCATGGACTTCGCCATCTTCTTTGATAAAGCAAGTGGCTAAGCCTACTACCAGGTAGTCTTCGGTTGACACATCAGGTGCGTTGGGATAGGAAGTGGCAGTTGCCATCGCAATATTTCAGCCAAGTAATGAACGACTTCGCCAATCCTACCACTGTTTGAATGCTTAAAAAGGCACTGAAACAACCGCTTTTCCGGAGGATTTTATACCTTATATAACTCTCGCGCTCTCAAAAACGCCGATAAGACTAAGGCCGTTCATCGGCACAAAACGCCGAGAAACCACTCTCTCAGCGCTTAGTAGAAATTGTTAGAGTGAAGTTTTCTCGTTTAACTGTTGGCGAAAAGAAAACTTTGTGAGAGTTTGCGAGCTTCCTCTAAAAAGAGCGAGACTCTCCCCCGACTTTCGCGTTGAATGTAACCAGCCTTGACAGCGTCACAAAGGTTAGCAAGTGCGTCTAAATCGTCTAAGCAATAGCCCTTGAGCGCTAAAACTTGGCGGATAAGACCTTCCGATTCGACGCTGAGGCAACCTGTTTGAAATGCGGATTCTACAAGGGTGCGAATCATAGCAGTATGAGCATCCTGAGTCTGTGAATTCCTTAGCCTTAAATATCCTAGATTTTAGCGAGAGATCAGTTGATAGCGATCCCCGATAGCTGTGATTGTGAAGCTTGTGTCAAAGTGACTGAAGTCACTGACAATTTGTATCAATCTTTGCAGTCTGGGAACGAGCTTGTAGGGTGCTGGGGTTCTGCAAATGCCTTCGCCGGCAGGTACGGGGGAGTTGAGCGAGCAAGATGGCAACGTCGTGTCTGTGGAGATCGATACGCTTTCTTGCAGCTAGGTTAATCAAACCTGCCCGTAGAATCACAGGTGCCGGTGTAAACTACGATTGAACTGCCATTAAACAAGCTCCTCCTATTGCCGGAGAATACTTGAGTTGACTTTCAATAGGGTGCTAGTTTTAAGCAGCGTAGCGTGTGTTGAGGATTGAACAGGATGACGACTCTAGACAGTGTGTGGCAACCGTCTGTAATCGATTTAGCGCGGGCTGGGAATTTCCGGGCACTGACGTATTGGATAAACACGTATTTGTTGCCTCAAGGCATTCACGCCCGTGTAGAAAACGCTCAGGCCGGCTGTCTACAAATCTTTGTAGAGTTCCGACAAGCAGTGGACAAGCAGCGGACTGTGCAATCAATCTGTCACCAAATTTGGAAACTGAACTCTGACGAAATAGATGGCGTGCGGATTGTGGCGCGTTGTGCCGGCCAACCCGATATCGTATGGAAACAATCAGTCCGCATCGTCACCCCAGCTAACCAGCAACGGCGCGTACAAGGGGTGCCCAGAAGGCATTCGATTGGCTGGCTGCCGGGCGAGAAAATTAATTTTAAGGTGCTGCGTGCCATGTTAGTGGTAGGCACAGCAGTTGCTTCTTTTACCTTTGGCTGCTGGTTTGGTTACCGCGCCATTCTAAATAATAAAATTGCTACTACTCCTATTCCGACTGAGGCGGTGACGCTGACCCAACAAACTCGCCCCAAAGAGGTGCGGGCGGCTTTAGAAACCATCCCCGTGAAATATCACAATCAGGTAACCGATCCGACTGATCCGATTGTGACGCTGATGTTTGCCGGCGATGTTACCCTATCAGATTCCTTTGCCGATGTCGCCGGCAAGGATTACAAATGGGCCTTCGCTCAAATGGATTTATACCGGCAAGTGGATGTGGCGATGGTCAATTTGGAAAATCCGCTGACGCGATCCGAGACGATTAGACCCGGTAAAGAATTTAATTTTAAAGCCGATCCCGAATCTGTCCAAGCGCTGACCGAGGGGGGTGTGGATATCGTAAACCTTGCCAACAACCACACGATGGATTATGAGGCACCGGGACTCGCGGAAACGCTGCAAACATTAGATGGGGCGGGAATTCGCTACGTGGGTGCCGGCAGAGATATCAAAGAAGCACGACGCCCAGAAATTATCGAAGTCAAAGGTCAGCGTATCGCCTATCTGGGGTACTACGATCCAGAATCTCACGCTGCCGCCGATAAAGTAGCCGGCACCAACCCTTTGCTCGAAGCTCAAATCGCTGAAGATATCAGTGCGATCCGGAACCAGGTAGACTGGATTATCGTGAACTACCATTGGGGTGAGGAACTCGCCGATTATCCTGCTGATTGGCAGCGAGAATTGGCTCATTTCACAATCGATCAGGGAGCCGATGTGGTAGTTGGCCATCATCCCCACGTTTTGCAGGGTGCAGAGATTTATAAGGGCCGGCCCATTGCCTACTCGTTAGGAAATTTTATCTTCGGGGGGAATTCTCGCAGCGATTACGATACAGCCGTGCTGAAAGTATCGCTGAAAGGGAAAAAAATGAAGGTAGAGTTTCTGCCGGTGGAAGTGAGGCAGTATCAGCCAAGCGTTGTTAAGGATGAGCGAGGCGACGAAATTCTCAACCACATTGAGGAAATTTCTCATATTTTTGAGCGGCCAATGACATCACCGATGATCTTGAACACTCGGCGAACCGAATCAATTGCCGCAGCAGAGGGTGCAAATTCTGGGCCGGCTTTACAGAATGCACAATTTACAACAGGGGGCGCAAATTCTGCGCCGGCACTTGTAACAGCACCCAATTCTTCCCCAGTGCCGGCCCAGAACTCGAATTCTTCAATCAAAGTGCCGGTGTTTCCCGCTGATATTATTCTGCGGAACTATGCTGAGGAGCTTGAAGTGCTTCAAAATAAGGAACAGCTAGAGGCTTCTCCTGAAACTGAACCGGCTGCTGAGGATGAGTTTATTAACACTCAGCCGTTTATCACACAACCGTTCGTTCCCAACCTACCCTCACCGCCATCGGAAAATCAACAAAGTCAACTACCCGCAATTCCACCGCCTTCTTTTAATCTGTCGAATTGGAAGCAGAAAGAAGCGGAAACTCTCAGCCTAGCAGCCGAGCAAATGCGTCGCAAGACGATTCAACTGCCGGTGTTCGCCTAGGCGAGATAAATCGCCTCGCAGTCAGTTGTTAAATGTTAGTCGCTACTGATATTTGACAACTGACTTGTACCGACTGACAACTGATAACTAACAAATAACCACTGTGTTTGCGATCGCCGTCAAAAAGCAGCAGTATAAAACCTACATTCTCACTGACCAAGCCGCAGAATCTCGGCTAGAGGTCGTTCCAGAACGGGGTGGCATTATCACCGGCTGGCGGGTAAAAGGCCAAGAAATCCTTTACTTAGATACCGCCCGGTTTGCCAACCCAGACTTGAGTGTGCGAGGTGGAATTCCGATTTTATTTCCGATCTGTGGCAACTTGCCAGACAACACCTACACTCACAACGACCAGCCATACACCCTCAAACAGCATGGGTTTGCCCGCGATCTGCCTTGGGAAGTGCGAGAGCAAATTACTGAAGAGCGAGCCGCTATGACGCTGGTTTTGACCAGCAATGACCAAACACGCGCTGTTTACCCCTTTGACTTTGAACTGGCTTTTACTTACCAGATCAAAGGTAACGCCTTGGAAATTTTTCAGCGCTATACAAATCGCTCGACTGAGGTAATGCCCTTTTCCACCGGCTTGCATCCCTACTTTTTGGCGCTTGACAAAACTCAGTTGGGTTTCAATATTCCTGCTGTCCAATACCAAGATCAAAGAGCACAGACGAAACACCCGTTCACCGGCACCTTTGACTTTGAGCAAGATGAAATTGATGTGGCGTTTAACCAGTTAACGGGCTTAGCCACCAGTGTCACCGATGCCAGCCGGCAGACGCGGATCACCCTCAGCTACAACAGCACCTATTCCACGGTGGTTTTCTGGACGGTAAAGGGTAAAGACTTTTACTGTGTTGAACCTTGGAGCGCTCCCCGCAATGCCCTTAATGTCGGTAAACCTCTGATTCGCTTACAGCCCGGAGCCAGTTGCGAGACGCTCGTTCGGATGACGGTAAGTTTTTTAGACAAATAACTTGTCTTTTAGAAAAACCTCTGCTAATCTAGTAAAGGTGTTTTAAAGGCACACTTACTGGGTCGCTAACTCAACGGTAGAGTACTCGGCTTTTAACCGAATAGTTCCGGGTTCGAATCCCGGGCGACCCATATAAACGTAAAAGTAAAAAATAACAGCGCTTTGGTGAGCGGAAAAAGCCGGCGAAGGGCGAGAATTTCATGCGTTGCCCTCTCTTCTCAATTTCCACTTTTTTAGGGAAGGAAGGAAGACAATTAAGCTGGATTAAAGGGTAGAGAGGAATGGGGGATTTTGAGGTGATCCCCTAAAAGAATGAATGAGAAGGGTATTCGCTTATGGGTGGCTTATTCCCCTATTTCTGTGCCTGTGAGGGAGATTCATATTTTTTTCGCTCCCGCCAGTACATCGCCTCTAACTTATCTAAAGGGTGTTCGGGTTGCCCATAACCGGCACCTTCAACATGAACCCAAATGGCTGAGATTTTGCGTAAAGCGGCTTTAATGTTGCCAGCTTCAATATCTGCCAGCGCGCCTTGTTCTCGAATTAATTCAATCGCTGCCAAATCTTGAGATCGGGGGCCAAAATCTGGCAATCCTAATTTTCGTTTGAGCCGGTCAAACGTTGGCTTTAAAAATTGATATCTCCCCGCCGCACTTGAGCAAATGCGCCGCCCGTTAGAGTAGGCGCAGTTCACCTGATCAGGATGGGTGCGGAAACTATCAAATTTAACGCCGGTGAATTGAGTGCGGTAGCCATCTGATCCCGCCGTTCCTTCCGCTACAGCGATCAGGTCTAGAAAAGCTTTGATGTTAGCGCTTTTGAGGGGTGTTGCGGTTTGGGCGTATAAATCACTTAACTGTCCCGACACTTTGGGTTCGTCCCAATCCCGCGCCGTGAGACTCAATGCCGGTTGGGTAGATTGTACGTTGTTAAGAAATCCTGGGACTATCAGCGCTAAACAACAAACACTCAACCCCAAACCGAATCCCCACTTCCGAGCAGGTTTCTTACGACGAGAACGCCTTTTGAGCCTAATTTTTGGCCAACGTTCTGGGGGGATGTTCACTGGCAGCACACCGAGTTCGTATCCCAAGGTGAACAAAGACTTAATCCCCAACAGCATCTGTGCAACTTTTTGGGGGGAAACGCCCTCAGACGCTTTAGCGGTTCCAAACGCCCGAATATCGGCTCTTGTGACTTGGGCGAAGGGTTTGCCGGCAAAAGCTTGGAACTGTTTGGCCAAGCGCCAGGAAGACCGCCGTCGGCGGGGAGATTGGCACCCCACCCACTGTTGAATCAACTCATTGTCAGAACTACTGACGTTCCAGTGTCTGAATGATTGTCGATCTGTGTACATCGCTTACCTCTAGATGGCCCATTTTTCTAGCGCGTTAGCGAACCAAAGGCGGCTCTGAATTTTTTTGTGAGCCATTAGATTGGGGTTGCGATTGGGAGGATTTGCCGGTGCAAAATCCGCTGCAAAAACCCGCCTAGGTTCTACTTTTCGGCTTCCCCAAGGTGTTTGTCGTGATGCACCCTACTCCTGCCCTTGAGCCAGTGCAACTAAAATTGTGTGAGCAATTCTGATTGCATTTGCCTAAGGCTAAGCGATACAGGAGTTTGTTCAATAGTGGAACTATTTTGTTGAGTAGAGCACCCGTCTCGACAACCGCGTTCATATTGGGGGTTAGACCGGCTAATGATCCCCACGATTTTATCGTTGGATCGTCTTTATTGCATCCGTGGCCGTACCTGATTGGCCGGCATTGCCCGATCACCCGTTACGGAGAAATAATTTTGCACTTAGTTTGCATAAAACAATGAGAATTTAAAAGTCAGGATAAAAGACAAAAACAAAAACTTCCTAGTTTTATTTTTGCCTTTTTCTGGTTTAGTTTTGCCTCATTTATTGTGAGGACTGACCGAGCAAATTAGGACTGGAGCTGGTGGCCTAGGGAAGTTCCAAGTTTGACAGTAAATTTTGTCATTATTGCTCTTGCCGATGCCTGCTTTTAGAAGTTACTTATGTCCTGATAATTTCACCTTTTCGCCCGCCTGTTTAAGCAGGGAGGAGTATATAGCCGGCTGGCTCTGGTCATCGCTCAAGCAAGGCAAACTAAGTCCTACATTTTGCCCTTCTGCATCACTTCCTGAAGATGCTGCCGGATCTCCTGCGCCTGCTGCATCTCTGTCTGCTGTAACTTCTAGAAGAGTTCCACACAAGGCTGATATCCCGTTTCCTGTGCGTCTTTGATATAAGCTTCGTAGGCTTCGAGAGCTTCGGACTTGTTTTGCAGCACTGTGAGCAAGTCGTACTCCAGGTTGCTGATCACTGTATTTCCGTTGCTGGCCATAAACTTATTCTCTGCGAGAATTACTCAATTACTTTGCCTGATCGCGCGAGTGCAGTTCATCTATCCAAAAGGGTAGTAATGGAGCAGCCAGAAGGTGAATATCATTTAAATTGCCGTTTAACAGGGTTCATCCAACGTTCTAACCAGCTAAAAGCTTGAGAGGACAAGAGGGTAAGAGCTAAGTAAATTAAGGCGACAGCCGTGTATATCTCAAACGTGCGATAATTTTCTGCCACAATTAACTGTCCGCGACGGAATAAATCTTCAAAACCGATCACAGCAACTAAGCTAGTATCTTTAAGCAAGGTGATGAATTCATTGCCTAAAGGTGGGATCATTCGCCGCAACGCTTGAGGAAATATAATATATTGCAGCGTTTGCACCGGCCCTAATCCTAAAGATTGTGCAGCCTCGGCTTGTCCGGGTTCTATCGATTGAATGCCGGCGCGGACAATTTCTGCAATGTAAGCAGCACTATTAAGACTCAGCGCCATCACGGCTGCCGGCAGGCGATCTAGGGTAAAGCTCAATCCCAACTCTTGCACCAGCGCCGGCAAGCCATAATAAATCATAAAAATCTGCACCAGCAAGGGTGTTCCTCGGAAAAAGTCGATATACACCCGCGCCAGCACACTCAAAGGGCGATAGGAAGAAAGACGGGCGAGGGCAATCAAAGAACCTGCGATCGCCCCTAAAAATAGGGAGAAAGCCGTTAGTTGCAACGTAATTAATGCGCCTCGCAGCAAGTTGGGCAAGGCGGCGACGATCCTGCCGGTTGAACCCCCGGTGTCGATATCAGCATTGTCTGAGTTTAAAAAAGGTAAGGTTGTCGGTAGTTCCGGTGGCTGAACATTAAACCATTTTTGATAAATTTTGGTGTAGGTACCATTATCCAAAACCGCTGTTAAACCTTTATTAATAGCGGCGAGAGAAGGAGAATTTTTAGGTGCCGGAATGCCAAAGAATTCTTCTGTAATCAATTGGTCGATAATTTTGATGCCTTTGAGATTACTTTGTTTGATGGCGTAAAGGGTGACGGGGGCATCACTAATTGCAGCATCTACATTCCCGTTAACCAAGGCTTGCAATGCCAGGGGGGCGGAATCATAAGTTCGCAGTTTTGCACCAGGAATTTCTTTGGCTTTTTGAGCGCCGGTTGTGCCGATTTGCACAGCAATTGTTTTATTTTTGAGGCTATCAAACGAAGTAATAGTTGTGTTGTTCGTTTTGATGGCAATTGCGATGCCGGCTTTAAAATAAGGTCGGGAGAAAGAAATTGTTTTAGTGCGTTCAGCCGTAATCGTCATGGCGCAAATAGCAGCATCCACGGTTCTTGACTGCAATGCCGGAATAATGCCATCAAAGGGCATACTTTGAAATTCAATTTTAAAGTTCGTGGCTTTGCCGATAGCTTGGATTAAATCAATATCAAAGCCGGTTAATTCGCCATTTTGTGCTTGAAACTCAAAAGGAGGGTAATCTGCGCCGGTGGCAACTTTGAGGGTTTTGGGGGTGTCGGCAAGGTTGGCGTTTAACACGCAGCCGGCGAGTAGCAGTAGACAGCTTAAACCCAATGCGAGCCGGCGCAGCAACTTTGGCGATTTTGCCGGCAAACCAGGGAAGTGCCGGTGGGGTAACGATAAATTCTCTTTTGGCATTTTAATGTTTAATGCTGGGATTACCCATCGGTTGAGGAATTGATAATTTAGTAATTTTATGCTAATATCAGCTCACTTTTTAAAATGTTAGCTAAAAACACTTTCTGTTAAAAAGATTTAACGGATCATTAAACCTTAAAAGCTAAAAGGGTCTGAGTGATTTATGGAAAATCCCACTCCCACGATCACGTTTGAAAATCTTCAGAAAAACTTTGGTTCTCTGCAAGTGTTGCAAGGAATCACCGGCTCGGTTAATCAAGGTGAAGTTGTTGCCGTCATCGGTTCCTCGGGCTGTGGCAAAAGTACCCTGCTGCGATGTTTCAACCGGCTGGAAAAAATTGACGGCGGGCAGTTGGTTGTTAGCGGCATCGATTTGTCTCCCCCAAACCTCAGCCGGACCCGACTACGACAGTTACGAACTGAGGTGGGGATGGTTTTTCAGCAATTCAATCTTTTTCCGCATTTAAGTGTATTAGAAAATCTAACTTTAGCCCCACAAAAAGTTTTAGGAAAATCGCGTCAGGAAAGCATTCAGCAAGCAAGATTTTATTTAGAAAAAGTTGGACTTTCCGAAAAAGCCCAAGCCTATCCCCAACAACTTTCCGGAGGACAAAAACAGCGAGTTGCCATCGCCCGCAGCTTGTGTGTAAATCCCAAAGTGATGCTATTTGATGAACCCACCAGCGCCCTTGATCCGGAATTAGTGGGAGAAGTGTTGCGAGTTATGCAACAACTTGCCGAAGAGGGAATGACAATGGTTGTTGTCACCCATGAAATGCTATTTGCGCGGGAAGTCGCGCATCGAGTGTTATTTTTACATCAGGGTAAAGTAGAAGAGTCGGGTTCTGCGCGAGAAGTTTTGACAAATCCCCAAAGTGAGCGTTTGCGTGGCTTTCTCAGCCGGCTGAATTTAAGCGTGGAATAAGTGAGCGATCATTCGGTTTGTTAACAATGCCCCTGACTTTATTTTCACTAGACTTGATGAATCGGAATCTCAATAGAAAACTCAGTCCCTTTACCGGGCTGTGAACTGCAAGTTAAAGTACCACCATGTTTTTCCACCACAATTTGATAACTGATAGATAATCCCAATCCTGTGCCTTTACCTATCGGCTTCGTCGTAAAAAACGGGTCAAATAACCGTTCTTGGGTTTCTTTACTCATGCCGCTGCCATTGTCAGCAATGCAGATTACAGCCCGGTTCCCCCCTCCTGAAGCAGATGGGACTGCATAAGTGCGGATCGTAATCGTGCGAGGCAAGGGAACAGTTTCTAAAGCATCAATAGCATTAGCCAGCAGATTCATAAACACTTGATTCAGTTGGCCGGCAAAGCAATCAACTAAAGGTAATTCCCCATACTCTTTAATGATTTGAATCTCAGGTTGGTCAGATTTCGCTTTTAGCCGGTTTTGCAAAATCAGCAGCGTATTATCCAAACCCTCATGAATATTGACTTCTTTCATCTCCGCTTCATCAAGCCGAGAGAAATTCCGCAGGGACAGCACAATATCGCGAATGCGTTCAGTTCCCATTTTCATAGAGGATAAAACCTTCGGCAGATCCTCAGTCACAAATTCCAAATCAAGTTGAGAAAGTAAATCTTGCACAGCCGGCAACGGGTTAGGATAACACTGGCTATAAAGCTTGATTAAATCCACTAAATCAGTCGTATAGTCATTCAGGTGAGAAAGATTGCCGTGAATAAAGTTGACAGGATTGTTAATTTCGTGAGCAACACCGGCAACCATCTGACCGAGAGAAGACATCTTTTCAGTTTGAATGAGCTGGGCTTGGGTGCGTTTTAACTCGTGCAAAGTTTGCTCTAGCTGTTGGGCTTTTTCTTGCGCTTGTTGGGCAAGTTGTCTGGATTGGATTTCAGAGTGTCGCAACGCCTCCTCTGCTTGCTTACGCTCAGTTACATCCACCCCAATCCCCCAACTAGCCCATCCGGGAATTGGAAATTCCTCAGAGATATTCGACCAGGCAATTGTTTTAACACTCCCATCCTTAGCCGTGATCTCCCATTCCCAACTGCGGTAATCATTGCCAAGTGTTGCCCATAAAGTCATCATTGAGGCTCGATAGGTTGGGTCTGGATACATCAACTCAATTGCTTTGGAATTGCCAATAATCTCATCGGCACTGAAACCCGTGACCCTTTCGCACTCTCGGTTCCAGACGGTAATGTTCCCTTGTTCGTCAAAAGTATCCATCATCACCGGCATATTCTGAACAATTTGGCGTAGTTGTTCTTCGCGCTGCTGCAAAGCTTCCTCTGCTTGCTTGCGTTCGCTGATATCGCGGATTACGGTCGAGAAAAACTCCACCTCTCCATTTTCTGATTTATGGCTCATCCAAACCTGCGAGACAGGAATATCCCTGCCGGTGCGGTGTCGCAAAGCGCTCTCGCCACTCCACACCCCGTCGCGCACAACAGTCTGCCACGCTTCATTAAGAATGAGATCAAGGACAGACTCCGCCATGAACTCAGGAATAAACATGGATGTAACATCCTCATCCTCACCAAATCCCAACATTTGGCGACCTGCCTTGTTGATATAGAGAGCGCGGCCATTTGCATCAGCAACGCCCACAAAGTCAGTCGTTGCCTCAAGAATTGCCGTCAGTCTTGCTTGAGCTTTCTGAGCTTCTTTATACTCGGTGATATCGGATGTTAAACCATCCATGCGGACAACAACACCGGCTTCATCATAAATTAGCCAACTCTTGCTTCTGATCCACCGCACGTCCCCGTCAGCTCGAATAATTCGGTACTCTAATTCTTGGCTGTTAACTTCTGTCCATGCACTCGCAGATTTGGCAACTCTGTCCCTATCTTCAGGATGAGCGACCTCCAGCCACAGAGACGGTTTGCTATAGAATTCAGACTGTGGGCGTCCATAAAGCGTTTCTGCTGCTGGGTTCATGTAAAGCAGCTCGAAGGTGTCAAAAGCAGTTGACCACACCACATCTTTCAGAGAATTAAGAATACTATTAAGCCGCGATTCACTATTACTTAAAGCGGCCTCAGCTTCCTTGCGATCTGTGATGTCCTGCATCGCCACCACCGCACCCAATTTTTTGCCGGCTGCATCAATAATTGCTTGACCATTTGCCAGGAGAATGCGCGTTTTTCCTTGTTTTGGCACGATTACCATCTCTACATCCCGAACCGCTTCTCCTTGCAACGCGCGAAACAGAGGAATGTCTTCCCGTTGCATTGGGGTCTTCCCGTCTGGCAGGTACAAGTCAAAGTGTTGCGCCCATTCTCCTGCTGGGATCGGTTGCGCCGGCAACCCATGAAACTCTTGTGTCGCTCGATTAAACAGCGTTAAAATTCCATTCGCATCACACGCAACAATGCCATCGGCTAAGTTATTGAGCAATGCGCTTAAGAATTCTTGTTCTTTGTATAAAGCTTCCTCTGCTCGGCGACGTTCTGCCATTTCTTGTTCGCGCTGCTCAATAGTTTCTGTTAATTGGGCTGTGCGCTCCTCCACTCGAATTTCTAACGTTTCATTCGCCTCCTTTAGCGCTGATTCCATCTGTTTTCGTTCAGTAATATCTCGCCAGCAGCCCACAATCTCCAATGGGTTGCCGGCTTCGTCTCGCACCAGTTTCAGTTCGTCGTGAATCCAGTGATACAGCCCATCTTTGTAAAGGAAACGGTATTCAAGAAACTGGGTGCCGGCTACCAGCAGATCCGACATTCCCGCCAAAGTTTTGGCGGCGTCTTCTGGGTGAATTCGATTTGCCCAAAAGCTTGAATCTTCCAGAAAATCTCTCGCTTCATGACCCATGTGTTCCTTCACATTTTCACTCATGAAGGTTGCGCCAAAATCACCAGATGCTTTGCAACTGTAAACGACAACGGGACTATAGGAAAGCAGATTCCGAAATCGCTTTTCACTTTCGTGCAAGGCTGCTTCTGAAAGCTTGCGTTCGGTAATGTCTCGCGCCACTGTATAAATTAAATTTTCTTCTGCCGAAGGATTTGATGCCCACTCCAGCCATTTATAAGAGCCATCCTTACATAAATAACGGTTCACAAATGAGATAGTGTCTATCCCTTGGGTGAGCTTCCGTGTTTGGGCTAAGGTTGCTTCTTGATCTTCTGGGTGAACAAGCTCAATTAATGGTTTCGCTAACAGTTCTTCATTTGTAAAGCCTAGGGTTTTTTCCCATGCCGGATTTAGCTGTTTGAAATAGCCATCAAAGCCGGTAATGCAAAACATTTCTAAGGATAAATTAAAGAAGCGATCACGCTCTGCGTGTGCCTGTTGCAGTTCCTGGGTATAGGTGGCGACGCGCTGGATCAATAGGTTTAAAGACTGCGTTAGCTTTCCTACTTCATCTTGGGTGGTGACTGGCGCTTGCAGACTAAAATCCGCTTCCTCAGTGACTCGCCGAGCGACTTTAGTGGTAGCTTCTAGGGGGCCAGCGATCAACCGGCTAGTATAGAGAGCTAGGGCTACTGCTATTACAACTGATAGCATCAGGCTGCCGGCACTGATCTCTATGCCGGTTCTCCGCGCTGCAATTAACTGCGCCCTTGCTTGTTTTTGTTCTTCATAAGAGGATTGAATAAGTTCAGTGAGATTGTCTGAGATGCCATCAAATTTAAGCGCAGTTGGGCTTTTGCTGAAAATTAAGAGCTGTTGTTGTGCCGCCTCGCTTTCTTCCGTGTTTAATACAGGTAATTTTATTTGCCGAAGCAGTGCTTCAATTTGCTTAAAATATGCTTCTGGCACCCCCTCGTAAATTTGGTACAAGTTTGGGATTTCTTCAGTGTGCATCTCGTTGGCATAGCTGACACTGCCGGCTAAGGATTTGAACTCCGACCACACCTGATTCACTTCAGTAGCGTGTTCAAGAAAATGGTTATATTCTTCTTGCAAAGAATCAGGGTTATCTATCAAAGCAGCGAATTGTTGTTGATGCCCCCGTGACTGCAATACAGCGGTTTGCAAGCGATGCAAAAGATTGAGTTCTTCTTGGGTGTGCTTTTCAAGCTCTGCAGCTTGTTGTTCATAGTAATTTCTGATCTGAAATCCTGTGGTTACTCCGACAATGGCTACTCCCAAAGCTAAAGCAAACCCCCAGCCAATTTTCTGTCTAATTTCTAGGCGACAGATCAGCCGATTTAACCAATTTTTAGGAAGCTGAGGGGCACTATTATTCCAATCGGTCAAAGAAGGGGAACTTGTTGATTTTAAATTGTTGTTTGAAGGTGGGTAATTCATAAAAAATGTCTCCCTATAACTTCCTAATATTCACAGTTACCCATCAAAAAGATATTGTTAGAGTTTGATCAGGTAATTCTCTGCATTCAAATTGAAAACTAATGGCGATATATTAACGCACCTAACTTAAAAATCACAAGGTTTTATAGCAATTCCGTATTTGTACCCATTTATTAACAGGACAATAAAATCTTCGATAAAGAACCACTTGCTAGCAAAGGGATACTTTGTAGAGTTTAATCTTGATTTCCAAAAAACGAGAGTTTAGGGGCAATGCCGGCTGCCCGCCTCCAGATAAGACTTGTAGAAAAATTGGCTTAAGGGCAAGTTTAGGAGCAAAGTATGCCAATGCGAACGTCAAATTTAAGTAAAATTCCGCCGCGCTTCTTCTTAAGCCAGAAGTCTATTTTTATTTGATGTGCAGATTTTAAATTTTAGATTTACTCTAAAATTACCCTGACGAGGAGGAGTTGTGGAAACCTAATCTAATGAAAGACTAGCCTATATATCCTATTCACGGGAGTTGATGAATCGGAATCTCAATAGAAAACTCAGTCCCTTTACCGGGCTGTGAACTGCAAGTTAAAGTACCACCATGTTTTTCCACCACAATTTGATAACTGATAGATAATCCCAACCCCGTGCCTTTACCCACCGGCTTTGTCGTGAAAAACGGATCAAATAACCGTCGCCTGACGTCCTCACTCATGCCAGTACCATTGTCAGCAATGCAAATCACAGCATGGTTTCCTAGTCCAAAAGGAGACGGAACCACACCAGTACGAATCGTAATCGTGCGAGGCCAGGGCATCGTTTCTAAAGCATCAATGGCATTCGCCAGCAGATTCATAAACACCTGATTCAGTTGGCCGGCAAAACAATCAACTAAAGGCAACTCTCCATATTCTTTAATAATTTGAATCTCAGGTTGGTCAGATTTCGCTTTCAGCCGACTTTGCAAAATCAGCAGCGTATTATCCAAACCTTCATGAATATTGACTTCTTTCATCTCCGCTTCATCAAGCCGAGAGAAATTCCGCAGGGATAGCACAATATTGCGAATACGTTCAGTTCCCATTTTCATAGAGGATAAAACCTTCGGCAAATCCTCACTCATAAATTCCATGTCAAGTTCAGCCAGTAAATCTTGCACTTCAGGTTTGGGCTGGGGGTAGCATTCCCCATAAAGGTTGATTAAATTGATTAAATCAGCCGTGTACTCATTGAGGTGAGAAAGATTGCCGTGAATAAAGTTAACCGGATTGTTAATTTCGTGAGCAACACCGGCAACCATCTGACCAAGAGAAGACATCTTTTCAGTTTGAATTAGCTGGGCTTGAGTACGTTTTAACTCATGCAGAGTTTGCTCTAGTTGTTGGGCTTTTTCTTGAGCGATTTTGGCAGAATCTTGGGCTTGTGTGTAAAGTTCCGCTTGGCTAAGGGCGATCGCCAGTTGATCCATCACCGCTTGCAACAGTTCCACTTCAGCGTCAGTCCAAAGCCGAGAACCGCTATGATGGCCGCAACTGAGAACCCCAATCTCACCAGAAGGCGTCTGAACCGGCAGCGTCAGTATCGCGGTGTAGCCGCCAGTCGTATACAGTTCCCGTTCCTGTGGATCAGTCGCCGCCGCAAGATCCTCAGCACGCAGCATTTCCAAGCGAATGAATTTTTGAGTGATAGAATTTGCTGAAGCTGGATGCCGGCCCAGGAAGCTAGGCACAGCAGGGTTCTTCGCTTCTTTCACCACTTCCCAGGCGGGTTGATCTGCTGAGGGTTGATACCAAGTAAAGATGCATCGGTCAATCTGCAACAAATTGTGGATCTCACCCACAGCCGTTCCTAATATGGTGTTGACATCAAGGGAGTTCCGGATATCGCTCGACAAACGGTTGAGCAGTGCCTCTCGCCCCGCGAGTTGCCTAAATCGGGCTTCCGAGTGCCGCAGCGCCTCCTCTGCTTGCTTGCGCTTAACGCCTAATGCAATTTCGTCTGCTGCAAATTCCAGCGCCTTGAGCGTAGAATCAGTGAGCGGTTTCCGGGAAAACATGGCCAGAACTCCTAACAGTTGGCCGTCGATGATCAAGGGATAGCCGGCGAAGGCGATCAAGCCCTCTCTTTTTGCCCAATCTTTATCAGCGACACGCGGATCGTCCTGAACAGAGTTGGTTAGGTGAGGCTTGCACTCTTGGGCAATCAGACCGATTTTGAATTGACCAACCGGCACGCGGCTGTGAGAGCCATCAAGGTGAGTGTACATTCCTGCACTCGCTTGCAACTCTAGTACCTTCTCCTCGTTGTTGAGCGTCCAAATGCGAGCGAAGGCAGCATCAAGATGTTGAACGACAGCCTCAGTAGAGCGTTGCAGCAACACCGGCAAGCCCTCGCTCTGGGTGAGAGCCGTGTCTACCTCCGCACGAAATGCTGCTAAGCGGGCTTTCTCGGCTAAAGCTTCTTGTGCTCGCTTGCGATCAGTAACGTCCACACCAATGCCCCAGGTACCCCAACCGGGAATCGGGAATTCATCAGATATATTCGACCAGGCGATGGTTTTGACACTTCCATCTTTAGCCGTGATTTCGCATTCCCAGTTGCGGTAGTTATTGCCAAGTTCACCCCATAGGGTCAGTATTGAGGCACGATAGGTGGGATCTGGATATATCAACTCCAAAACGTTAGGATTGCCAACAATCTCCTGTTCACTGTAGCCGGTAACCCTTTCGCACTCGCGGTTCCAGACAGTGATGCTCCCTTGTGCATCAAAGGCATTCATCATCACCGGCATATTCTCAACGATCTGGCGCAGTTGTACTTCGCGCTGTTGCAACGCTTCCTCTGCCAGTTTGCGCTCCGTGATGTTTTGCACTAAAGTCATGCCGGCGAAGATTTCTCCCTGCTGGTTGGTAACTGGCAAAATTTGCGTTAGATAGACTCTATCGCCATAAGGCATTTCCGAAACCATCTTGTTGCCGGCGAGGGCAGCTCGATACATTGGCTCAACAACTTCGCAAGTTTCCGGTGGAAAAACCTCCCAAAGCGTTTTCCCTTCCATTAATTCCTTAGAAAGTCCAATTGCTGCTAATTCGCTTCCGTCCGCCAGCACATAGCGCAAGTCTGAGTCAAATAAAGCCACCGAACCGTTGGGAAAATTCCGGGCAAGGGCGCGGTACAGTTCTTCGCTTTGGCGTAGCGCTTCCTCTGTGTGCTTGCGAGCACTGATATCTAGCCCCGCGCCCAATAATTTAACGACCTGACCCTCTGAGTTCCGAACCGGCTGCCCTTTAGTGAACATATATGCGATCGAACCGTCAAGCCGAAAGAATCGGTGGTCAAATTCATAAGGCACGCCTTCTGTAATTGCCTGCCCAACTGCTGATGCAAAAATTTCTCGGTCATCGGGATGAATTTTTTGCAACAACTCTTCATAAGTTGGTACAGGTTGGCTCGGTTCCATTCCCCAAACACGGAACAGTTCCTCCGACCAAGTAATTTCTCCAGTTGCTAGATCGAATTCCCAACTGCCGACATGGGCGACTTTTTGAGCTTCGGCAAGTCTGGCTTCGCTTTGGCGGATAGCTTCCTCTGCTTGCTTGGCGGGAGTGATGTCGCGGGCGATGGTGGAGATAAACTCTAGCACTCCGTTTTCCCCCTTGTGCGCCATGATTGCTTGGGAGACAGGAATCTCTGTGCTGTTGCGGTACTGCAAAGCCGTTTCGCCGCTCCACACCCCGTCCTTGATGGCTGCCGGCACTCCTTCAGCCATCATAATTTCAGCCGCACTCTTGCCGCAGAACTCCATAATTTGCAGGCTTGAGATGTCTTCATCTTCACTAATGCCTAGCATTTTCCGACCGGCACCATTGACGTAGAGTACGTTGCCTTGGTCATCAGAGCTGCCGACAAAGTCTGGCGTTGCTTCTAAGATTGCTGTTAATCTTGCCTGAGTTTTCTCGGCTTGTTTGCGTTCGGTGATATCCGAATTCAAACCATCCATGCGGAGGGGAGCACCGCTTTCGTCATAAATCATCCACGCTCGGCTGTGAACCCAGCGCACTTGGCCATCTGCTCGGATAATCCGGTACTCTATTTCATGGCTGCCCTCTTGCATCACCTTCTGATTGTTTTCAAGGGCGCGATCGCGGTCTTCTGGATGAATCACCTCAAGCCAGAGGTTCCTGTTCTCAAAAAACTCAGCGCGGGGGCGTCGGTAAAGTTTCTCGACCGCTGGATTCATGAAAAGCAAATCAAAGGTGGTAGCTGAAACCGACCACACCAAATCTTTCATGGAATTGAGAATGCTGTTGAGTCGTGACTCGCTTTCGCGCAAAGCTGCTGCTGTGTTCTGGCGATCAGTGATGTCCCGTGCAATTCCCATCAGACCCATGACATTTCCTTCTTTGTCACGGTAGACGCTTTTTGTAGATAAATACGTCCGCTTCCTGTCTGGCGCTTGGACAATTTCTTCTAAGGTCTCAGAAACGCCCGTTCTCAGGATTCTGTTGTCAGTTTCCTTAATTTGAGGTAGTAGTTCAGGCGGAACAAACTCGTTGTCATCTTTGCCAATTATTTCCTCGCAGGTTGTTCCCATTGCGCGGGCAGTCGCGGAGTTAACCAACACATAGCGACCGTGAATATCCTTAACAAAAATGGGATCGGGGGTTCCTTCAATCACACCTCGCAAGAGGCTATAGCTTTTTTCGAGTTCTTCTGTCGCTTGTTTGAGCGATAACTCTGCCTGCTGGCGCTCGGCCATTTCGTCTTCCAGTCGTTGGATGGCATTCCTTAATTCAGCGGTACGTTCTTCAACTCGGCTTTCTAGAGTTTCATTGGCTTGTTTAAGGGCTTCTTCCACCCGCTTGCGCTCGCTAATGTCATATCGGATAGATACATATTGCTCGAGTTTGCCGGCACTATTTAAAATTGGCACAATTGTGGTATCTACCCAATAGCATGAACCATCTTTGGCGCGATTTTTAATTTCGCCTTGCCACACTTGGCCGGCGGAAATAGTTGACCACAGTTGCTTAAAAAATGCCACAGGGTGATAACCGGAGTTGATGAGACGGTGGTTTTCTCCTAATAGTTCCTGGCGAGAATATTTAGAAACTTCACAGAATTTGTTGTTGACATAAGTAATCCCTCCCTGGCAGTCGGCAATGGCGACAATGGCAGACTGATCTAAGCCCCATTTGAACTGTGCTAATTGTTTAATCGATTTCTGTAGTGCTATTTCTGTCTGCTTACGCTCGCTAATGTCTTGCCAGCTACCGATGAATTCTAAGACATTTCCCGCTTGATCTCGAACCAACTTGATGCAATCTTGCGTCCATCGGTAGGTGCCATCTTTGTGGAGAAAACGGTATTCAAAGGAGTCCTCCCCTCGCTCAAATAGCTGGGAAATTTTGGCTAAGACATCGGCAGCATCTTCGGGGTGAATGTGACGTGACCAAAAGTTTGAATCTTCTAGAAATTCTCTCGCTTCATAGCCCATCTGCGCTCTAACATTTTCGCTGATGAAGGTTACGCCAAACTCGCCATCAGCCTTGCAACTATAAATCACGGCTGGGCCGGCATTGAGCAAATATTGCAACCGTTCTTGTAAAGAGAGGGTGTGAGCTGTCTCTATCCGCAGTGCTTCCTCTGCCTGCTTGCGTTCGGTAATATCAACAAAGGTGATAACAGCCCCTTTAATATCTTCTCCTTCAATAATTGGATAAGAAGAATATTCCACAGCAAAAGCTGTTCCATTCTGCCGCCAAAAAACCTCGTTGTCTGTCCGAGAACTAATTCCTTTATGAAAGGTAGACAAGATGGGACACTCACAACTAGGATAAGACGAGCCATCACTGCGACTGTGATGAATTAACTCGTGCATATTCTTGCCGATTAATTCAGCAGGCTGATATCCCAGCATTTGAGCGGCTGTTTTGTTCATGAAGGTGCAGCACCCTTGTAAATCGATTCCGTAGATTCCTTCGCCGGTTGAATCTAGTAATAATTGGATATGATTGGCGAGCCGCAACTGTTCTTGTTCAGTTCGCTTGCGTTCGGTGATGTCAGTGGCAATGCCGCAGGTTGCATACGGGACACCGGCAGCGTCGTAAATCGGAAATTTGCTGGAGATGTAGGTGTGTAAACCGTCGTCTTGAGGGACAATTTCTTCCCACTGTAAAGGTGTTTCCGCTTCGATCACTGTTTGATCGTTCGCACAAAATGCTTCAGCCATTTCTCGTGGAAAAAGATCGAAGTCTGTCTTTCCTTTGATTTGTTCTCGATGAATATGAAAGAGGTTTTCGTACTGTTGGTTAACTAGAATATACCGGCCCTGAGTGTCTTTGACGAAGATGACAGTCGGTGAATTATCAATAATTGCTTGCAGCCGTGCTTCACTTTCTTGCAGCGCTTGTTCAGTTCGCTTGTGTTCGCTGATATCGGAGATCGCCCCAATATAACCAACACATTCTCCTGTATGGCTTTTCTGAGCGACCGCTTCACCAAGTACCCAGGTTGTGGTGCCGGCGGGATGTTGGAAACGATACTCTGATTTAAAGGGCAAGTTCTCCTTTGCACAGTGATACCATTCTGCAAAGACGCGAGCTTGATCGTCAGGATGGATGGCTTTTATCCAACCGGCTCCTTTTGCTTCTTGAACCATCAAGCCGGTGATCGCGCACCATCGCTCGTTAACATACAAACACTCTCCCTGAGCATCGGTGTGAAATATCCCCACCGGCGCAATTTCTGCTAGGCTTTGATGGCGCTGTTCGCTCTCTTGCAGTGCCTTCTGCATCTGCTTGCGCTCGGTGATGTCATGGGCAACGGCATAAACCAAGCCGTCTGCTGTGTGCTGAGCATCTGTCCATTTCAGCCACTTGTAAGAGCCATCTTTGCATAGGTAGCGGTTTTCAAAGATGATCGTGTTGAGACCGGCTCTGAGTTTTTGCGCTTCCGCAAGGGTTGCTTGCTGATCTTCCGGGTGAATCAACTCGATAAATGGTGTGGCCAAAAGTTCTTGCTGCGTGAAGCCAAGGGTTCTTTCCCATGTGGGATTCAAGTGTTTAAAATAGCCGTCTGGGCCGGCAACACAGAGCAAATCCAGGGAAAAATTGAAAAACTGGTCTATTTCTGCCCATTTGTAGCTACTAACGCCATTTATTTCGGTAATATTCACGAGCATCGCTTAGCCTCAGCTTTTGATTGGGATTTGTCTGCTAATTTTTAATGTTTCCGAGCAATTTGTGCCCATCTATACAAAATGATTTTGTGTAAAATGAATCTGAAAACATTGTTAAAAGTTATCTGAAAACCATTAAATTTGTGTACTGAAACGCAGTTTTTTGCCTTTTAAGTGCGTGCGTTTGGCTCAGAATTTTTGAAAAACCCTAACCCAGATCCCAAGCGTAAGTGAATGGCTCTACAGCTTATTCTTTGTGCAACCCCTTAAGTTTCCACCTCATCGTTTACCCAAAAGCTGCCAGTAATGCTATATTTTTCCCTGCTCATCAAAAAAACTATCACACAGATTCTATTTTTTATTTTTTGGGGGTGATCCCCCAGAAAATGCCAAACTTGAATGGCCAAGTTACTCAATAGACCTCTTGTAAATTAACGAGGATTGAAAACTTGAATACTCTAGATTCTGCCAACTCCTGGCTCAATAGAGATATTGTGTTCGCATTCATTGGACAAAAATGGCTGTGGGAAAGCTATTTGGGATCTAATATGCCAGAGATCGAATGCTTGAGACAAATGATTTGACTGTAACTTGCCTGATATATAATAAAAATTATGCTTAGTTTTATTGTAAGCGTAAATAGCTTAGAGGTAATTTACAGCCGCTGAGTGCAATCGTTATATTTTCGGAGCCAGAATGGGAACTTTATTTGACCAACCAGAACGTAACCATCGCCGCGTGACAGATTCAGAACTTGATGCTTTTCTTTCAGATGCCGTTAAACTTGCGAAGAAGCACAGCATCAATGTCGCTGAGGTAATTAAAGCAAAAGGAGTGCTTGAACTTGAACGAAGGAATGATCTCTATGTTAATAATGGTGATAGCTTTGATGAACAGATGAGTGGTTTTGGTGAGATATTGCAAGAGATGGTATCTACTCTTGAAGACTTAAGGAACGAATTAAGCAGCAAGGACTAAACCCAGTATTCAACTTCTCTTTAAGTAGTTGTTATATCGATTTACCGTTGATTATCGTGCGAGTTATAACCTTCGGAACGAGCGGATTCACTCACCGGCAATATGAACGACAACTTCTCGAACGTGACTGCGCTGCCGATGTTCCCAAATGTAAATTCCCTGCCAAGTTCCTAACATCAGTTTACCTTGAGAAATCGGAATCTGTTCTGATGTTTGCGTCAGCGCCGTGCGGATATGAGCCGGCATATCATCTGGCCCTTCATCATTATGATAATACCGCCGGCTGTCTTCTGGCACCAATGTTGCTAAGAAGTTTTCCAGATCCCGGAGCACATCGGGATCAGCATTTTCTTGGATTACCAGGCTAGCTGATGTGTGGCGGAGAAACACTGTGCAAAGTCCAATTTTAACACTTGATTCGGCAACCACGGCTTGCACTTTGCTTGTGATTTTACAAAGGGATTTGCCGGCTGTTTGAATTTTTAGGAGTTGTTGATAGTGGGTCATGTGATTTTAGGCTTGGATTGTGGGTTTTGCCAAAGTGGTTGTTTTTTTTAACCACAGATTAAACACAGATGATAGCGCAGCGTGCCGTTAGGCGTCGTTAGATGCTTGGCTATGGTTCTCCGGTTCGGTTTTATGCTAATTTATATAGTTTTTGTCAAGCTAGCACTATTAGGTTGAGGCTGCCACCGGCTTGAGGGTTGATGGTGCCGGCCTAGTGACTAGCTAAAATAGAGACGATGTCACACTCTACCAGTGGTTTGAACGTGTCGGATAATTCTAACTCGACCTTTATCCTTGTTGATGGCCACTCGCTGGCCTTTCGGTCTTACTTTGCGTTTGCCAAAAGTCGGGATGGGGGGTTAAGAACAACCACCGGCATCCCCACCAGTGCCAGTTTTGGCTTTCTCAAGTCGCTGCTAGAGGTGATGACGGCGCACAACCCACAATTTCTGGTGATCGCGTTTGATCTGGGGTTGCCGACTTTTCGCCACGAAGCCGACGATACCTATAAAGCGGATCGTGAGGAGACACCTGAAGACTTTATCGTCGATCTCAAGCACTTACAAGAATTGCTGGCAGCGTTTAATCTCAAGATAGTAACCGCTCCCGGCTATGAGGCGGATGATGTTTTAGGCACGTTGGCAACGCAAGCGAGTGCTGCCGGTTACACGGTTAAAATTCTTACCGGCGATCAAGATTTATTTCAACTGGTTGATACTTCAAAAAATATTAGTGTTCTGCGCTTGGGACGAGATAGTTTTGGTTATTCTGGCACCGGCAAAGCGAAGGAATATGGCCCAGAGCAGGTTAAGGAAAAATTAGGCATTATGCCGGCACAAGTTGTTGATTATAAAGCTTTGTGCGGGGATAAATCTGATAATATTCCCGGAGTTAGGGGCATTGGTGAAAAAACAGCGGTGCAACTCCTAACTACTTACCCTTCTCTTGATGAGATTTATGCGTCAATTGATCAACTTAAGGGTGCCGTTAAAACTAAGTTAGAAACAAGCAAAACAGAGGCGTATCACTCTCAAATGATGGCGCAGATTATTAGAGATGTGCCTTTGAAAATTGATATAGAAGATTGCAAGCTCCAGGGGTTTGACGAGGCAAAGTTAACTCCGATGCTGGAAAAGTTGGAATTCAAGTCGTTCTTACCCAAAGTCAAGCAACTACAAAGGCAGTTTGGCGGTGCTGATGAACAAGACAGCAAAGAAGCACAGCAAAAGTTTGAATTTGCTGCCAGCAATGAGGATAACGATCTGTGGTTTTTCACTGCTGCTGACACAGAGAAGGCTAAGAAACAGGAAAAGAGTTTGATTGAGCCTCGCATCATTCAAACTGAAGCACAATTAAAAGAATTGGTGCAACGACTGCAAACTCATACTGATCCAACAATGCCGGTGGCGTGGGATACAGAAACGACGGATCTGGAACCACGAGATGCGGAATTAGTGGGAATTGGCTGCTGTTGGGGTGCCGGTGCGGAGGATATGGCTTATCTTCCCATCAGTCATGCTGCCGGTGGGAATTTGGATAAATCGCTTGTTTTAGATGCGCTACGTCCAATTTTGGAAAGTGCAAAATATCCCAAAGTTTTGCAGAATGCCAAATTTGACCGGCTGGTGTTGCGCTGTCAGGGAATTGAACTTGCCGGTGTGGTGTTTGAAACAATGCTGGCGAGTTATTTAATTAATCCAGAAAACAATCACAGCCTGAGTGAATTGTCGAGCAAATATTTAGGGATTGTCGCGAAAAGTTACGATCAGTTAGTCCCCAAGAATAAAACGATGGCTGATATCGATATTGCAGCCGTCGCTGATTATTGTGGGATGGACGTATATACAACATTTTTATTGGTGCCGAAGCTGCGAGCGGAGTTGGATAAGGCTGCTAAACTGCATAAATTGCTGTTAGAGGTGGAACAGCCTTTGGAGCCGGTTTTAGCACAGATGGAATACACCGGCATCCACATTGATACCGCTTATCTGAAGCAACTTTCGCAACAGATGCAGAAGGATTTAGAGGCTGTTGAAAGAGAAACTTATGAGGCTGCCGGCGAGGAATTCAATATCGGATCGCCAAAACAGGTGGCTCAAATATTGTTTGAAAAGCTACAGCTTGATGTCGGCAAATCTCGCAAAACGAAGACGGGTTACTCAACAGATGCCGCGACACTGGAAAGATTGCAAGGCACTCACCCAGTTGTTGATGCGATCTTAGAATACCGCACCTTAGATAAGTTGAAATCTACTTATGTCGATTCTTTGCCAAAGCTAGTTCGTACAGATACACATCGAGTGCATACAGATTTTAATCAAGCGGTAACCACTACAGGCCGGCTGTCTTCTAGTAATCCGAATTTGCAGAATATTCCTATCCGAACAGAATTTTCCCGGCAAATTCGCAAAGCGTTTGTCCCTGAATCCGGGTGGTTGATGGTTTCTGCTGATTATTCACAGATTGAGTTGCGAATTTTGGCTCATTTAAGTGAAGAGCCGGTGTTAGTTGAGGCTTACAGGAATAATCAGGATGTGCATACTGTAACGGCACAGCTATTATTTGATCGAGAAAAAATAACATCAGATGAACGCCGCATCGCCAAAACAATTAACTTTGGCGTAATTTACGGCATGGGTTCAACCCGATTTGCCCGTTCTATTGGCAAAACTTCAGCAGAAGGAAGGGAATTTATTAATCGGTTTAAGCAGCGATATTCCAAAGTTTTTGATTTTTTACAACGGGTACAGAGACAAGCCATTTCACAAAATTATGTAGAAACGATTTTAGGCCGACGTCGATATGTTAAGTTTGAAAATTCTAGCTTGAGAGCCAAGTTCGGAACACCTTGGGATGAAATCGATTTGGATGCAATTCAAGCGAATAGCAGGAATGATGCAGATGCTTTACGTTCGGCTGCAAATGCTCCCATCCAAGGTTCTAGCGCGGATATTATCAAGTTGGCAATGGTAAAATTGCATGATGTTTTACGTGATTATAAATCGCGAATGCTGTTGCAAGTTCACGATGAATTAGTCTTAGAAGTTCTACCTGATGAGTGGGAAGAATTGCAACCTAAGATTAAATCTGCGATGGAAAATGCTCTGCCGCTGAGTGTGCCACTATTGGTTGATATTCATGCAGGGCAAAATTGGATGGAAACGAAGTAGCGGCGTTTGTTAAAATCTAAAGAATGAGAGATCAAAATGATAAAATTGATCATTTTTAGATGCGAATGATTGACCATGATCGATTGTTTAAAGAACTCCTAACAACTTTCTTTGTGGAGTTTATCGAGTTGTTTCTACCGGAGGTGGCGGCTTATCTAGAAGGCGATTCGATAGAATTTATAGATAAGGAAGTGTTTACCGATGTCACAGCCGGCGAAAAATATGAAGCAGATTTAGTGGTGAAAGCCAGATTTCGAGGGCAGGAGTCATTTTTTCTGATTCATCTGGAACATCAGGCGCGAACAGAAGCGGATTTCGATCAACGAATGTTTCGATATTTTGCGCGATTGTATGAAAAATTTGGGCTGCCGGTGTATCCTGTGGCGCTATTTTCTTACGAGACGCCCGCGCGCCCAGAACCGAATGTTCATCAAGTGGCATTTCCAAACAAAGTGGTTTTGCAGTTCAACTATGATGTGATTCAGCTAAATCGCCTCAATTGGCGAGATTTTCTGCGGCAACCCAACCCGGTTGCCAGTGCGCTAATGGCAAAAATGAACATAGCACCGGCAGAGCGCCGGCAGGTAAAATTTGAATGTCTGCGATTGCTAGCAACTTTGCGATTAGATCCAGCGCGGATGCAGTTGATTTCTGGATTTATCGATACCTATCTGCGCCTGGGTGCAGAAGAGGAGAAGCTGTTACGGGACGAAATTGCTAAGATGGAGCCGGTTCAGCAGGAGGAAGTTATGCGAATTGTCACAAGCTGGATGGAAGAAGGAATAGAACAGGGTTTGCAGCAAGGAAAACACGAGGCAACACTCTCACTCATTCTGCGCCTACTTCCAAGGCGAATTGGTACGGTTTCTCCTGAGTTACAAGCGCGAATTCAGCAGTTATCTTTGCCTCAATTAGAGGATTTAGCAGAGGCGTTGTTAGATTTCACAAATGAGGGGGATTTAGTGACTTGGTTGCCGGCTTCCCAACACTCACAAACAGAGGAATAAACGCTCTATTGAACTAAATAAGCGCGAATGATTTTAATCACTTCTTCTGGCGCACTCCAGTGAGGGACATGACCCTTCGCATTGATATTCACAAACTGATTATTGGGAATTTTTGCTGCCAGATACCGGCCTACCTCCAAAGGTACAGCGTTATCGTGACTCGATTGTACAATCAATGTAGGGACAGTTAAACGCGGTAAATCGTCGCGGAAGTCGGACTGAAAAATGATGCGTGCGAGAACTGAAGCAATATCCGGGCGCATATCTTGTAGTGTATGGGCAAACTCAATGGCGAGTTCTGGTTGTTCTGGGTTGCCTACCACCAAAGGTGCAAAGCCACAAACCCAGGCATTGTAATTCGCAGACATGGCAGCATAAAAGGCATCCAGATCGGACTGCTCGAAACCGCCAATATATCCCGTATCGTTGAGGTAGCGGGGAGAGGCACCAATCATGATGAGCCGGCTGAAGCAATGTGGCTCAATTATGGCTGCCAGCAAGCCAATCATCGCACTAATTGAGTGACAGACCAGAATCGAGCCAGTCAATTTTAATTCAGCACATAGCTCTAGTAAATCTTGTGCGTATCCGGAAAGGCTGTTGTAGCGGTGCGGGTTGTAAGCTGACAAATCTGACTTGCCGGCACCCACATGGTCGAATAATACGATGCGATAATCAGACTCAAAAGCCGGTACAATATGTCGCCAAGCGGTTTGATTAGAGCCAAAACCGTGAGCGAAGATGAGTGTCTGATTGCCTTTTCCCAGGACTTTTACATTATGGCGTTTGAGAATATTCGCAGGCATCTTTACTAATTTAAACGACTGACTTCCTTTCTGATAGAAGCATTCCGGCAATAGAGGGGCGACTGCAAATTAGAAAAAGACTAGCCGTAAATAATTTTAACCTAGAAGTGAGTAATATGAGGAATTTTGACAAATGCAGTTTTTCTAAACAAGAGATTGGTTATGACTTAATAGCTGCAAAAAATAAAAGAAACCCGGTTTATATAAATAACCGGATTTCTTTCCACTCACAACAAACAACTATTTAGACTTAGCTTCTAGATTCTCCAACCGGCTCTTAAGTTCCTGATTTTCCTTCTTGAGCTGATCAAGTTCTTCCCGCATCTGCTTTACCGCTTTATCGGAACCGGCATTCTTTTGCACCTTCTGAATCGCTTCCTCAGCAATGCGCCGCACCCGCCCGTCAGGCGTTTGATCGGCTAAAGCACTCAAGATTGCAATCGCCTTCGCTGTCTCCATTTGCCCCAGCGCCGACACTACGGAAACTTGCGTCAAAAAGAACGTTTCGCAAGATAACTCAGTCAGTCGTTCCAAAATCCGCTCTAGATTCAGCGCAGTTTGCCCCGACGAAATTGCGCCCAAAGCCCGAATCGCAGACAATCGCAGGGGTTGCGGCACACCGGCTTCCGTATATTCCAAAATCAGATCCAGGGCATCTTCCGACGTTTTCAGCCGGCTCAAACCCCCAATTGCACCCGATCTCACCACTTCATTCCAGCCGGCACGTTCCTTAAGAACCGACTTCAGCAGCTTCAGAACCTGACTTTCCTTCGGCTTCTCATTCAGCTTTGCCGCCGCAATTGCCCCAATCGCCCGGATAGCCGCCGCCTCCACATAATAACTAGGATCGCCCTTTTCCACGATTGGCTTAAGCGCCTTGTAACTCTCATGCGTCTTAATTTTCGCTAGCGATTCCACCACCGCCTCACGCACACCGGCATCTTTGTCTTGCAACCCAACGACTAACGCATCAAACGCTTGATCCAGCTTAATTCCAGCTAGCAGTCTCGCCACTTCCACCCGCACACCCCAAAACGCCTCTTTTTGAAGCGATTCCGATAGTGCCTTCACCACTTCTAAACCACCTTTCTTGGCCAGCGCCGCTGCTGCGTAAATGCGAGAAAGTGGATCGGGATCGAACTTTAACTGCGCTTTTAATTCCGCAACCGGATACTCCAGCGTGACTTTTTTCAGGAAATGATTGCCGGCATCAAAACTGATAAATTGGGGCTTTTCTGACAGCGGGAAATAAAAACTTTGCTCTCGTTCGTGGACGCGAACCGTAAAAGTTTTAACATCAGGAATTTGAGAGCCTGCATCCGAAGCAGCGGCAATCGTTTTTTCCTCATCTTCCAGTTCCTCAATGCCGGTCTTTATATAACCAAATGCAATCGGCAATCTTAGATCAAATAACTCTTTTCCGCCCCCATTGCTGCTATCTTTAACCTGGGTTTGCGTGACTGTTATTTTAGCGAGTTTGCTATCTCCATCCCAAGAATAAGCAACTTTATAATCTGGATGACCACCTCGGTAAACATATTGATCAAACAAAAACATCAAATTGCGACCCGTAGCTTTTTCAATCGCTCTTAACAGGTCAATGGTTTCAACGGTTGCGTGGGCGTTGTCTTGAACAAAGGTTTGAATTGCCTTATAAAACAGTTCGTCACCTAATTCCGCCCGAATCATGTGATAAACACAAGCGCCTTTTTCATAAAGGTGCCGGTCGTACAATTCAATTGCTTCGCGATAAACATGGGTAACAATCGGACGACGATACCGGCTGCTATCTTCCGCAAAATAATTGCGGGCTTCTTTGAGCCGATAGTAGGCAGCCTCTTGCAACCCATACTCTTCTTCCGTCCACATCACCTCGGTATAAGAAGCCATTCCTTCTTTAATCCAGGCGTGTGACCAATGTTTGATCACCACCAAATCGCCAAACCACTGATGCGCCAATTCGTGAGCAACTAAACTTTCAGTGGTGCGATTATCTAACGCTGCCCGTTCATCGAGTAAACACCGATCCATTAGCAACGTGGTTGAAGTGTTTTCCATTCCTCCAAAAATAAAATCATCTACGCAAACTTGGGCGTACTTGGGAAACGGATAAGGATAGCCAAATTTTTGACTGAAAAACTCAATCATTCGGGGTGTTTTGCCCATGCTGCGACGGGCGTCTGCTTGCCGGCTTTTGTCTACATAGTAGTTAACCGGCAAGCCGTTCCACTCATCCTTAATTTCCGCAAACTCACCCACCGCCAAAGTCATTAAGTAAGTGGGATGCACCTGTTTTTGCAACCAGTGGTAAATTTTGTCATCACCGGCATCTTCTGTGGCGATCAATTCCCCGTTAGAAATGGCGAGGAACTGCTTAGGCACTTGCACCCGAATTTCAGAGGTTGCCAGTTGTCCGGGGTAGTCGAAGCAGGGAAACCAAAAGCGTGAGTCCTCATCTTCCCCTTGCGTCCAGACTTGCACAGGTTTGTCGGGGTAGTGCTTGTCTGGCGCAATGAAATAAAGTCCGCGCTGGGGATTGTCTACCTTGTACGTGATCTTCAGCGTTAATTGCTGGCCGGCTTGGGTCGGTTGCTCTAGCTGGATATGCAACTTTTCGCCATCATAGTCAAAGGACTGTTTGGTTTCATCAACTTTCACTTTTTTAATGTTCAAGTTGACCGCATCCAAAGTAAGCCGGTCAATCCCGCTACGCACAGGCATTAGCTGAATAGTGCAACTGCCGTGGAAGCTTTTTTTGGGAATTTCCAGGATCAGGTCAAGAAAAATATGTTCTACTTGGCCCGGTCGATCGGGATTGTAATGGGGATGAGCTCCTGGCAACTCAAAGGATTTGTTACCGTTATTTTCTGCATCAAAGTAAGAGTTCAACATGGGGAATTTCAGGGCCTGTAATGGCCGATTACTGCTAGTTATGTTAGATGTTGGGCGGCGTTGCGCTTTTCTTTACCAGATTAGCGCGTCTGGCGGCTTGCGTAGCCCGCACGCAGCAACCGGCTTGCGTGTGTAGTGACACCATCACTGAGGTTGATACCGTTTAAATGATTGACAAGAATCCCATGACAGAAAGAATTTCCGGGAAAAAAACTCCGCTATTGGTGGCTGCGGCGGCTGTTGTTGCAGCGGGAAGTGTGGCCGGCTACCTTTACTTTAAAGGACTTCCCGGCAAAAGTTCGACTCCGCTTGAGAGTGCCAAATTAGTGCCAGATGAAGCCTTGATGACAGCCTTTGTCGCCACCGATTCCCAAAGTTGGTCAAAATTGAAGCAGTTTGGCAGCCCTGAAGCACAAAAGTTGGTGACTCAAGGCTTGCAGAACTTCCAAGCTCAAATGCTGGCAGACTCTAACATTAATTATGAAAAGGACTTGAAGCCTTGGATCGGTGGGGTGATGTTCGCTATCATGCCTTCACCAGAAAAGGCTGTCGGTAAAGAACCTAACCTCCTCATGGTTGTAGGCATTCAAAATAAACTGAAAGCCCTAGAATTTTCCAACCGCTTGAAAGCCCAAGAAAAGGCAAAGATTGAAGAAAAGCAGTACAAAGGCATCACCGTCTCCAATGTTAAAGAGGAAAACGGCACCAATTACCACACCACTGTCTTGGGAGATCATTTGCTGTTGGCTTTTCAACCAGAAATCCTAGAGAACGCCATTGATACATTTAAGGGGGAACCTTCCTTTGCCAGTAAAGGTGAGGTGGCAACTGGGTTGGAAAAAGGTGCCGGTGTGCAAAATCCCATCGCTCAAGTTTATGTCAGTGATTGGGCGAGTGTGGTGAAGCAATACGCCACGAACAGCCCCAATGCACCACAACTGCCGGCAACCACACTCAAGCAGCTAGAGCAAGTAAAATCTGTCGTAATGGGCCTTGGGGTAGATAATGAAGGTCTGCGGCTGAAAGCAGACGCACAGATGAACCCGCAAGCTATCACCCAAGAGTTTAAACCGGCTCCAGGCACCGTGGTCTCTGAATTTCCCGCTGAAACAATGGCCCTAGTCACCGGCCACAAAATCAGTGAGTATTGGTCTCAAATGGTGGCCCAGTCAAAAAACTCGCCTGAAATTAAAGCATCTGTGGATCAGGTGCGGCAGTCGGTCAAAAATACCGTTAATCTCGATGCTGATAAAGAAATTTTCGGTTGGATGGACGGTGAATTTGGCCTGGGTGTGATTTCATCCAATCAGGGAATCTTAGCTCAGTTTGGATTTGGCAGTGCTTTGGTTGTAGAAACCGGCGATCGCAAAACCGCTGAAAGTACCTTTAACAAACTGGGGGTATTGGTTAAACAAAATCTGCCATTTCTCAGCATTGATCAGCGAAAAATTGGAGACAAAGAAATCACCGAGTGGAAAATCCCTCAAGGTGCTTTATTAGGGTACGGTTGGCTGGATGACAACTCCCTCTTTGTGGCGCTTGGCCCCTTGGTGGATGTGATAGCCAATAAGCCGGCTAATCCTCTTGACACTAGCCCCAGTTTTAAAGCAATTGCCGGCTCTTTACCCAAGTCCAATCAAGGCTATTTCTACCTAGATATGGATCGAGTCATGCCGGTTGTTAATAACTTTACCGAGCAATCTGGTAAGCCCATCTCACCGGAAGCCTCCGCCATCCTCAACTCGATGCGTGGTGTTGGTGTAACGGCTGCTTGGGAAAATAAAACAACCAATCAGCTAGAAATGTTGTTTTCTCTCAAACGCAGCAGTAAATAGGGACTAGAGGCTAGGGGGAAGGGGATGAAAAATTCGACAATAGGTATTTCTCGTCTTCCATCCCCTTCGCATTCTTATAGGCGCAGTCTTGCCCTATTCCCTATTTCCTTGCTTTTTTAAAATTATTGTAAACAAACCGGCAGCCTTATTGTGTAGTGCAATAGAAACAACAATAATGAGACATTAAGACATCAAGCTATAAAAAGGGACAAATACAGTGGGTTTGTTTAGAAAACTGTTCAGGGATAATAAATTAGACCCCAATTCACTCTCGCAAGCCGAAGCTTTGGCAGCAATTGCAGTCGCGGCCATCGCAGCAGACGGTTATCTGCTCGAAGAAGAAAGGCAAAGTATTTTTTCTGTAATGTCTAATCTGCAAGTTTTTAAGAAATATTCAAGCCGGCAGCGACTCAAACTCTTAGAAAAGCTCTTTGATTTACTCCGGCAAAAAGGGGCACCTACACTGGTTGACTCGGCTAAAGACGCCCTTCCTCCTAAGCTTCGAGAAACTGCATTCGCGGTTGCTATAAATATGGTTATTGCAGATGGCACAATTGTCGAAAGTGAACGGGAATTTTTACGACAGCTAGAGCAAGTGCTGGAAATTCCAGAGGCTTGTGCTTGTCAAATGATTAAATCTATGTTAGTTAAAAATAAAACTTAGATTTTTTCTTTAGTTGTTATCAATAATATTACTAATTTAAAAAATAAAATTAAGCTTTCTCGAGAATATATAAACCCTAAATAAAAGCCTATAAATTCTTTAACCTTATCTGCGCTTCCCTACGTTATTGTGAGGTTAAAAAAATCCAAAGACTCAAGTTTTACAAAAAGCTTATAGATGCTCTCAAAGCCAAAATAGCCCCTAAAGCCATAAGTTTTCGCAATTCTGCATAAGTCATGCCGGCACTATTAACCGTTAAAATAAAATTTGGAAACAGGCCAGTAAAGACTGACAATAACAACCTCCTATTATGACTGTTGCTGCAAATACAAGACCAGGATTAGCTTCTCGTCTGGTTAATGGTGTCCTCTCCATCAAACCTTTAGCAGATCTAGCCAAGCACCAAGCGCGTAAGATGATGATTGATCGCGCAGAGACCATTGGGGTACATTGGAGACAGGAAGCACAAGCCTTAAGAGTGCAAGACTTGGATGCAGAATTGGCTAAAGTGCAAAATCCTCAACTGAAATATCCAGAGTATTACGTCTGTTCATTCCACGCTTACGAAACCGGCAACCTCAGCTGGGATGCGGCAACTGAAGTGGAAGTAGCGGCAAAAGCAGTCCACGCCAAAATTTGGCCAGATGCCGGTGCTGAGGGAGATGCCAAACTGCGACAAAGTTATCATGACATCCTCAAAACCCATCTACCAAACCCACCGCAGAATATTGTGGATCTCGGTTGCAGTGTGGGGATGAGTTCGTTTGCTCTGCAAGAATTTTACCCGGAAGCAAATGTTACGGGTGTGGATTTATCCCCTTATTTCTTAGCAGTTGCAAACTTGCGTTCACAGCAGCGCCATGTTGATATTAATTGGGTTCATGCTGCCGCAGAAACTACCGGCTTACCCGCCGCTTCTTATGATCTCGTTTCCACCTTTTTAATGTGTCATGAACTGCCGCAAACCGCAACCGTGCAGATTTTCAAGGAAGCTCGCCGGTTATTACGTCCGGGTGGTCATTTGGCGATTATGGATATGAATCCAAAGTCAGAAATCTATGCCAAAATGCCCCCTTACATTTTGACATTGCTCAAAAGCACTGAACCTTATTTGGATGAGTATTTTGCTTTAGACATTGAGCAAACATTAATCGATGCCGGTTTTGAAGCGCCAACCATTACACCGAACAGTCCCCGTCACCGCACTATCATTGCGAAAGCTTAAGTAATCAGCTTTTTTAGCAGAACTTTAGAAACCCTGGTTTGGGGAAGTGGAGATGAAACAATCTCTCGCCCAGCCAGGGTTTTTACGATCTTGATGGGTGAGGTTGAGTGCTGGTGATAAAACAGAGCCAAAAATAAAAGCATAAAATACAGAATTGTTATTTTATTAACATATTTTTTAATTTTGTCAATAGTGGACATACGGGTTTTAATAAGTTAACGTAGACATCGCATATCGCAAAAAAATTAATGTACATCACGCTTTAGGGAGATTGTTTTCAGCAGTGCAGTAACCAAGTCCAACCTCAAAAATTTCTTTAGCCATGAAAATTAGTGGCTTTCCTGATTTCCTTGACTGGATGTGTTCTCAGAAAATTAACTTTGCTTTTACCCCTTATCAATCGAATCGAGTATTTTTAGTCAAATTAAGTTCAGACAGATTCCAAAGCTTTAGCTGTAGCGATTGTTGAGATACTTCCCATCTGTTCAACTTGCCCATTTTTGTTCTATACAATGCTTGATAAAATACATTTTATTTCTGGACTACCGCGTTCAGGTTCCACATTACTAGCGGCAATATTGCGGCAAAACCCCCGATTTCACGCCGGCATGACTTCACCCGTTGGGGCATTAGTTGAGCGGATGCTGGAAGCCATGAGCGAAAACAATGAATATTCTATTTTGAT
>NZ_JACJOU010000031.1 GCF_014695725.1 Microcoleus sp. FACHB-672 | reverse complement strand
CTTTCTCTCTACTGTTTTATTAACTTTTGAATGAAGCTTTTGGCTACACAAAATCGTTTCGCCAATTCCCGTTGCGATATTTCTTCATTCTCATACACTTGGATTATTTTTTCCCGCAAGTCCAGTGAGTAGGCTTTCATCTTTACACCCTCAACAGCTCCCCATTACTGTTGTACCTCTGTTATTCGAGAAACGCTATACTACTTTAATTACGTTTGTTATTCTTATAGGAATCTACTCGATAGGTGCATCCTTATTTAATATAGATTTTGACACACTGAGAGTTTATTACCCTAGCAAGGAGATTTTGAAAATTCATTAATCATTTATTCCAATTTTATGTTGCTTTAGGTGTAAGCTATTTAATATATCGGTTCAAAGATATCCGTTCAGGTGGTTATATGGTAGCACCTGTAGCGGCAGCTCTATTCGTGAAACCAATAAGCGCTATACTTTTTTTGATTGGTTGTATTACCGTCTATTTAGTTGTCCAAACCATTTGTCAACTTACGTTGTTGATAAGATTAAAACGCTATGTTGTGGCATAGTTCTTCAGTACTTTGTTTGTCTGGACTACAGAGTTTCTGTTTATAAATCTTGGTTTTGATATACTGCCCTTTCAAGGTGGCAATCTTTTTGTAATTATTGCCATGATGTCGTATGTGAATGATAGTATTTTGTATGCAAACAAAAAAGTTATAAATTACATGACTTTGAATCTACTAACCGCATTAATTGCTCTTTTTGTAGCTAATACGGTATCAGCTTATTTAGCCCCTCTAGCAACTAAAATTTTGCAATAAAAAAGCGAGTTAACAATGAACAAAAGAGTTGAAGAAAAGAGGCAACATGAGCGTACCAATGAACCTGCTTTGGTACTCATTGAAGAACGCCAGTATAAAGTTGAAAACTGGAGTACAAATGGGTTCAAAATCGTTGGTTTCGATCAAGATGTGAAGACTGGTGATTGCTTGCCACTCCAGTTACAACTTAATCTGAACAAAGGTGGTAAGGAATTCACTAATATTCAAATCACTACTTTAATTGAGGTGATTTGGTTATCTGCTCGTAGAGACAAATTCGGAGCGCAGTTTCTCAATCTCACAAAGCTGGAAAAAGATTTACTACAGGATACGATTGACCAGATACACAAAGGAAAAATCACGCTTCTAAATCAGCCTAATCAGCTTCCTGAACCTAGCTTTAGTAGCTCTCAACGTTCTCAAGATTCTGATTCTGCATGGCCACGTTTGCGATCAAAGCGCGTACTCTACACCGGCATCTATGTAGTAATTGGGGGTGTTTTGGGATATTTTAGCTTACAAGCAGTTTATGATTCATTAACGAACTTGCAGATAAAATCAGCAGTCGTCGCTAAACCTACCGGGCCTGTAGTTTCTCCAGTTGAATCTGTAATTGTTAAAGAACAGGGAATTTTAGATGAGTTTTACGTTTATGAGGGTATGAATGTAAAGCCCGGACAGCCCTTATTCAGCATCAAAAATGATGAGTTAGCGGAAAGAGATATAGATGCTCTGAATCGGGAGATTCAGTCGAGTCGGGTAGAGTTAGCTGAAGCTCAGGCTAATTTAAGGAAAGCTGAATTACTCAACCAACAAGAGATTGAAAAGCAGCAATCTTATCAAAAAATTAGTCAAACTGAACTTGATTCTGCTCGTGCCGAAGTTGCAGCCCAAACCGAACAACATCAAATAGCAAAAAAAGATTTAGAAAGATTTGCCAGCCTCGTTCAAGAAGGAGCCGTGAGCCAACAAGCATTTGAATCTACTCAATCTAGGTTTGCTGATGTAGAAGCTAAGCTCAGAAAAGCCCAATCTCAATATACAGTTGCTCAAATTTCAGTTGAATCTGCACAAAAGGGAAACTTTTACGATGGCGAGAACCTAATTAGTGACTTACCCCGCTTTACAGTTGAAGTTGAAAAACAACGTCAACTTGTGCAGATAGTATCACAAAAAGTTCGTGCTTCAGAACAATTGCTAAATCAACGAGTGCAAGAACTGCAAATCTCTGAACCTCAACGCCAATATCTGCTACAGCCTTCGCAAGATAAAACCTTATTTTCTCGTAATTCTTTCTCTGTAGTGTATAAAGCTCCAATTCCAGGGTCAGTCGTGAGAGTAACTAAGGCATCGGGTAATCCAGTGAGACCCCGCGAAACAGTCATGGTATGGCAACGAGAACAAGTACCGCCCACTATTGATGCTTATTTAACCAAAGATCAAGCCGATCAAATTAGCATTGGCAAACCTGCTACAGTTCTCATTCCTACTATCAATGAAGAGTATCAAGCTCATATTACTAAGATTGACCCAGCCACTTCACCACCCAATTTAATTGGAGTCACGCAAACCAAAGATTCAAAGAGTAAATCGGTCTATGTACAATTAACCCTTAGTAACCTATCCCCCGAAAACAATAATCAACTGATGGCAGCTAGCGGAATGCCTGTAATTCTCAGCATTCCTAAACAGACAAATTTATTTAATCGATTAGCCTTTTGGCTCAAGTAGTTTGCCCACTTTTTAGTATGCGTCAACTCTGTATCGCAATATTATCAATTGCACTCTTGTGTTCTGGATGTAAATTAACTTCAACTGTCTCATCACAGCCGAAAGAGGTAATTAAGGGTCGTGTTGTTAGCCTGGATGGAGAGCCTGTCATTGGAGCATTAGTCAGAATATCATCTGGGCAAACCAAGACTGACTCAAATGGTTGGTTCCAGCTTGCACTCGCACAAGCCGATCCGCAATGGGTCACAGTTAAACATACTAGCTTTATTTCACGGACGAGAGCAGCAGACCCTAGTGCAACCGTGCTTATACGCTTAACGCCTAATGATGGTCAAACCATTGCCCTGCATTTTACCGGGGATGTCATGTTGGGACGCCGCTTCTACGATCCCAATGAAGATGGCAACACCCGTGATGGTCTACTACAGCCCAACAGCGGAATTGATGAACACAAGGCACTACTTCAATATGTTCAGCCCCTCTTGGAGAACGCAGACCTCACTATCAGTAATCTGGAATCTCCCCTGACTAGCCAGCCTTATCTTAACCCTAAGCTCCGCCGCCCTCCACACTTCCATCAGACTAAAGACTATGTCTTTGCCAGTGCCCCTATGGCTGCTCAAGCTCTACGTCATGTTGGTATCGATGTGATAGGTCTTGCTAATAACCATCTCTATGATGTGCTAGAGCAGGGAATTCAGGATACACAAGAGGCTCTTAATCAAGCAGGTTTCCAATCGGGGGCAGGGTACTTTGGTGCCGGTTCAACTGAGCAGCAAGCTTGGACGCCGGCAGTGGTTAACATACGTGGGCAAGTGATCGCATTTCTTGGCTGTACAACCATTTCTGGTGCAGAACACCCAGAGACTTATGTTGTGTTAGATGCTCAGCCCAAAGGGGGAGCGGCAAGTTGCGATGAGAATCAAATTCGCAATTCAATTAGGTCAGCCCAAGCAAGGTATAAAACTGTAGTCTTCATGATTCACGGCGGCAACGAGTACCAGCACACACCAAGTGAGAATTTACGCCGGCTGACAATTGCAGCTCGTGAGGCTGGCGCGACATTGGTCATCAATCATCACCCTCATGTAGTGAGTGGCTTCAATTGGGATAGTTCATCGCTTGTGGCCTGGACGTTAGGCAACTTTCTTTTTGATCAAACTGTATGGCCGACGTTTGAGTCTTACTTATTAGCGGTTCATCTACGAAATGGCAAAGTCGTGCAAGCTTACACTGAACCGCTGATGATAGATGGTTACTTACCGAAAGGCGTCACGGGCGAGCTCGCTGATTTTGTGGCTAGAGGTGCGGCAGGACGCGATCTCGGCCCCTTCTTAGTTGCAGATGGCGCAATGGAAATTGACGTGAATGATCGTAGAGTCCATCGCAATGTCACGCTGCCAATTAAAGCTAGTAAAGATAGTATTTTCCGGATGGATCAGGGATGGTGGGTAACCAACTTTTCTGGAACCGGCAGTTTGAGGTTAGGCCGAGATCTGTTGTGGGTCGGCGGGTTTGAAGATGAGATTGCAGATGAACAACACCAAGGCAAAGCACTTTGGGCATTTACAGGCGTTGACAAATTAGAAGACGCTAAATATGCCTATGAAGGTAAAGGAGGAGTACGTCTTCAGCGAAAGGGATTTAATGAATCTGATGTTATTTTGTCGCCTATCCATCGAATTCTAGTTGAACCCGGTTCAGAACTATCGATCGTCGGAATGATGCGCTCTCGTAAGGATGTACAGTCTAGCTTACAAATCAGCTGGTACTCCCAGACCAGGGGAAAATCCCAGGCAAAGCAGATGAAACCGCTAATCGTCACACAAGACAATACATGGACACCTTTTCGTCTTAATGTGACGGTACCACGCAACACAGTTGCACTTGGACTCTATTTGAGGCTGCAAGCTCCCAAGCAAGGCGAGGCAACAGCAGACTTCGATAATATTCGTATTATTAGGTGGCAGCCTCCAGGTACACCCTTCAGTCTGCTTTATAACTATGCCAAAGTAACTGGAACAGGAGAATTAACTTTACGCAAAGAGTTCTTACCAGGAGCTGAGACATTGGTCAATCTCGACAATCCGTCTCCCCTAGATTTGTTACAACAGTAAGGGAGGGTTAAAAAAACTTCCTACCAGCTCAAAGCGAGATTTGAAAAAGATGAATTTGGATTTTCATATGCTCTAGAAGAGCTATAGCGATACTTTTTAGAACTTGAACGGGGTGCAGGAAGAATCCCATGCGTAGGGCAAAGCTATGCCCCCTTTTCACAACTTATCTCTGATCGCGATAAATAGCGAAAGCTATCTCTCACCTGGAGCTTATGTTATGAGGTTACAACAGTATGAAAGGATGGCTATTTATAGCTATAACTACCCTTCTAGTTCATCTGGTAGTTCATGGAGAACCCTTTTCTCGTAAAGTGACGTCCTTCTCTCACTTGCCCCAAATTTTAGGAGCAAGCGAACCAGTATCGGCAGGTAGAGAGGCAGCAATTCAAGATAGAACTGACAACAGACGAGAGTTAGAGGTAGTTGAGCCAGTTAATTCATTCCACTCAATGCCGCGTAGCCAAGCAGCCGCAGCTTTGCTAGATGAAGCAAACCGCGAACTTAACCTTATAAGAACAACTACTTATTCACATAAAACTCAAGTTGATGAAGCAATTGGTCAATTTCGCTATGACTGTTCAGGCTTCCTGAAATACGCACTCACCTACAGTGTCCCGGAAGCGCTCGATTCTCTCCAAGAGGCAAGTGTTCGTCGCCCCCTCGCTAAGCATTTCGTTAGATTTATCACATCCTTACCACCAGGAGAGGTAGAAGGTCACTGGAAACCGCTTGAACAAGTTACTGATCTTGCACCTGGAGATATTATCGCATGGCTCAAGCCTGCCAATATAGAGTCCGATAATACAGGACACATGATGATCGTTGGGGGTACTATTCGACAGCATCCCACCCGCTCTAATGAAATTATTGTCCCTATTATTGATTCAACTGCTATTCCCCACGGGCAAAGTGACTCTCGCTATCAAACAGAAGCAACTGGCCTTGGAACTGGGAATATTATCCTAGTTGCAGATGAAGCTGGTCAAGCCATTGGTTATCGTTGGTCTAATTCTCATAACTCTCGTAAGCGTCTAACCACAGTAGCTTTGGCTCGTTTGGAATAGCTGTAGTGGCTTGCTTTCCAAGAAGGCTTGGGCTTGCAAACGAGTAAATCAGGCTCGAATTAAACTGCAAATAGCTTACTTTTCAGTGCTTGGACTCGGATTAAACTGAAGTTCCCCCCTGCCAAAAGCGCAAAACTGTTGCCTCAAGCGACTTTGAGCCTGTTTTCAGTCGCTCCTTACTGGGTACAATCGATGAAACTTTGATGTAGCGAGGGCTTCAGTCGATTTTTTGTCTGTGGTAAGCATAGTACGAACGCACTATGATTACCACAGTTTACATGGGTACGGCTTAAGCGAGTTCAACAGTGATGTGGAAGGATTGGCAAGAGTTTTGGGGCAAGTAGTACATCAGTATGGGGGAACTTCTTCAGGAGGCGACAACAGAGCTAACGTGGTTGCTGAATCAGAGTTATAGCTCGTAAGCCTCGTTGATAAAATGATTTTTTGTTGGACATATAATTAAGCATTTCCTCGACCTATAACTGGCAGGAGTAGAAAGCGATCAACCAGTTTTCTCCATAAAGACCTATCCAAAATTTGCTATGTCTCCAACCAGGCGCGTTTGGCATTGCCATAGGTTTCGATTGCCACCGAGCTATCTGCCCCTGCGGGCACCCCAAACAAGGCGATAGCAAGGATGTCGAGCAATTGATGAGCGCCGGTGCACTCGACTCTTGGGTCAGCAATCTCACCAAAGTATTGCTCCAGGCCGGCAGACAAGCTCCCTCGATTAGATAATAGGAGGCATGGGGGAGGTGGCAAACTCTCTATCTTACACTCTTGAGCGCTCTCTTTTAGATGCGGTTACCCTGCTTTAACAGTTTAGGCATTCTCTTCCCAAAGATGGTGAGTTTAATATTAATTTTGTTAGATGCTAGATATAAATTTTATGGTAGAATAAGCGCGTTATCTCGATTGAGGTTCCAGTCCTGACTGTGTCACACTCAGGCTATGATCCTTAACAGATAACCCATTCAGGGTTGCATCTACTACTCTACAAATATCAAACTGCTCTGAAAGGCTTGACCCTTTTAAAACTTGAAATTTTGCATCTACTCTACCAAAGTTAGGGTCAGGTTGCTGGATTCGTCCATAATCGACTCAGGCTTTTCTGGTAAAAGCCTTTTTCTTTGCGTATTAAAGGCTTTGAAAATTAGGTAATTATCTCTAAAGCTCTAAGATTTCAGAGGCAAGTGTTAATCATAGGGAACGAACTGGCAAGGGGTCTTTTCATTGCTTAAAGTTCAAACTAAGATCCCAATTTTATCTTGGGAATAGCCGCGCTTGGTAGGCTCGTTTAATTCCTCAAGAGCCCAATTTTAAATTAAAAAGCCTCAGTATAAACTCGGTTGTTAGCTCAGAAATTATCGTTTATAAAGGTAAGGAATTTTTGATTTTGAAACATTGATAAATGTAACAATTTGTTGCTCAGGGAACGTTAGCTTTCATCCATTAGTCACAGCAGTTAGAAAAATTTTCTATCGACTCTCGATTTGGCCGGAGAGGCGGAATAAGTTTACACCAATTTAAAGTTAGAATTTTTCAGAAAATTTGAGGTGCATCTCTAATGACTTCTCCAGAACTTGCGGCCTTTTCTTCGATTTACGACGAAACCTATTACTTAGGACAAAATATTGATGTCAAAGCAGCGGTTGACGGGGGTGTTTATAGTTCTGGTTGGGAACATTTCTCGCTGCATGGGTTGAGTGAAAGACGCAGTCCTAGCGGTGGGTTTGATGCGGCTTATTATCTGACGAAAAATGCTGATTTTTTAGAAGCCTCAAGCCAAAGAGACTTAATTTTAGGGATTCCAGGTGGTGATGTGATCCTGGGATTGGGAGCTAATGATTATATTAATGGAAATCAGGAAAATGACTACATCTATGGCAATCAAGGAGATGATATTCTCCACGGGGGTACAGGGAATGATACCCTGCAAGCCGGCCAAGATAATGACCAAGTTTATGGCGATCTGGGTCATGATCTCAGCTATGGCGAATTGGGAGATGATACGGTTATCGGCAATGAAGGAAGTGATAGTCTTTTCGGTGATGCCGGTAACGATTATTTAAATGGCAATGTAGAGGCAGATAATTTACTTGGCGGTGAAGGAAACGATACATTACAAGGAGGGCAAGGGGAAGATAGTTTAAATGGCGATGCCGGCGACGATAGTTTATCCGGCGATCTTGGCAATGATACGATTGCCGGCAATCTTGGTGCAGATACAATTGCCGGTGGTTTGGGAAGTGACGTTTTTGTGATTGGTCAGGGAACCGGCGGCCCTGCTGTTGCCAATGCTGATTTTATCACAGATTTTGTCAACAACGAAGATTTAATTAAGTTAATCGAACCCCTGACCTTTGAAGATCTCAACATCGTTCAAAATACAGTAGAAAACCTTCCCAATATTCTTATTGAGGACAAACTCACTGGCGAGTATTTAGCCGTATTAAAGGGCATTGACGCAGACCAAATTAGCCCGAATGATTTCATTTTTACACCCAAACCACTTCCTGAAGTATTCCCGCCTGGTTATTATGTCTCGCCTGCCGGTTCCGACGAAAATTCCGGCACTCCTGAAGAACCTTTCCAAACAATTCAAAAAGCTGCCACCGTTGCTCAAGCTGGAGATACCGTTTACATTAGAGCCGGCACCTATCGAGAAAAAATTACTCCCGCTAATTCGGGAACTGCTGATCAACCCATTACCTTTAAACCCTACAAAGATGAAGAAGTAATCGTCAGTGGGGCAGACTTAGTAACCAATTGGAATTTACATGAAGGAAATATTTACAAAGCGCCCATGAATGGGGATTTGGGTGAAGGCAATAACCAAATTTTTGTGAATGGGCAAATGATGGTAGAAGCCCGATGGCCAAATATTGATAAAAATCCCGCTGAAGTAACTCGGTTAGATAATGCCGTTTCAGATACGGGAACTGTTAATAATCCGAATGCCTCTAGAGATGCGATAATCACCGGCACTTATACAGATTCAGATTTAACGCAGCCGGCTAACTTCTGGAATGACGCGAAAATTAATTTTGTTCCTGGCTTAAATTGGCACCCTCAAACAGGAGATGTCACCAGTTCCGCACCGGGTACAATCAATTTTGACTTTAAGTGGGGCGCGGCTGAATTTTATAAACCTCAAGAATCTAACTACTTTTATCTATGGGGCAGCTACTCGGCTTTAGATACAGCTAAGGAGTGGTTTTATGATCCCAACTCGACTACCTTGTATCTGTGGGCACCCAACAGCGGAGATCCGGCAGTTTCTACCGTTGAAGCCAAAGCAAGAATTACGGCTTTTGAACTGAGAGATAAATCCCATATCACCGTTGAAGGCATTGATATTTTTGGGGCAAATATCAATACGAACCAAAGTAGCAGCCACATCCTTTTAGACAAAATTGATGTGAAGTATGGTTCGCACTCTCAAGTTATTCCGGGTTTATATCTTGTTGGCACCCCCAGTATCAAACTGGCTGGAAATTATCACGAAATTCGCAATAGCCACATTGCCTATAGCTATGATAGCGGCGTCAGAATCGACAAAAATAGTATTGGCACTAAAATCTCCAATTCTGTTATTCACGATACCGCTTATGCCGGCTTAGATGCTGCACCCATTGTTGCCGCCGGCACCCAAACTCAGATCGTCAATAATACCTTGTTTAACAATGGCGCAACACCCCTAATTAATCTTCGTGATCTGGATAACGTCAGTGTCATGTATAACGAAGCTTATAACGGCGGCTTGCAACTTTCTGATAATGGTGGAATTCTCGCCTTTAAAACAGATGGAAAAGGCAGTCAAATCGCTTATAACGCCGTTCACGATATCAAATCTTTGTTAAATTACGATTTGAGCTACTATGGTGGCCCCGGAATTTATCTGGATGAATCTTACAATTTTAATGTGCATCACAATGTTGTTTGGGAAGCCTCTTCAGAAGGACTCGCTTTAAGACCTAGAAGTTCTGGCATCAATGATCCGGCAATCTTTAACAACATCTACAACAATACTTTTGATGATTCAATCTGGTTCCAACCCACCGGCAACACATTTGCCGGCACTGTTCTCAAAAACAATGTTTATTCAGAATTGAGCAGAACCAAACCGAGAGCTGATATCATATTTGAAAACAACATTGTTGCTGCTGAAACCGATCCGAAATATATCGCGCCGGCAGCTCGAGATTATCAACTACAAGGCACGTCTTCTGCGATTGATGCCGGCCAAATTCTAGCACCCTTCACCGATGGCTTTGCGGGTGCGGCACCCGATATTGGAGCCTTTGAAAGCGGACAGCCGGCGTTTATTCCTGGGGCTGTTATTTTAGAAGAAAATATCCCCGCGTTAAAATTAACCTTCAATGAACCCATAGACGGAAAAGTTTCTGGCCAAATAACCGGCTTACCCATTGGCAGAAAACTACCCGGAAACTTTAAGCTAAAAATTGGCACCTCCGAAGCGAGTGGCAACTTTTTCTCAAGTTATATCGATCCAGTCACCCATCTATCAACAGTCGTATTTACAGATGTCGAAATCGGGTCGCAAAGAGGCAGCCAACTCGCTTTTGCTCAAATTGGCACCGGCACACCCATTTCCACCCGTCAAAAGCTGACTATCCCTGCCGTGTCAACTTCTGTTGATAATCCTTAATGGGGCATGGCAGAAGAGAGGGCAGGAATTTGTTGCCGTCATGATGGGAAATTCTGCACAGAATTAATCTGTTTTTTCGCTTTTTATAAGCGACATATCTGCAATTAATGCAGAGGAATCTGTTCAATTACTGGTAGCAGTCTAAAAACGAATTTGTAAAAGCATTCGGCGTAGCAGTCGGTTGTCCTACAATAACTATCCTTTGCAAGCAAGCTCAGCAAACGAATTCCTGGGTATGCCGACTGAAATTAACTAAGCAAAGTAACCGTATGGTTATCACCCTATTTCCTGCCTGTAAAGGTTCGGTGATCGCACTCTCCCCTCCTTACCCAGTTCACAATCGCTCGTTCATCATAGAAATAAGGGGGTTTTGCGTTGAGTGGAAATAAGTCTCAGGTAAAGAAGAGGTCGGCGAGATCGTTGTTTCTTAAATTTTGGGAAAGCTTGAGAATATCAGACTTGAGAAAGAACCGTGGGGTATTTACGGGAGTCTACAATTGGATTAACATAGAAAAAAGTAAACTCATACCGAGTTCGACTTAAAGATACTGTCAGTATTTATGGTCTGTTGCCAGGGGGGTTGGCCCTAGGTTCGTGCCGATCGCTAGCCCTAAACGAGAGAGCTTATAGAAGCTGCAACCGACTAAAGCGCGAGTTCCTGCCCATTAGAGCAGGCAGGTGAATAATAGTTTGTTATACGTTAGGGAGTCACGAGTCACCCATGCCCACTGCAAAAAACCGTACCATGAACGCCAACCCCACTTATATGGGCGCACGGCCATCTGCACCGGCTGATATCGTACGAACCTATCTGCACGAGATCGGGCGGGTGCCACTGTTAACCCACGAGGAAGAAATTGTCTTGGGTAAGCAAGTGCAGCAAATGATGGTTTTTGTCGAAGCCAAAGAAGCACTGTCTGCCAAGCTGAACCGTGAACCAAACCAGCAAGAATGGGCTTCTCATGTAGAGATTTCTGAAGCCGAACTCAGCCGAATTCTGTTGGTGGGACAGCGTGCCAAGCAAAAGATGATTGAAGCCAACTTGCGTTTGGTGGTAGCGATCGCTAAGAAATACCAAAAGCGTAATCTGGAGTTGCTGGATCTGATTCAAGAAGGCACACTCGGTTTAGAGCGAGGCGTGGAAAAGTTTGACCCTACGCGAGGGTACAAATTCTCTACTTATGCCTATTGGTGGATTCGCCAAGCAATCACGCGGGCGATCGCACAGCAAGCACGGACGATTCGCTTGCCCATCCACATTACCGAAAAGCTGAACAAAATCAAAAAAGTACAGCGAGAACTGACTCAGCAGCTTGGTCGCAGCGCCACGCCGGCTGAAATTGGTCAAGCTCTTGATTTAGAGCCGGCTCAGATCCGCGAATATCTGACAATGGCTCGTCACCCAGTGTCTTTAGATATCCGCGTTGGAGACAACCACGACACGGAACTGCAAGACTTGCTGGAGGATGAAGCCGCTTCTCCCGAAATTTACACCACGCAGGAATTGCTGCGCCAGGACTTGGAGACGCTGCTGGCAGAATTAACTCCGCAACAGCGGGAAGTTATCAGCTTGCGCTTCGGTTTGAAGGATGGCCGCGAGTTGTCCCTGGCAAAAGTGGGTGAGCAACTCAGTCTCAGTCGGGAGCGAGTGCGCCAGCTTGAACACCAAGCTTTAGCGCAGCTACGCCGCCGGCAGGCCAATGTACGCGAGTATTTGGCTAGCTAAGACTACAGGCTAGATAAGAGGGGAGGGGGAATTTAAGAATTTTCCCTCCCCTCTTTTTCACTTTTTATATGCGATGTGTGGCGGAAATATTTTTCCGCCATATTTTTTATGAACATTTGTAACTGTCTTCAGAAATTGAAAGTAACCGATTTGAAGGTTATGTAAACAGCTATTGCTGTACCTGGATTCTCATCTGGGATTAATTGTTGAAACCTCTAGGGGGACAATCAGGGTGTGCAACAGATTTGTCCACTTCCTTTCATCGAGCTTTCAAATGCTGAACAGTTTCTCTAGGCCGCAAGCGAAGCGAACCCAAGCTTTGGGATTCGTAGCGAAAAGCATATTTGCTACCGTAACTGCTTCCTGCACCCTAGGGGCTGTTGGGACTGAAGTGACTGCGCCGCAGCCGGCACACAAGTTTCGTTCGATTAGTGAATTGCCGAAAACCACTGACTGTGAGCTAGAGACTGTTGGGACAAAAGTGACTGCACCGCAGCCGGCGCATAAGTTTCGTCCCATGACGGTTGAATTATCGGCAACTGCTGATTGTGCTGAGGCTGTTGGGACAAAAGTGACTGCGCCGCAGTCGGTACACAAGTTTCATCCCACAGATGAATTACCGTCCTCAGATACCTTCATGGGAACTGAGAGCCAGCTTTTAGCCGATGGAGTTTACCTGTTTGGCGAAGATCCAGAACCCGAACAGGTGGGGAAAGCCTATATGGTATTTGAAGTGCGACGTGGCCGACTGATCGGGGCTTTTTATATGCCGAGTTCTTCTTTTGACTGCGTATTCGGCAGTGCTCAGTCACAACGCTTAGACGTAACCATTGTTAATAGCTACGAACGAACAACTTATCCCTATTCTGTCCCACTTCGGAATTTGCACCCGATCGGCAGCTTCAGTGCCAACGATCGGCGCATCCTTAGTACCTGTACAGAAACCTATCAACAGCAAGTCTGGAACCAGTAAAGCAATTTCTACTGTTCTTAGTGGTTATTTAAAACTTAAAACTCAATGCCGGGTTGCGCTTTAACGTTTTGCTCACGGAAGGGATGCTTAATTAAAGTCATTTCAGTTACGAGGTCTGCTTGGTCAATAAGGGCAGCCGGTGCGCCTCTGCCAGTGAGAATCACGTGAGAGTCTGCCGGCTTTTGCGTTAAACCGGCCAGCACTTCTTCAACGCTTAGATAACCGAGTTTGAGGGCTACATTAATTTCATCAAGCAGCACCAGCTTAAATTCAGGATTGCGGATAAATTCCAAACCCGTCTGCCAAGCGTGCTGGGCTTTTTCAATATCACGCTGCCGGTCTTGGGTTTCCCAGGTGAATCCTTCTCCTAGGGCGTGAAACTCTAGCTGATCCGCCCACCGGCTAAACACAACCTTTTCCGCTGGCTCCCAGGCACCTTTAATAAATTGTACAATTGCCACCCGATAGCCATGTCCCAGCGAGCGCAGCACCATTCCCAGCGCTGCTGTGGTTTTGCCTTTCCCATTGCCGGTGTGCACGACAATCAAGCCTTTTTCTTGGGTTCGTGCCGCCAGCCGCTCTTCCTGCACTTCTTTGCGTCGCTGCATCTTCTGCTGATAGCGATCAGGCGTTAGCGATGTCTCCTCTTCAAGGGTATCGGTTTCCACATCTTGATTCTCGTTGAGTTCGGTATTTGTTTGCATCAGGACTCTCTGTTTTTAGGGCAATGGGAAAGGGTTCTCCCGATCTGTTTAGATTAAACAGACGGTGAAACTGTTTTACGACTATTTTAGATTTTAAATTTTAGAGGTTCATCTTGGCTTCAAACCAAACTTTATTAGAAATTTCACAAGGAATGGGGCTTTCCCATTGCCCGCAACTTTAACGCAAAACTGTTGGAGCTTTAGTTTTATGTCAAAGTGCCGGTTGCAATTCATAGCCTGCCGGTTAAGCTTGGATTAAGAATAGATTAAAAACGGAGAATCGTTACAATGATGTAACAGAAGCGTCATTGCTATTCACTTCGATCCAATGGCAATCGTCGGCACTCACAACTTCAACCGGCAACGAGTCAGCGCAGCAGTTATCTAATTGCAATATAGCCCAGATACAAAATTTTACAAAAGGTGGATAGACCTATGGCAGAACCCTCTGATTTTTTATCGCCGCGCAGCCGCTTCTATGGCAAGTTTACGCCCGAAAACTTGGCATTTGACGCGAATTTACAGGAATTCGCGCAAAAAGTAACGATTATCTGCGCTTTAGAAACAGGTGGCAAAATTTCTCCAGAACAAGCTTATGAAGACATTAAGCGGCTTTGGCGTCAACTGAAAAAATCTAAAAAGCAGCTGGGAATTGGCGAAACTCCCCCCAATCCCGAAGAAAAACGGGATGAAACGTGAAGCAGAACTGCCGGTGCGGGGGACAATTGAAAAAGAAGAATTAAGCGCGAGAAGTGAAAATATTCTTCGTTCTTAATTTTTCACGTTCAAGTCTCACTTGAGGGTTGAAACGGACGCACAGGTTTGGAAACAGGGAAAATGGCTATGTTGCCGGTTAAAGAAGCAGAGTCAATCATTTTAGATTTGGTTGAACCTCTCGATCACCACCAGGACGTTGAGGTTGTGGACTTGCTCTCAGCCCACTCGCGCATCCTAGCAGTGCCGGTGATGAGCCGGCTAGATTTTCCTCACTGGGATAACTCGGCAATGGATGGCTATGCGGTGCGCTATAAAGATGTTGCCGGCACCAACGCCCAGCAACCCGTACAGCTAGAAATTGTAGAAGAGATTCCAGCCGGTTATAAACCCCAAGTCGTGATTAAACCAGGACAAGCCGCCCGTATCCTCACCGGCTCAATGATGCCAGAGGGTGCAGATACGGTGGTAATCCAGGAAGTAACGCGGCGCGAGGGCGATCGCGTGGTTATACTAGCCGAGCCGGCAGAATCGGGCGCGTTTGTGCGCCACCAAGGCTCATTCTACAAAGCCGGCAACCCACTGCTGCCGGCGGGGATTGCAATTCAGGCACCGGAAATAGCTGTACTCGCAGCTGCTCAGTGTACTCAAATGAAAGTATACCGGCGTCCCCGTGTGGCGATTATCTCCACCGGCAACGAACTCGTCACGCCTGAGCGACCGCTGCAACCGGGGCAGATTGTAGACTCCAATCAGTATGCTTTAGCCGCAGCCGTGACAGCAGCCGGTGCAGTGCCGGTGCTGTTAGGGATTGTGCCGGATGAACCAGAGGCGCTGAAAGAGACCATTGCTAAAGCCGTCGCGACTGCTGACGTGGTTCTCTCCACCGGCGGCGTTTCCGTGGGCGATTATGATTATGTTGATGAAATTTTGGCAACTTCGGGAGCCAAAATTCACGTCACCTCAGTTGCCATCAAACCCGGTAAACCTTTAACGGTTGCCACATTTCCGCCTTCTTCCACTCAGCAATCAGTTTTGTACTTCGGTTTGCCGGGAAATCCCGTTTCCAGCTTAGTTACATTTTGGCGCTTCGTCGAGCCGGCAGTGAAAAAGTTAGCGGGGTTATATAAAGGTTGGCAGCCAGTGTTTTTGCCAGCGCGAACCCAATATGACTTGCGATCAGATGGTAAGCGGGAAAGTTACCTCTGGGGGCAACTGCATTTAATTGATGGTGTGTACAGATTTCAGCTTGCCGGTGGCAGCCACAGCTCAGGAAATTTAATTAATTTAGCCCAAACAACCGGATTAGCAGTCGTGCCGGTGGGTAAAAAATTGATTTCTGCCGGTGAATGTGTGGAAGTGATGCAACTCGGCTTGCCGGTGAGTCATTAAATAGATCTATCTGCTTATCCCTAACGACACACTGCACCTACATTGGAAATTTTTAGTGCGGGCATCTTGCCCGCTTGCCTTTATTTTAGGGAGCAAGATGCTCCCCCGGACAATATTTTGTAAATCTGGGATGCACCCAGTTTAATTAACCAAACCGGCAGAGAGAGAATTGATTGCCTTTAAAACAGAAAAGCCGGCTTAAAAAACCTGAAAATCAGACGAATCAACGTCTGAAGCACTCACCCGATAGATAACCGCTAAATACTCGCCGGTTCTGGTAACTTGAATCACAGAATCTCTTGAATCCGTGGGGCTGGTCGCAATCGTTAAATCCCCAACAGTTAAACCATTCGTTAACCCAATCCGATCTCGCCCAGCCTGAAAGTCTTCAATTAAATCATAACCCGTGCCACTTGCAAATAAAAATAGATCATTACCGTTGCCTCCATTCATATCATCTTGACCAAAGCCGGCAATCAGCGTGTCGTCACCATCTTCACCGCTCATAAAGTCATTGCCGAAATCGCCGGATAGCAGATCACTACCGGATGCCCCGTAAAGAAAATCATCATTTTGACCGCCGTTCAGGGTATCATTGCCGGCACCGCCATCAATATCATCGTTGCCGATATTGCCATTCAGATAGTCGTTGCCGTCCTCTCCATAAACCTGATCATCTCCTTGACCGCACAAGAGAATATCACTGCCGGCACCGCCATAAATTACATCATTTCCCTGATTCCCAAACACCCAATCATCGCCCGGATTGCCTTCAAAATAATCGTCTCCATCGAAGCCGATTAATGTATCGTTATTTTCTCCGCCGAATACGTTATCATTGCCTTCAGCCGCCTCGATATAATCATTTCCATCCTGACCGTAGAGGATATCATCGCCTTGAAAGCCGCGAACCAAGTCAGCTTGGGCGCTGCCTTCGAGCTGGTTGTTGCCATTATCTCCGAACAAATCTGCCATCGCTTAGAACCTTAGAATGCAAGTAACACTCTTGCGATCTTAAGCGATTGCATCAAAATCTCCCATGTATAAAAGCGAGGCTTATACAAACTTTAATCAATTCTGGCTCAAAAACTCACGCATATACTGATTCACCAACTGAGGTTGCTCCTGCTGCACCCAATGGCTGCAATTGGGAATGTAGTGAATTTGAAAATTTCGCACATAAGCTTCTGTGCCGTAAGTTAATTCCTTGCCAAGGGCGGTATCCTTTTCACCCCAAATCATCAGAGTTGGAACTTCCAGGATTCCCCATTTCTGCGGGTTTAAAAAGCCTTGAAAGACATTGCGGTAGTAATTTAGCATGGCAGTTAGCGCACCCCGCTTGGAAGCAGAATTTTTGTAAGCCTCAATATCTGCTGGGGAAAACGTGCTTTTATTCACCGCCATACCTGTTAAAGCCGTGCCAATTGCTTGATAATCGTTCCACTGCAACAGCGATTCCGGCAACCCCGGCAGTTGGAAGAAAAACGCATAGGAACTCTTCAACAATTGTTGGGGAGTCATTAACCCTTGAGAAAATTTTGCCGGATGGGGAAGATTGAGAATAATCAACTTTTCCACCAGTTCCGGATATGCGTAAGCAAAGCTCCAGGCGATCGCGCCTCCCCAATCATGTCCAGCGAGTACGCAGGTTTCATAACCTAAACCTGTGATAATTCCCTTTACATCCTTAATAAATTCCGCCATTTTATAAGCGGACTGTTCTTTCGGTTTGTCGCTGTCGTTGTAGCCTCGCAAATCAACGGCAACCACTTTATAATTTTTGGCAAATTCTGGAATTTGATGCCGCCAAGAGTACCAAAACTCTGGAAACCCGTGCAGCATCAGCATCAGCCGGCCTTCCCCTTGGGTGACATAATGAAGTTTCACTCCATTCGTGGTGATATATTCGTGCGTCCAAGAACCTTCTAATACAGACATGAATGTTTCCTCAATCTAATTGATATTTAAAGTTTAGATTATAAAGGATTATTCAATTTTCGCGTTCTGTTCTAAGGTGGAAATTCTTAATTTCTATGTTAAGAATGTAATCTTATATTCTAGTAGTACAAACGGGCGCAAGTTCGCCTACCCTGTTAATTACGGAACGCTGCTATTGTACAGTGGGTTCTCTGTTTGAGACTTAATAGAGGGTAACCGTACCTTGCTAAATTTAGCCCCCTGTCCAATACAGTTAAACGGGCAATGGCTTATCCGGTGGAATTTCCTAATATAAGAGAATCGGGAGTTAAGGTATTAGCCTTTATGATTCAATGGTTTTCATCTTTGAATGAATTTGAGCAATTGACAGGGCCGTATCACAAGACTTATGGCGCTTATTTTGATACGCTAAGCGTTTTGACGGCTATTTCTTTTGCAGAATTGCAAGCCATTCTTCCCTGTCCTCCTGATTCAAATCCTTTACATTTGGCGATGTCGCTCCATCGATTTTCAGGTTTCTACTGCAAAAGCTTCGGGGTCGATATCCCAATTGCACCAAGAGATCGCCTCTCGCGCCGAAGTAATATCAGGTGGTGTCCGCAAAACGTGAATCCGATTCGTGCTAGGACAAGTCATTTTCAACAGATGGATCTGTTCATCATGCACATTCGCATCAATTTTGAGCAAGCTATATTCGTGCCAACTATCGAGTTCTGTAGATTGAAGTTCCTCACAGATGCGATCGTAGCCAATTTCTTGAATCAATAGTCTGCGAATTTCAGCATTGCTTTCGGTGAGCAGCCACTCTGCTTTCCACTGGCTGAGATGAGTCCAGTATTGCCGAGGAAGTTCAACCCCAAAGGCCAAAACTTTCAACTTTTGATTGGGATGGTTAGCGAGTGCTGACAAATTTTGAATGGGATTGTCCCTTAAAGAAATTTCTGCCAAGTTTTGTAATTGTGCTATTTCGAGTGGCAACGTTGTAAGCTGATTGTCCTCTAGATGAAGTTGTTGTAAGTTTTGCAATTGCCCAATCTCGGGCGGCAGTTCTGTGATCTGATTGTCCCTTAACCCGAGCCGTTGTAAGTTTTGCAGTTGTCCAATTTCCGCTGGCAATTTTGTAAGGTTATTACCCTGGAATCCCAAATCCTCTAAAGTCGACACGCTCAGTAATCGCAAGTTCTTAAGTTGTCCAATTTCCGGTGGCAATGTTTTGATATCTCGGCAAATTATATGAATTTCTTTTAAGTTTTGCAGTTGTCCAATTTCGGGTGGCAATTCTATAAGATTATATGTCTTTATTATAAGTTTTTGTAAATTTTGCAATTGTCCAATTTTCTCTAGTGATTTTATACCATTATATGTTGTTAGATGGAGTTCTTGTAAATTTTGCAACCGTCCAATTTCGGGTGGCAATTTATCAGTCGTTAGATGGAGTTCTTGTAAATTTTGCAACTGTCCAATTTCGGGTGGCAATTTATCAGTCGCTAGATGGAGTTCTTGTAAATTTTGCAACTGTCCAATTTCGGGTGGCAATTTATCAGTTATTAGATGGAATTCTTGTAAATTTTGCAACTGTCCAATTTCGGGTGGCAATTCCGTAAGATGAGTTTTCCATAATTCGAGTTTTTGTAAATTTTGCAGGTTTCCAATTTCAGGCGGCAATTCTGTAAGTTTACCGGACAATACGATTAGCTTTTGTAAGTTTTGTAGTTTTCCAATTTCAGGCGGCAATTTTGTGATACTGGATGTCCATGTTCCTCCCAATTTTAGTTCTTGCAAATTTTCTAAATGACCAATATCGGATGGTAATGTTTCGATTTCTTCATTATTATATAAAATGAGAGTTTGTAAGTTTTGTAGTTGTCCAATTTCCGGTGGTAATCCTGTAAGTTCATTTTCTTCTAAATTAAGGACTTGTAAATTTTGCAGTTGTCCAATTTCCCGGGGTAATGCTGTAAGTTCATTCTCCTTTAAATTGAGGACTTGTAAATTTTGCAGTTGTCCAATTTCTGGTGGTAATGCTGTAAGTTGATTGTTGCTTAAATTGAGGATTTTCAAACTTTGGAATTGTCCGATTTCTGGTAGTAATTTTGCGATCTGATTGGAAGTTAAACTAAGTTCTTGTAAATTTTGTAATTGACCAATTTCTGAGGGTAACTTTGTAAGTTTACTTCTCCAATTAAGTTTTACTAAGTTTTTTAACAGTCCAATTTCTGGTGGTATTTTTGTGATCTCGTTGCTACTTATCTTGAGTTCTTGTAAATTTTGCAATTCTTGAATCTGTAGTAGAAATACTGGGATATAATCTGCATTTACAGATAGTTGTAGAAAAAGATATTGTAAGTTTTTGATTTGAAAAATTTCAGATGGCAATTTTATACTCCGATCTATCCATAAAAGGAGTCGTTGTAAGTTTTGCAATTGACCAATTTCCGGTGGTAATGTTGTAAATTTAGGGTAAGTCAAACTTAGTTCTTGTAAATTTTGTAATTGACCGATTTCTGAGGATAACTCTGTAAGCTTATTTCCCCATATATTGAGGTTCTTTAAATTCCTTAGATATCCGATTTCAGGGGGTAATACTGTAAGATTGTTATTCCATAATTCGAGTTCTTGTAAATCTTGTAATTTACCAATTTTGGCTGGTAATTCCGTTAAACTATTATGATTTAAAATAAGTTTTTTTAAGCTTTGTAATTCACAAATTTCAGCGGGTAACTTGACAAGGTTGTTTTGCTCTAGATTAAGTTCTTCCAAGTCTTTATACTGTTGAAAAAAATCAGATGGAAGTTCTTTAAGTCCTTGGCGCGATAAATCTAGTTTCATGAGATTCTCCAGGTGTTCAAATTTGTTTGGGAGAGCAATTACAATCAAACCTGCTAAAAGAAAGTTGTGCGATTATTGCCAGTTCAGCAATTTTTAGGTTTCTGCGACAAAAGTTTCGGAGTCAACATCCCAATTTACCCAGCGAATGGCTTCACGGGCAGAAGTGAGGTGAGGAGGAACGCGCAAAACGTGAATATGATTCGTGCTAGGGCAAGTCATTTTTAACAGATGGATCGGTTCAAGATCGATATCTGCCTGAATCTTCAACAGCGAGTATTCACGCCAAGCATCTAATTCTATGGCTTCAAGGTCTTGCACGATGCGATCGTAGCCAATTCCTTGAATCAACACGCGCCGAAATTCTGCGTTTGGTTCTTCCAGCAGCCATTGTGATCGCCAATTCTGTGACAAAACCGCTCCGTACTTCTGGGGAATCTCGGTTCCATGCCAAAAATAGTAGCGCTCCCAGTCTGACCATTGAACAGCAGGCTGACCATCTGCGTGAAGCTGATGAAGCCGATTTTCCTCAATTCCCATCACCGGCAGGGTGAGGGCAATGACTTTTGTTGGTGTCACCAAAAAATCAAACAACCCCGCTTCAATTGCATCTACAAAGGGCATCCATACAGCACACAATTGCTCGTGCTGAGGGCTGCTAATCGTGGAATTGACGCACACAACAGCGCACTCCACTGCACTCACAGCCTCCCCCAGAACACCATCACATACTGCGATGGAGGCTGCTTTTCTCGCACTACCCCTCGCAGCACACCACGTAGCAAAATCCAGATTAAAATCTGCCGCATCACTCGCAGCCTTAAACGCGCGATCACGCGCATAATCACAATCAGTCCAACTCTTCCACGCAGACCTAAACGCAGCATTCCACGCATCATCCCACCCAGTCCTAGGCACAGGACCATTTGCCACCTCCTTCACCGCTTCCTTCGCATCATGCCACGCCTGAGAAAACGCCCTATCAAACCCATCATTCCACGCCACATTCCACAGAGGATCGCTAGCGGTCTTATTCACAGCTCTAAGTGCAGCATCACACGCAGCTTCCTGCGCTGTCTTAAACGCAGCTTCCCACGCCGCCTGAACCGCGCCAACATGTGGAGCATCACATGCAGCATCACTCGCCACATCAAATGCAGCCTTCCTTGCAGCCTCCATCGCCGCTTCACTCATAAAATGATTTACAGCATCACGCGCCGCCTTACTCGCAGTCTCCCACGCTGCATCACTCACAGCCTTCTGGGCTGCTTCAAACGCTGCATCCCACGTCGCATCATAGGTATCCTCCCACGCTGCATCAAATGCCGCATAAAAGGATCGATAAATCTCAACAAAGCGATCGTGCAGGTTCAGTGCTATGAGATGCCGGGAAAACGCATCTCGAATTTGCTGTTCGCAAATGTGCGGGTTTTCGTAATCGATCGCAGATAATCGATTGATTATCTGTTGAGCTTTGGGCGATAGATCAGTCGGCAACATATCGCCATCCTTCCGGTTCATATTCGCGCTGAATTCGTACCATCCAGTCACCTTTAGGAATCGCGATCGGCTGATGTTCTTCGTGGGTCAACAGTGCTGTGCGAGATCGCACCTTCAGATACAGGGTTCCATTTCGCTCATACAGTTCTGCTTGGCCCTGAGTGATGCGATGGCGATGCCCTGTCACCTCGCCTTCTGCCAGCGTTAAATGTGCGAGCTTGGCTTCATTAACCGTTTCAGATGCGGGTATCAAAATTACATCGCCTTGACGTAGGGGTTGCATCGCTTATTTTTACTCCATTTCGTGTTATATCATGTAGTTTATTGTAGTATAAAAATGTAATTCTGATACTGGTAAACCCGAAATAGTGATTTCAAAAAGCTTTTGCTGAAAAATAAAATCGCTGTATGCTATGGCGGTAGTTAGATAGTTGTTTGCTCTGAGATTGCAGTTCTATAAGTCGAGCAATCGCCATTTCTTAGACAAAACTGCTTTGTTTTCAGCTCTTTCAAGGTGTTGTGTAAGGGTTCTTGTACCGCTCGGCATCTCGACGCAATTTTACCAATCCCATGCACGTACAGAACGTAACTGTAACAAGTTCGGTAAGGTTTCCAGCCGTCTGATATCTGTAATTCGGTTGTAGCTAACATTTAAATTTTTCAGCGTTGTCAGTCGTGTGATCGTTTCTAAGGAGCGATCACCAATCAAATTTCTGGACAGATCCAAAGATTGTAGTTGAGTCAACGCCAGCAACGGACTAAAATCCATCTCCTCTGTCAGTTGGCATCCATCAAGCTTCAAATCCGTCAGTTTCTTCAAGGCACTGAGGGGAGACAGATCGGTGATGGGATTATCTGAGAGATCTAACACTCTTAACTTGGTCAAAGCAGCCAGAGGACTCAGACCTGTAATGCTATTTTTGCCGAGATTGAGTTCAGTAAGGTTCGTGAAGTTCGCAAGAATGTTAATGTCGGACAGTTTGCCGTAGCTGTAGCTGTTGTTCTCACTTTTCCAACCATTAAGATCCAGGCTGGTTCGCTGGGTGAACGATGCCAACGGACGTAGATCCGTAAGCTGGTAGGAATAGCCGTAGGAGTAGGAAGACCCGCAAAAGAAGCTCTGAAGGCTTAATTTTGTATAGGCTAAAAAGATGCGTTCTGAACTCTCACTCTCTAGATTTGTCCTGAGATCGTCAGGTAACAAACTCTTTACATCCTCCAAAGGAAACTCGTCGTATTAGTCGCTAAGACCTAACTCTTTGCAGGCTAAAAAGATACGTTCTTTACTCTCACTCTTTAGCGCTGTCATAATTTGAGCCGGCATTCAACTCCAGACATAGTTCCATTCAACCAGTTCTAGCAATGCTTCGACGGTACGCTTCGCTTCTGATGGTAAGCTATCTTTGGCGCGGCACCAGTCAGCAAAATTAGTCAACTCAGCCAGATTGAGTTGGGTCTTCATACAGTCAACCCTCGCATTGGATCTTTATCGCTGCACCTAAACTTTCATCACAAACCTTTTATCTTGTAGGCGATTACTATCAGCTTAAAAAGAGAAAAAAGCGAATTTGACCTAACATCTCTACCCTAGTGAGAGCTACTATATTGATAATTGCTCTATTAAGGGCGTAGTCTTGGGAAAGAGAATTGTAGCAATAACATCGAAGAGTGGCTGCCCGAATGCTCTACGCCCCTACAACATATTAACCCTGCCGGCTGATCATAAACATCCGATCAAACTTGGGGAGTCAATTGCACAGAAGAAACCGCTTTACTAATTTCCGCTAATTTCTCAGCAACAGCACCTTTTGTCAGCATGGCTTCAGCTTGAGCAATTCCCGCCGGCATATCTGCACACACACCACAACGCCACAGATAAAACCCACCATTCCAAATTGCAGACTGCATCAATTCAGAAGGTTTACCTTGCAAAACTGCCTGCATCTGTTCCACAAGCTGAGCGTTAGACTCAAAAGGCAGATCACTGCCATCAAAACCATAATCACGGGGAGGCAGAAGGATGCGCTCAAAAGGGACATCGGGTTCTTGAATGCCAATAATCGCCGTGCGATCGCGGGATAAGTTACAACTGCCTTCTAATCCCTTCACGGTTGTAAACCGCTGGATGCCTCGCAATGCTAATGCATCTTGGAACATTCCTTCTGTGGGCGGATGGACAAATCCTGCAATAATATGAGCGTCGCCGGCATAAGGGCACCAAATCAACTCTAGTGTTGAGAAAGGGGGACGTTTGCCAATTTGGGAACGGTAAGGAACCATTTGATAAGCGTGGGGAAAATGGTTCGGTAGATAAACAAATCCTAATAGCGTTTTTTCAAAGACGTGCTGAGTTTGCCCGATATCCAGACGATCCCAGTTAACGCCCAAACCTTGCCAAATTTCAATCAGCGGAACGCCTTCTTTCGTCGGCATCCGATCACCGCCATGCAACACCACCGGCACCCCAGCCGCTGCTAAGATTAAAGCGGTTATCGGAGTTACCGGCGCGTAGCGATCGTGCCCATCATAAGGACTGCCTAAAACCGTTACAGGGCGGCTAAAACCGGCAGGTTGCAATGTTTGTCCCAGTTCACTATAAGCATCCAGCATCCCCGCCAATTCCTCGCCGGTGGGGCGCTTGATCCGGTGGGCGATTAAAAATGCCCCGATCTGAGCCGGTGTTGCTTCTTCTAGCAACATCATCCTCGTTGCGGCGGCTGCCTCTTCACGGCTTAAATTTTTGCCGGTGTGGTTGCCACTGCCCACTTTCCGCAGTAATTCCCGAAATGCGTTGCTCATGCCTGTGACTCCCCCCAACATCTAAATACCATTTTGGATTTTTGCAGCTCTTTTGCAAAATGGTAAAAAACACCAAATCGCCTATGCTCGATTAAAGCATTATGCGACTTGAACGGGTTGTGTCGGGGTTGACTGCTTTTTTCCCGGTAATTGGTTAAAATTCGCCGGCACTAATTCATGCACCAGTTCATAGAAGCGCCGAATGGGCGGAATTTGTAGTCGATCACGAGACGTTACCAGCACCACTTGACGGGTTAAAGCCGGCTCACCAAGCTTATCTTTGTCGGTTTCAATTGAGCGAATTGCAAGGCTGGGATCGCTTAGCGCCTCAATTAGGGCAGACTTCGGTAACAACGCAATCATTTCTCCCTGACGCACCACACCTCGGAAAGCATCCAGCGTGTTCAACTCCAACGCCGTCTGCAACTTCATTCCCCGCCGTTCAAATTGTTCTTGTACGAGGCGCTGCATTCCGTAACCGTCTTTAAACAGCACTTGCGGATAACGCCCTAATTCTTTCCAGGGAACCGCTTCATACTGAGTCAGGGGATGATCGCCTGCCATTAATATCTCTAGCGGTTCGTTGTAGAGCACATCCACCACTAGATCGGGACTCGCCGTTAAAAAGCGGTTATTCATGACGATCGCAATATCCACCAGTCCATCTTTCAGAACTTTCAAGGCGCGATCACTGCCGAGGGAAGTTACCCGCAACTGCACCTCTGGATAATTTTGACCAAATTTTTGCAACACCGGCGGCAAGGTGTAGGCGCACACCGAGTGAATCGCGGCAACGCAAAGTTCTGGCTGTTTCCCTGCCAGCAAATCCGCTAATTCTTGCGTGGCATTGTCCCACTCCTGACAAATTTTGCGGGCGTGAGGGAAAAAGCGTTCGCCTCCTAGAGTCAGCTTAGCCTGCGCTGTTCGGTGAAACAACGGCAAACCCAAGTCGGCTTCTAGCGCCTGTACTTGCCGGCTGATGGTTGATTGCGTGACGCCGCACTTTCGGGCTGCTTGCTGAAAGCTGCCGGTTTCAGCGACTGCTAAGAAGGCTTGCAACTGCTCTAACCGCATGGTGGTGTAGCCTAGATCACAATTTAGTTCTTTACAAACCTTAGCCGGTTTACCCGTTTCGTTCGGTAGAGTTTGATACAGCAAAAGCAGGAATTCTCACTTCATCCGCTATCCCTCATCCGCTATCCTGCTGCTCTCTAAGTTTTTATTAAATAAATATTGTGAATTTGAATATACAAAATACCGCTTTTCTTTACATCAACTTAACTCATTGTTTCCTGCCGGCACAACCATTTCCGAAAAACTGAGATATGGTAGAACATATCAATAATTTTTTTGAGTAATGATGGCAACAGATTTCTGTGATTTTTAGAAAAATCTGTGCCAAGAAACTTCAAATTTGCCTATTTTCACTAATTTTTCAAGCAAATTCTCTGGAAATATAAAAATCCTAGAGAGGGTGTAATATTTCTAGCCGGCATCGTGTCGGCTGAAAAGCTTGTCGGCAAATAATTGCCCCATAAGCTAACGTGCAGCCAATTTAGAGCAATATCTCAGCATTCCTCAGTCTTTCTATCCCTCACCCCTTTTGCCCCTCTTTTCAATCAATAAAATTATTTGCATAACAGCTAATTGTGGGTTTTGTTGCGTACATTACAAAAAGCCCCGATCTCAAAGTTACTTATTAATACCGATGACAACAAATAGATAAATGAGTTCTCTTAAAAACAGGACAAAAAACGAGTGATGCAACTGAACAAGCTGTCTTTCAATTGGCCCACCATAGAACCGGCAATTAATCGGCATCCTTTGCGCGTTGCCGCTGACACGTCGGTGCTAGATGTCTTGGTACTGATGAGTCAATCTCAGCAACCCGAACAAGTTTTGCCGGCACAGTTCAACCCTCAAGCGCTTCCGCTTGGCATTTTCACCCAGCGAGATGCACTGAGGTTAATTACCAGGGGGATAAATTTAGCACAGCTAAAACTTGGCGAAGCGATCACTCAACCGGCAGTTACCCTGACGCTGACTGACAATCAAGATCTTTCCACTGCCGTATCCTTATTACACCGGCATCGGGTTGATCACCTGCCGGTTTTGGACAATTCTGGTGCATTCATCGGCGCGATCACTGGGGAAACCATTCTGCAAGTTCTGCCGGCAGTTGAGCTCCTCAATGGGGTGCCGGTTGAAGCGGTGATGTCAAGGCAGATCATAACCGCGCCAATGAATGCGCCGGTGCAGAAGATTGCCCAACTGATGATAGAACATCAAGTCAGTTGGGTTGCGATCTCATCAGAAACTGAGTCGGCAGATATCCAGCCACCCATCCTACTGGGAATTGTTACAGAGTGGGACATCGTGCAAGCTGGGGCGCAATTGCTCGATCTTGCCACAACACCGGCTTGTGGACTGATGAGAATGCCGGCAAATACCCTAACCCCACAAGATTCTCTGCTGGCAGCGTATCAGCAATTACAGCACCGGCAGCCGGTTTTTGTCACGGCGCGAGAAAATACTCAGGAAATTTTGCTGGGGACTGTTACAGCGATCGACTTGCTACAAGTTTTTGAGCCGGCGCAAACGTACAAAAATGTAAAAACCCCTCAGCCTGCCGGTGATCAACTTCAACCTAAAAGAATTGAACTTTTACTGCGTCGCAACAACGAATTTATAAAACAAATGCAAAAGCGCACAGCGCTAGCTGAAGCAAACTTCCGGCAAATTCAGCAAGAATCTCAAAAACTGAAGCGACAAGCCCAGCAGATCCGGATACTTGAGTCTATTAGCAAAGCTGTCCGTAAGCAAGTTCCCTTGGATGAAATTTTGCAAACAACTGCCAACCAGCTGCGAAAAGCGCTTGAAGCTAGCCGTTGCCTGATTTTTTGGCCAGATTCCCGCACTCAAATGGCGACTTGCGAGATGTCAGAAGAGGCAACCCAACCGGAAAGTCTTGCCGGCAGCCATTGTAATTTTTCTGGGAATTATCACCACACCTTAGCTCAAGGCGAACCCCTCATTTTGCCGCGCATTGATGACTCGCTAGCACCGGCACTTCAGCAATCTGCTGACGAGTGCGGCATTCGCGCGATTTTGATTGTGCCACTGATCGGGCAGCAATCTTATGTAGGTGAGATCGCCTTGCATCAGTGCGATCGTGAACGAATCTGGGATTCAGATGAAGTGAAGTTTGTCAAGTTAATTGGAGATCGCTGCACCCTCGCCATTGAGCAAGTCCAACTCAGTGAACAGGTGCAAGCGGAACAGCGGGAGAGACAACGGGTGGAAAGGTCCTTGCAACAAAGCGAAGCCAAATATCGCAGCATCTTCGAGAATGCGATTGAGGGCATCTTTCAAACCACACCAGATGGAAGCTACATCAGCGCCAATCCTAGCCTCGCCGGCATTTATGGCTACAACTCGCCGGCAGAACTCATTGCCAACCTCACAGACATTGGACGGCAACTCTACGTCAATCCAGCGCGACGCGACGAGTTCATGGCACTGATACAAGAGTACGGAAGCGTATCCGAGTTTGAGTCTCAAGTTTATCGCGCTGACGGCAGCATCATTTGGATTTCCGAGAATGCCCATGCTGTAAGGAATGCCGAGGGCGCACTGCTTTACTGCGAAGGCACCGTCCTGAATATTACCAAACGCAAGCGGGCAGAACTGGCTTTAAAAGAACAACAAGAGTTTCTGCGTCATGTCATTGATACCAACCCTAATTTAATTTTTGTCAAAGATTGGGAAGGAAAGTTTACTTTAGTTAACCAAGCCCTTGCCGATATTTATGGAACAACGGTTGACAATTTACTCGGCAAAAAAGATGCAGATTTTAATCCGAATGCCGCAGAAGTCGAGGAGTTTTTGGCTGCCGATCAACAAGTAATGAGCGCGTTGCAGCCCAAGATTATTCCAGAAGAAACCGTCAGTAGCCCGAATGGAGAAATTCGCTGGTTCCAGACTATTAAAAAGCCGCTGATATCTTCAGATGGTCAATCACGCTATATCCTCGCTGTTTGCAACGATATCACCGAGCGCAAGCTAACTGAGAAAGCAATGCAAGAGTCAAAGCAGATGCTGCAATTGGTGATGGATAATATTCCGCAGTTGATTTTCTGGAAAGATAGAAATTCTGTTTATTTGGGTTGCAACCGTAACTTTGCACGAGTTGCCGGTGTTGATACGCCTGAAGAGATTGTCGGCAAAACAGATTACGATTTAGCCTGGAAAAAAGAGGAATCCGACTGGTTCCGCGAGTGCGATGCTCGCGTGATGGGAACCGATACGCCCGAATTTCATATCATCGAAACCCAGCGTCAAGCGGATGGCAAAGAATCTTGGGCAGATACGAATAAAATTCCCCTGCATGACAGTGCCGGCAATGTTGTGGGAATTCTCGGCACTTATGAGGACGTTACGGTTATTAAACAAGCAGAAGAAGCGCTGCAAAAAGTCAATCAAGAGTTAGAAATGCGAGTGCAAGAGCGCACAGCAGAGTTGAGCGAGACGAACGAACAATTACGAAGGGAAATTGCCGATAAATTGCAGGTGGAAGAAGCACTGCGAGACTCAGAAGATCGCTTTCGCAATTTGATTGAAACGACTAGCGACTGGGTGTGGGAAATTGATGAAAATGCTGTCTACACATACGCCAGTCCTAAAGTGCGCGATTTGTTGGGCTACGAACCTGAGGAAGTTTTGGGTAAAACACCTTTTGACTTAATGCCTCCACCAGAAGCGTTTCGCGTTTCAACCATTATTGGGCCGCTGGTTGCAACTCAACAGCCCTTAGTCTGTGTGGAAAACACAAACATTCACAAAGATGGCCGGCAGGTTATTCTTGAAACCAGTGGAGCGCCGGTTTTTGATGCAGATGGGGTGTTCCGGGGTTATCGCGGTATGGATCGTGATGTTACCGACCGCAAACAAGCAGAGGCGGCTCTGCGAGAAAGCGAGGAACGCTATCGGTTGATGGCAGATCATGCGACTGATATGATTAGCCGGCATACCCCAGAGGGCGTTTATCTCTACACCTCGCCGGCGTGCCGCACACTACTGGGATACGAGCCGGAGGAACTGGTGGGCCACTCCGCTTATGAGTTTTTCCATCCAGAAGATGTGCCGGTGATCGAAACGTGCCAATCCAACTTGCTAGAGCAGCCGGACACCTATACCGTCACTTATCGCATTCGCTGCAAAGACAACCGTTACATCTGGTTTGAATCCACCGGCAGGAGTGTCCGCCACCCAGACACCGAGGAGGTGGAGGCACTTGTAACTGTTTCTCGCGATGTCACCGAGCGCAAGCAAGCAGAAGAGGCGCTGCGTGAAAGTGAGTTGCGGCTGCGGCTGGCTCTCAAGACCGCCCAGATGGGGACTTGGGATTGGGATATTGAAACGGCCAAGATAACTTGGTCCCAGAAAACCGAATCAATTTTTGGGTTTGCCAGTGGCTCATTCCCTGGAACTTGGGAGGCTTATTTCAATCCTATCCATCCAGAGGATCGCGAGTATCTGAATCAGGCGATCTCTCGCAGTTTGGAGGAAGGAAAATCCTGTGATGTCGAACATCGCATTCTTTGGCCAGATGGTAGCATCCACTGGGTTGCCGCTAAGGGCCAGGCTCTGCGCCACCCCACAGGCCGGCCTGTGGGAATGAGCGGGGTGGTGATGGACATTACCGAGCGCAAGCAGGCTGAGGAGACGTTACAGCGACAGTTAGCTGCCGTGGAAGCGGCAATGGATGGTATAGCTATTCTTAATAGTGAAGGTCAATATATCTACATGAATGAGGCTCACGTCAAAATATTTGGATATGACAGCGTGAGTCAACTTGCCGGCAAAGGATGGCAAGAAATGTATTATCCAGATGAAATTAAGCGTTTTGAGTCCGATATTTTACCCGGACTTTGGCAAAAGGGAAATTGGCAAGGAGAAGCAACGGGCAAGAAACGGGATGGCACGACATTTTTAGCAGACGTGTCGCTGACTGTGATTGCAGATGGTGGGTTAATTTGTGTCTGTCGCGACATCAGTGCGCGCAAGCAGGTCGAGGAGATATTAAAAATACAGGAACGGGCAATTGCAGCCAGCAGCAATGGAATTGCGATTTCCGATGCCAGATTACCGGATATGCCGCTGATTTATGTTAATCCTGCTTTCGAGCGCATGACGGGTTACAGCGCCGCAGAAGTCCTTGGACTAAACTGCCGGTTTCTGCAAGGCAGGGAGACGAATCAAGTCGGTTTAATAGCACTGCGGCGTGCGCTTAAACAAGGGCAAGAGTGCAGCGTCGTTTTACGCAACTACCGCAAAGATGGATCTTTATTTTGGAATGAGTTAAGTCTTGCCCCCATTTATGATGATCACGGTACTCTCACTCACTTTATTGGGATTGGAACAGACATCACTGAACGCAAGCAAGCAGAGGAAGCGCTACAGGCTGCTAAGGCTCAATTGCGTGCGGTTTTAGATGCTGTGCCAGGTTTTGTTTCTTGGATCAGTTCAGATTTGCAATATCTCGGCGTGAACCGGCATCTGGCTGCTTCTGTTAATTTGTCTCCAGAAGCGTTTGCCGGTCAAGAACTCGGCTTTTTTGAGGGTGGCTCGGAGTTTGGTGAATTTATGCGTCAGTTTTTTGCCGGTTCTAAGCTAGCCGCCAACCAAGTGATTGAGGCACAAGTGAATGGTTGCCGGCGCAGTTACCTGATCGCTGCTCAGAAATACCAGGAAGGCGCTGCTGCTGTTTCAGTGGCAATTGATATTACCGAACGCCAACAGGCACAGGAGCAGCTAAAAGCTTCCCTGAAAGAGAAAGAGGTGCTGCTTAAAGAAATTCACCACCGCGTTAAAAACAATTTGCAGATTATTTCCAGTTTGCTTAAGTTGCAATCGTCATACCTTAAGGATATTGAGGCACAGGCGCTGTTTAAGGACAGCTACAACCGGGTTCGTTCAATGGCGCTGATTCATGAAAAATTGTATCGCTCCTCAGATTTAGCTAAAATTGATTTATCCGACTACATCCGCAACCTCTTAGGAAATTTATTTAGTTCCTATGGAGTTTCTTCCCAGGCGATTGAGTTGAAATTAAGGGTTGATAATATTTCCCTTGATGTTGATACAGCAATTCCTTGTGGGTTGATCATTAATGAATTGGTTTCTAATTCGATTAAATACGCATTTACCCCCGATTTGTGTGGGGAAATTTGTGTAGAATTTTCTTTAGAAAGAGAAAATGAATATAGTTTACTGATCAGCGATAATGGAGTAGGTTTGCCTTCAGATTTTGATTTAGAGCAAACCGATTCATTAGGGTTGCAGTTGGTTTTTAATTTGGCTGAGCAACTTGGGGGAAGCATTGATTTAAATACCGCTCATGGGACTAAGTTTATAATTAAATTTGGAATAAATTAAAAAATAGGAACGAAGAATGGCTAAGGCAAGTATTATTATCGTCGAAGACGAGAGAATTATTGCTCTCGATCTAAAAAATAGTTTAAAGAATTTGGGATATGCGGTGGAGGCTATTGTTTCTTCGGGAGAAAAAGCGATAGAGAAAGTTGCAGAAATTCATCCAGATTTAGTCTTGATGGATATTATGCTGCAAGGAAAAATGGATGGCGTGGAAGCGGCTGAAGTGATTCGCACGCTCTATCAGGTTCCTGTGGTATTTTTAACTTCTCATACGGATGAAGCAACTTTAGAAAAAGCAAAAAAAACTAAACCTTTTGGCTATATCGTCAAGCCTTTTGAAGAAAGAGATTTACACACCACTTTAGAAATTGCTTTGGCAAGAGCCAAGGCGGAAGCAGAAGTTCGTAAAGCCTTGGAAAAAGAAAAAGAACTGAATGAGCTGAAGTCTCGCTTTGTTTCGATGGTTTCCCATGAGTTCCGCACTCCCATGTCTACGATCCTTTTTTCTGCGACTTTACTAGAAAATTACGGAGATCGATGGACAGAGGAGAAAAAAGTCACTCATTTACATCGAATTCAAACCGCTATCAAACAGATGACTGAAATGTTAGATTACATTTTGGTGATTGGCCAAACGGATGCGGGCAAACTAGAATTTAACCCAACGGGTGTAGAGTTGAAAAAATTTTGCGGAGAAATCATGGAAGAAATGCAACTCAACACGGATTATCAGCACCCCATTGAGTGGATTTGCCTGGGGGACTGTACTGAAGCCAAAATGGATGAAAAACTGTTGCGGCATATTCTCAGTAATTTGCTTTCTAATGCGATTAAGTATTCTCCCCCAAAAAGCTCGATTAAGTTTGAACTCACCTGTGAGCAGGATCAGGCAGTTTTTCGCATTGAAGACAAAGGGATCGGCATTACCGCAGAAGATCAAAAACGTCTGTTTGAGACTTTCCACCGAGGAACAAACGTTGGGACTATTTCTGGAACCGGCCTGGGATTGGCCATTGTTAAAAGAGCTGTGGACTTGCACGGTGGGCAGATATCGTGTCAAAGTGAAGTGGGTGCCGGCACTGCATTTACGGTGACGCTGCCAATGAGAAACCATGTTTAGTCTGGATCTTTCTCACCCTGAAAATGAAAAAAATATTAGTTATTGAAGACGATGAAGCAGTACGCGCTAACATTTTAGAATTATTAGATGCAGAAAATTTTGAGGCGCTTGAGGCAAGTAATGGCTTGCTAGGCATTCAGTTAGCGCGAGAATATTTGCCCGATTTAATTATTTGCGACATTATGATGCCAAACCTTGATGGTTATGCTGTGCTGACAGCCTTAAGAAGCGAGCCGGTGACGGCGACAATTCCCTTAATTTTTCTTACTGCTAAAGATGACAGAAGTTCTACGCGAAAAGGTATGGAGTTAGGGGCAGACGATTATTTAACGAAACCATGTACTACAAATGAATTGCTCAAAGCAATTTCCATTCGGCTAGAAAAACAGGCTATCTATAAGGAACAATACGCAGCTGAGCGCGAGCGAGCCAAAGGGTTACAGCAAAGAGTGCGAGAGCTTCAGCGGATGAACACCACCGCAGAAGATTTGCTACAAAGCCTTTCTCAGGAGTTGCGCGATCCGCTGTCGAATATCACGATGGCAATTCAAATGCTAAAAGTTGCTCCGACTGAAGAAGCTCGCAGCCGCTATATCAAAATTTTACAAGAAGAGTGCGCCCGCGAAATCGCAATCATTAATCAGCTTGCTAGCTTGCAAGATTTGCTTACCCCTGAAAATGCTAAGCTTCTTAGCAGAATGAATTTTATAAGAGCCTTTAATTCTAATTCTAATTCCAGTGAGTAGCGTTTCTAGAGGAAAGTAAGGAAAATTAAAGCTGAGAGAACAAATTGTAAAGCTGTTCATAACTTGCTGAAAGTATGCCAAAAATTCTAGTCATAGAAGATGAAGAATTAATCCGGGAAAACATTTTAGAACTGCTGGAGTTAGAGGCGTTTGAAGCCATCGGGGCGGAAAATGGGCTAATCGGTTTTCAGAGGGCAACCGAAGAATTGCCAGATTTAATTATCTGCGATGTAATGATGCCGGAAATGGATGGCCACAGCGTCTTGAATGCGTTAAGAAATGATCCGAGTACGGCAACCATTCCTTTTATATTTCTGACGGCCAGAACCGACCGGCTTGATGTGCGTGCCGGCATGGATCTAGGTGCGGATGATTATCTTACGAAGCCGTGTACACCAGATGAACTGCTGAGGGCGATTGCAACGCGGCTGAAAAAATCCGCTGCTTTGCAAAAGCAATACGATACACAACTAAACCAAGCATCAACTCGGCTGAATAATTTGCTTTATTTCGACAGCTTAACCAAGATACCAAATCGGCTGTCTTTACAAGATCGATTCAATCAAAATATTGCTGCACTTGCAGCAAAAGATCCTGATAAATCCCCAACAAAAAACTTGGAATCTTTAACTCTACCAATTTTGTGTGTAGGGTTAGACCGCTTTAGCCGAATTAATGAGACCCTAGGATATGAGTTTGGTGATTTATTACTGAAAGCTGTGGCTGATCGGCTCACAAATCGAGTTAGTGAGGGCAGCATAGTTGCTCGCTTAAATGCCGATCAATTTGCCATTATTCTAGCACCTGTTGAACACAAAAAAGCGGCTGCCGAATCCGTTCAAATTCTGCAACACAATTTATGCCGGCCTTTTTTTATAAACGGTAGAGAAGTTTTTGTTACTCCTAGCATTGGTGTCGCTTTTTATCCTCGTCATGGCAGCGAACTAGATAAATTACTACAATATGCCAAAAAGGCGATGGATCAGGTGAAGCAGCAGGGGGGAAATGGTTGTGAATTTTACACGCCGGCTTTCCCTGTTGGAGATTCTGATCAGCTAGCTTTAGAAACCGAGCTACGCTATGCCTTAGAAGGCGAAGAACTTGCATTACACTACCAGCCCCAAGTGAGCCTGCAAACCGGCAAAATTGTTGGTTGCGAAGCACTTTTGCGTTGGCATCATCCAGTTCGCGGCTCTATTTCGCCGGCAAAATTTATTCCGCTGGCTGAAGAAACCGGCTTGATTGAACCGATTGGGGAATGGGTTTTAAGTACCGCTTGCCGGCAAACCCAAGCGTGGCAGGCTAATGGGTATGAATCTTTACGCGTGGCGGTGAATTTATCTGGCCGGCAATTCACTCAACTCAATTTGCGCCAACGCGTTGTGGAGATATTAGCTCAAACAAATTTCAATCCTGAGTATTTAGATTTAGAGCTGACTGAAGGCACCCTTGTGCAAAATCCAGAGGTAGCAATCCGGCAGCTAGATGCTTTAAAAGCGATTGGAGTGCAGATAGCGATCGATGATTTTGGCACAGGTTACTCGTCATTAAGCTATTTGCGGCAATTTCCATTTGATATTTTGAAAATTGACCGTTGCTTTGTCAGTAATCTTCACAAAGATGCTAAAAATACAGCGATTACGACCGCTTTAATTCAACTAGCTCATCAGCTAAACTTAAAGGTAATTGCAGAAGGGGTAGAAACGGAAGCCGAACTGGCTTTCTTATACCAGCATCAATGTGATGAAATTCAAGGTTACTATTTTAGCCGGCCTGTGCCAAGTTCCGAGTTTGAAAAATTACTAGCCGGCGGTAATCGATTGCAACTTCCACAAAATTCTATCTGAAGGATGGTGTGTAATGAGGAATGAGGGGATGATTAATGGTAAAACTTTTCAAACTGACAACTTGCAATCAGCGCCGGCTCATGATATCGGAAAAACTGATCATAGGATAACTTAAAAGACAGATTCAGAGATTGATTGCCCTTTGGTTACGACCCTGCCAACTGACAAATGATAGCTGACAAATGACTAAGATTTTAATCATAGAAGACGAGAGTGAAATCCGCGAGAACATTAGAGAATTGCTTGAGGCGGAAAATTTCAAAGCAATCGGAGCGGAAAACGGCAAAATTGGCCTTCAACTGGCTGCTGAACATTTGCCGGATTTAATTTTGTGCGACGTAATGATGCCAGAAATCGATGGTTATGCCGTACTAGAAGCATTGCGTAAAGATCCGCTGACAGCAACAATTCCCTTCATTTTCCTGACTGCTTTTGCTGACAAAGCACAGACTCGAAAGGGAATGGAACTAGGCGCAGACGATTATATACCCAAGCCTTGTACCATTAAAGAACTGCTGAGAACGATCAGCACTCGGCTCGAAAAGCAAGCAGCGATTGAGCGCCAACAAGCCCAAAAGCTCGAAAAATTACGCAGTAGTATTATCCTGTCGTTGCCACACGAACTGCGGACTCCTCTCAATGGAATTCTCGCTTTTTCAGAACTTCTTCTTGAGGATTTCAATTCTTTTGAACCAGCAGAAGTTCGGGAAATGTTAGAGCATATCCATCTGTCTGGAAAACGGTTATACCGGCTCACTCAAAATTTTTTGCTTTATGCCGAACTAGAGCTAATGGCCACTGATCCAGAGCGGGTGAAAGAACTGCGAAGCAAGGAGACAAGCTTTGGCAAAAGCATCATTAAAAATGCTGCTGTATCACACGCAAAACAAGTCTGTCGCGCAGAGGATCTGCACTTAGAGCTTCAAGAAGTCAGAGCGAATATTTCATCTGAGCGGCTCATGAAGCTCGTTGAAGAACTGGTGGACAACGCTTTTAAATTTTCTGATAGTGGCACGCCGGTTAACCTTACTAGCCGTATAGAAAATAACCAGTTTATTCTGTCTGTTACGAATCAGGGACGAGGCATGACAGCGGAACAAATTGCTGAGGTGGGAGCTTATATGCAATTTGAGCGTAAGATATATGAACAGCAAGGCACGGGGTTAGGGCTAAGCCTCTCTAAACGCTTAGCAGAATTACACGGAGGTCAATTAAATATTGAGAGTGTCCCTAACCAAGAAACCACAGTTTTTGTGATGCTTCCCTGTTGAAGGCTGCCGATTTTAACTTCTCTTATTTTCTTGTGTTTTTCTTTTTTTAGGGTGTTAATTTCCTGTAAAATCGCAGTCTAAATCATAATTTAAGATCACAGGAAATGCCCATATATGCTCCGCCAACGTAAAATTAGGGATTGGAAGTTTCTAGCCTGTCGCCTCCAGTCCCCCAATAAAAAATGAATCTAAAATCCTTAAACTCTAGTATTAACTGGCAGCGCCTCACGCCTTATCTATTTTTGCTGCCCGCCCTGTTGTTGCTGGGGCTGACTGTTTTTTGGCCGGCATTTCAAGCTTTTTACTTGAGTTTCACCCGCTTTGAATATGATTTAACTGAAGCACCGCAGTGGGTGGGGTTAGCTAATTTCCAGAAATTATTCACTGATCCGATTTTTTTACAAACGCTTTGGAATACTCTACTTTATCTGATTTGTGTCGTGCCGATTTTGGTTGCGGCACCTCTAGGGCTTGCGATTTTGGTTAATCAAAAACTGCGCGGAATCGCTTGGTTTCGGGCGGCTTATTATACGCCAGTGGTGATTTCAATGGTGGTTGCCGGCATTGCTTGGAAGTGGCTTTATGCAGAAACCGGCTTGCTGAATCAACTGCTGCAAATACTTGGTTTGGTGCGTGCCGGTGAGGGAATTCCCTGGCTGACTAGCCCCAAATTCGCCCTTTTTAGCGTCATGGCGGTTACGATTTGGAAGGGTTTGGGATATTACATGGTCATTTATTTAGCCGGCTTGCAAGCGATTCCTGCTGAGCTGTATGAAGCCGGTGCGATTGATGGTTCAGATGGCATTCGCAAGCACTGGGATATCACCGTTCCTTTAATGAAACCTTATTTATTATTGGTAGCGGTAATTTCAGCAATTTCTGCAACCAAAGTGTTTGAAGAAGTCTATATTATGACTCAAGGAGGGCCGCGAAGCAGTTCTAAAACTATTGTCTATTATCTTTATGAAAAGGCTTTTCGTGAATTAGAAATGAGCTACGCTTGTACAATTGGTTTAGTGCTGTTTTTATTGATCTTGGGATTATCTGTTATTAATTTAAAGCTAGCAGATATACGCGGAAGAGTCGGTTAGTTGCTTAGTGCTATTTGGTAATTTTTCAGGGAAATATTCCGGTTTTGCACATATTCTCTATAGGGACACGCTGCGCTAACGTCTCTATTTTGAAAGAAAATAGAAAGTAGAGAAGGATAAATTGATGACGGGACGGGTTAAAGGAAAAGTTGCTCTCGTAACGGGAGGCGCTTCAGGAATTGGTAAAGCGACTGTTCAAATGCTTGTACGTGAAGGCGCTCAAGTTGTCATAACAGATATGAATGAGAGCGAGGGTAAAGCGCTTGAGGAAAATGCCGGCACAATTTTTCTCTGGCATAATGTAACGGATGAAAACCTTTGGGAATCGGTGATTTCTCAAACGATCACTGAGTTTGGAAAGTTGGATATTTTGGTGAATTGTGCGGGAGTCACCGGCATGACAGCTCCACAAAATCCAGAAACCACAACTTTGGAGACTTGGCGTCAGGTAATGAGTGTGAATATGGAAGGCGTGTTTCTGGGATGTAAATACGCGATTCCTGTGATGAAAGAAAATGGAGGCGGTTCAATTGTGAATGTCTCCTCCTATGCCGGCATCATCGGGACTCCCTTTGCCACGGCTTATGGGGCGAGTAAAGCCGGTGTTCAGCAGTTCTCTAAATCTATCGCCCTGTATTGTGCCCAGCAAGGCTATAAAATTCGCTGCAATTCTATTCTGCCTGGAGCAATTTTAACACCTTTGTGGGAGCCATTTCTTAGTGGCGAAGAACGGGAGGAACGGATGAATCAGGTTGTAAAAGACATTCCCCTCAAAGTTTGGGGTCAACCTGATGATGTTGCTTATGCAATTCTTTATCTCGCTTCAGATGAATCCAAGTTTGTTACAGGATCTGAAATTGTCATAGATGGTGGACAATCTGCTGTTTAACCAGGAAAAAAGATTTAATCGATGGCATCGTTAACGCAATACTTAATGTGAATCAAAAAAATATTGGTAACAGGTTTGCTCATTGTTGCTAATGTACCTCATAGTTTCGAGAATTGCTCTAATTAATTTATAGATACCTTCTAGTTCTTCTCCCGTGAGGCATAACTTTTATCAGATTTTTTTAAGCCGTGGATAAAGTCCTTGATATCGCATCCAAGCCTCTTCTAAGACTGAATCAACTGATTGGGGAGTTGCAGCAAGCGTTGGTGTGGCTGCCAGTTTGCTCGTGTCATTAGCATCTGCGTATACACCAATTCCGATACCTGCCAGGAGAGCTGCACCCCGCGCGGAAGCAGCAGCGACGGTAGTTGCATAGAGGGGTATTCTCAATACATCAGTCAGTAATTGTTTCCAAGGCATTTCTGCCGTTCCACCGCCGGCTAAACGCAGTTCTGTCGCTTTAAAACCTGTTGCCTCAAGTGCCTCAAAACCTTGTCGCAAGGCAAAAGCAACTCCCTCTAAAGCTGCCCGCATCAGGTGCGCCTGTGTGTGATGAAGTCCAAGCCCTACCCATGCCCCGCGTATATATGGGTCAAGGTGTGGAGTTCGCTCACCTGTGAGGTATGGCAAAAATGTCAACCCTTCACATCCTGGGGGAACAGTAAAGGCTTTAGCATAAACTTGCTCCCAGCTCAAGCCGAGGATACCTCGCACCCACTCAAGCGCTAACCCCGCATTTTGCATGGCTGCAAGGGTGTACCACTGGTTAGGTAGGGCGGTTCGATAGAGATGTGTACGACCCTGAGGATCGATAATGGGTTGCGATCGAGGAGTAATGATTTGAGCGCCGGTGCCAATGGTTAGTTGAACCGAACCAGGCTCTAGTAGTCCGTTACCAAGTGCCGCCGCTGCCGTATCCGCAGCACCGGCGATAACAGGTAAGCCAACTCTTAAGCCAAGATGCTCTGAAGCATCAGCCGTCAGGTAGCCGGCGATCGCACTAGAGGGGATAATTTTTGGTAACCAATCACAACGTAGATTCAGGGCTGAGATGGCTTCCCCTGCCCAGTCGTCCGACACAACATCGTAAAGCAAAGTACCACTAGCATCAGATGGTTCAGTTGCAACTTCTCCAGTCATCCGTAACCGCAGCCAATCTTTTGGCTGGAGTGCCCAACGCGCTTCGGTGTAGACAGTAGCCTCGTGTTCTCGCAGCCACAACAAAGTGGGGCCGGCCATTCCAGCCGTAATCGGGTTGCCCAATCGCTCTAGAATAGCTGCATCGAGCGAATGATAAGCGCGAAGCGTGGCACTAGAGCGAGTATCTGCCCAGAGGATAGCAGGGCGCAGAGGCTGACCGGACTCCGAAGCTAGGACAACACCATGCATCTGTCCTGAAAGTGCGATCGCCTGTACTTGGTCAGCGTGATTTCCCACTGCCTTACTCACAGCCTCGCCAACCGCTAACCACCAATCCCCTGGCTCAGACTCAGCCCATCCAGGGTGGGGTGCATGAACAGGATAGGAGTTTGATGCTTCACCTATAGTGGTTCCGTCTGTCGCTAGGAGCAATGCCTTAGCAGAGCCTGTTCCTAAATCTATTCCAAGCAGCATTAGGTTATTCCTCAAATACTTTATCCTTTCTCCTTAAGTTTGCTACAGATGATTGATACGGGGACGCTCCGGACGCGGAGAGCGTGAGACTTCTACATAATTCGTGCCGCGCAAGTGCGATCGCGCTTCCACCCTCTATACTGACGAGCAGAAAGATGACACGATTGGGAGAATAAAAGGACAAGAGAAATGCTATGGAACCGAATGCGGAAGCGGATTCACTGAAGCGAGTGTTTGGATTGCCTACCCTGGTGATTTACGGGGTTGGTGATATTCTCGGTGCCGGAATTTATGCAGTGATCGGAAAAATTGCGGGACTTTCCGGCTCTTTGGTTTGGGTTTCTTTCCTGACAGCAATGACTGTTGCGGCACTCACAGCTTTAAGTTATGCCGAACTCGGCAGTCGAGTTCCCCAAAGCGGAGGAGTCGCCACTTTCATCCACAGAGCGTTTCGCACGGATTGGCTCTCAATTCTTGTAGGCTGGTTGATGTTTTGTACCTGCCTTGTTTCGATGGCGACTCTTTCAAAAGCGTTTGCCGGCTATCTAAACGCTTTTGCTCCAGGCATTCCAGCTTGGTTGATTATCCTCGCTCTCTTTTCAGCTCTTGCATTTGTCAATTTTAGGGGAATGCAGGAGTCCTCAGCCCTGAATATTTTTTGCACGGCTCTAGAAGTTTCGGGTCTTGTCATCGTTATCCTAGTCTCGACTCTTTTTATAATCGGGGGTGGAGCAGGCACGGGTAATCCTCCTGCAAGTCCCGGACCCAACATGCCAGCCATTGGTTGGACGGCGATCATGCAGGGAGCGGCACTCGCCTTTTACGCCTTCATTGGCTTTGAGGATATTGTGAATGTTGCGGAGGAAGTGAAAAATCCTGAGCGCAACGTTCCGAAAGCCATCTTGTTTGCCCTTGGAATTGCGGGTGTCGTTTATGTTCTCGTCTCCTGGCTTGCCACTAACGTACTAAGTCCGGCTGAGCTTTCCGCCTCAAGCGCTCCTCTTCTCGATGTGGTTCGACGATCGCAGCCAAATTTTCCAGCCGTTGTCTTTTCACTCATCGCCCTGTTCGCCGTTCTAAATACTGCTTTGCTGAATTTTGTCACAGCATCGCGATTGCTCTTCGGCATGTCCAGAGAAGGGCTGCTTCCAGCTTGGTTAGGAAAATTACATCCACGGCGAGCAACTCCCTATCGAACGCTGCTTATCATTCTGCCGCTAGCTATCTTTCTCGCGCTTTCAGGTACGCTTCAATTCCTAGCTGGAACAACCGCAACCTTGATTCTTGCAATGTTCTGTCTGGTCAACATCTCACTGCTAGTCATTAAACGCCGAGAACCCCGAGCCGATGGCTTTCAGGTTCCTTATCTGATTCCGGCTTTAGCGCTAATCTCCAACCTAGTTCTCGTTGCTTTCGCCTCTCGGGAAAGTCACATTTTGGCGTTAGGGTTTACAGGTATAGGAATGCTTCTGATTTTGCTCCGCAATGCCGTGAGCAAGCGCTAGGACAACACCATGCATTTGCCCTGAAAGTGCGATCGCCTGTACTTGATCAGTGTAATTTCCCACCGCCTTCCTAACCGCCTCGCCAACAGCTAACCACCAATCCCTTGGCTCCGACTCAGCCCATCCGGGGTGAGGTGCATGAACAGGATAGGAGCTTGACGCCTCACCTATTGCCGTTCCCTCTGTCGCTAGGAGCAATGCCTTAGCAGAGCCTGTTCCTAAATCAATGCCAAGCAGCATCAGGCTAGTCCTCACATACTTTAATCGTGTAGGGTTTCCCCTTGTGGGTACCCTGGATCTAGACTAAGTGATAGTATATTTAAACTGGTGCAAGATGTGAGATTATTAATTGTTGTCGATAGATTAACGTGAAAAGCTCCACTCTAATTATAACCGATCGAGAAAATTAGCTAGCGTATTTTAGACAGCTTGTTTATTAAAACATAGCAATTGGCAGAATATTACTAGCGTATTTTAGACAGCTTGTTTATTAAAACATAGCAATTGGCAGAATATTACTGTAGAACCTCTGCCTTGTGACAGAGGGAATAGCCCTAGCATTTTGTTAGCTTACTAGAGTGGAAGGCGTCAGCAGCCGAGCAGAATGAGGTCGAACTCAAGAGCTTTGGAATAGATAAAACGACACACCGCTAAATTGCGATCAACAATCGAATATGCGGATCTAAGTCGCTTGGGTGAGCCGGATGATATTAGAAGTGCTAAAAGTTGAAGTTTTAATTAGGAGCAGCGAGAATTATGCAGCAGTATACATGTAAGGTTTGCGGATATATCTACGATCCAGCCAAAGGCGATCCAGATGCTGGACTAGAACCTGGTACTGCATTTGAAGATCTACCTGATGACTGGATCTGTCCGCAGTGCGGAGTCACAGAAGACAACTTTGAACCTAGTTAGTGAAGGTGATAAGTTTCGCAAAAAGCTCTCTAGCTCTGAAGGGTACAGAGCTCTAACTTGCTGATTTCCAAAGCTGTTTGGCTAACTATGTTCCAGCTCATCCACAACTTTATCGACAAGTTCGCTTTTAGTCTCAGTTAACTCAGAAGCTAACTCCTGCCTTTGTTCGGGACTTAGACACTCCCGGACTTTTGGGAAAAGTTCGTTTTCTTCTTCGATCAGATGATTTTCCATAAACTTTTGCAACTCACCAATTTTCTGCTTGAATTCCGATTGATCCGCAGCGAGAGACTTGATTTCTAAAATCATTTCATCTCCTTTATGGTGATCTTTCCATCCATGCTCGATTAGGTCTTCAGTCCCCGTACAAGTACTTGCTTGTGGGTAGAGGACTAACTCTTCAGACCGAGCATGAAGTGTTAGCAGTTTGGCAAGCTTTGTAAAATTCTCTTCTAATTCTTGAGAGTCTTGAGTCTTCTCAATGCCTGAGAAGAGAGTGCGAATTGTAGCATGGTCTTTTTCCAATAATTCAATAGCATCCATATCGATCGATTCCCTCTTGTTGAACTAAGTTTACGCCAAGTCGAATTAGCTTTTGATAAGTTTTTTATCGAACATCAGATAAAGATTAACTTTTAGATTGTAGCTTAAATCTGGTGAACATTCTTCCATCTTTAGTAACAAGTGGTACTAGTCTTTATGTATTGGTGCAAGATGTGAGACTAGCGTTCTTTTAGCACCAAACTCCTGTAAACTACGCAACTTGTCTGCAACAGTCTCGACAAAACGTGGCGACTGTACTAAATCTCCAAAAATCTCAAAGATGCTGAGCAAGGGTTTGGGATCTGTTTTACCTGAGCCGGCTTGTTGAGTGAGGATATCAGCTAAGGGGTCATCAATGGGGATAGGACGGTTCTGGTCGTCATAACCATTGAGATAGTGACACCAAGCAGCAATTGTCAAACTTAGGTAATCAATCGCACCTCCAAGTTGTAATTTATCGCGGAGCGACCCTAAAACAAACTTAGGAATTTTGGCTGATCCATTCAGGCACAGGCGCGGCAGCTGATCGCGAATTTTAGGATTGGAAAACCGTTCAATAAGAGTCTTTTTATACTCGTCTAAATCAATCCCAGGAACAGCTTGGAGCGTTGGTGTCACCTCGTCCATCAGGCTAGCGACTGCTTGCCGGAATAACGGGTCTGCCATGACTTCATAAACGTAGGTATAACCGGCCAGAGAGCCGAGATAGCCAATCAACATATGGCTGGCGTTGAGCAGCCGAATTTTCATCATCTCGTAGGGATGAACATCGCTAGTCATCTGTACGCCAACGGATTCCCAATCGGGTCTGCCGGCGCAAAAAGTATCTTCGATTACCCACTGAATGAAAGGCTCTGCGACGCCTGGAAATGCATCATCAATACCAAACTGTTCCGCTACCATTTTGATATCTGCTGGGGTTGTCATCGGAGTAATGCGATCAACCATGCAGTTGGGAAACGCAACGTGTTCAGCAATCCAACGTCCTAACTCTGGATCGCGCATTTCGGCAAATGTCGTTAGCATTTTCCGCACCGTGTTGCCATTGCCCTGGATATTGTCGCAGGACAGTACGGTAAAGGGTGCTAACCCCTGTTTACGTCGCTTTTCGAGTGCGGCTGTTAAAAAACCGTATGTCCCGATGGGTTGGTCAGGATGTTGCAAATCGTGCTGAATCGTTGGGTGGTTCACATCAAATTCGCCACTTCCTTCAATGTAGTAGTAGCCGCTTTCAGTGATCGTTAGAGTCACAATTCGGCATTTGGGATCTGCTAATGCTTCAATAACTGCTTGACGATCGTTTGGTGCAAACAGGTAGCGAGTGATTGAGCCGATGATTCGAGCGCGATCTCCTGAGTGCGAGCGCTCAACTAAGGTATACAAACAATCTTGGGACAGCAGCGCATCCCGCATACGCCTGTCATAGTCATAGTCCAGCAATCCAACACCACAGATTCCCCAATCACTACCCGGATTCTGATGGAAATAATCATCCAGATAGAGCGCTTGATGCGATTTATGAAATCCACCAACCCCAATATGCACAATTCCATTAGTAATTTGCCGGCGATCGTACTGGGGTACGCGAGCGTTTCCAGGTAAACGAGACAGGGATGCTTGATTCAGCTTGATTGTTGAGCCTGTGCTGGTATTGCTGTTCATCTTAATTTATGACCTTGTGATGACGCCTTATTATCGGTATTGCAGGAAGTGTGAAAAAGGTGGAGTCAATTTTGCCGGCTCTGCATGGCAGGTTGAGCGCAAGACTGATCTCCGATGAAGTTGTCCCCCAGGCTATTGTTAACAAAATCTGACTTTTCACACATCCTGCTAAGGGCATCAAGTGATCACTTGATGCCCCATGTCCTTACACTAGCGTTGCTGATAATAAGCCGATAAGGTCGTGCATCCGCTCGATAACTTGGTGGGCACCAGCCGACTGAAGAGCATCGGCACGGCTGCTTCGTTCTTCCTCGCTGATATGAGTTCCCCCTACATAACCGATAATCTGCCCAATTCCAGCGGCAACGGCAGACCCTACCCCACTGATAGAATCTTCAATTGCCACGCAATCCGAAACTTCAGCGTCCAGGCACTTCACGGCATATAGGTAGATGTCAGGAAGCGGCTTGGGACACGGAACGGGGAGAGAGTCGTGAGCGCTAAATATCCGATCACTAGGGAAATAGTCGGTCAAGGCAGCTGCACCAAGGCAAGCACTCAGTCGCTGTAAGCTGCTGTTACTGACTAGCGCATATTCAAATCCGTCGTCGCGCAGGGAAGAGAGCACTTCAGGCGTTCCTTCAGTCGCTTTTGCCTCTACACTAAGCCGTTCAATCGCTCTCTTTTCTTCTTGAGCTACTAGCCTGTCAATATCGCGCTCATTAAGAGTGGTCGATGAGTCTGGGTAGATCTTCTTGAGTATTTCCCTGTAAGGTTTGCCGGCGAAGCTTTTAACAAACTCCTCAAGCTCATAGTGTTGAGCGCCAGGGAACTCACGAGCCACTTCATTTGTCAGCTTCCACGCGCTCTTAAGGGCTATGGTTTCACTATCAACGACAGTTCCATCATGATCGAAAAGTACCACCTTATCAGGCTGAAGCAGTTTCATTTAAAAAGCCTCCGTCACTGTAATTCTTAAGCGTAGTCAATAGTCCGTGGGTCTGAAGATCTTGCAAAGCTTGGTGGCATTCATTATCAACGACCTCTGTCTGTTCGCAATTCTCCAATCCCAGAATCCCGCTAATCACCGCGCCTTCTTGAATCGCTGTAATTGCGCTTTCGGTATCCTTGGCATGATAGGACTGACCAGACTCGCTTGCCCCCTCTCTGACTGCAAGAAGCCACGCCGCAACGGGAAGTATAATCCGCTTCATGTTTACCTTTCGGCTATAAGCATCCTCAAGTATCGGAAATATATACTTGCCTACTTTCCTTGCTGTTTCTGAAGCGATTCTCTCAGTAGGATCGGGAAGATCCTCGTTACTCAGCCTTAGTAACACCTGCTCCATATATTGTTCACACATCTCGCGAGGCACGGGTGTTGCTGCTGCGATATCGTCCATGAGAAGCCGAGTAAACAAGTGGATTTCCGGTTGCCTGATCGCCTCATGCATATACTCTATACCTGCTCTTACCGCTAAACAGGCTATGAAGGAGTGTACCGCATTCAAGAATCTCGACTTCATATACAGAAAGGGAGTGATGTCTTTCGTCATAATGACTCCCACATCTTCCCACTTGGGTCGCTCACCTGTGAAATTGTCTTCCACGACAAACTGCCAAAATGGCTCCGTCACAATAGGTGCGCGAGCGCGAACTTGCAAAAGTCGCCTAGGGTAGTTATAGTCGGATTCTTGCTCTTGAGGCACAATCCTGTCTACAACCGTATTAGGGAAGGTCGCATTATCCCTGATGTATTCTGTAAGCTGAGGATCGATCACCTCAGCGTAAGCTAGCACTGCTTTTCGCAGGATCTCGCCGTTTCTTGGGAGGTTGTCGCAAGAAAGGGTGGTGAAAGGGTTCATTGAGCGGTCGCGTCGTCGGCGTAGCGCCTCTACGATAAAGCCAATTGCAGTGATAGGAGTGGAAGGATTTTGCAGATCGTGCGCGATGTCTTCATTCGCTGTGTCGAGATTAAAACTCTTGTCTAGATGGTAGCCTCCTTGAGTAATTGTCAGAGTTACAAGGTGCACAGAGGAAGATGTCATCTTTTCAAGCACATAGTCGCACTTCTCTCTACCATTAACGATTTCTTTGATAGAACCGATAACTTCTGCTTCCTCACGCTTTTTAGCGGAACTAGAGTGTTTGGTCAAAGTGTAAAGGAATGTCTGCGGTTTCAACCTCTTAAGGGTGCGTTGGCTCTTAAGGCTAACCCCACAAATCCCCCATTTCTGCTCTTGAGAACCCTTCTGTACAAGATAGTTATGTATTATGTAGGCGAGGTGACCCCTAAAAAAACGACCTGGCCCGAAATGGACGATACCAGTATTAAGCGCCGTCCTGTCGTAAGGAGACTGTTCCTTCCACAAACCCGTTACAGTACCGAGGCGAGAACTTGAAACACTGGCCGGTCTGAGTAAGTTAACCATTAGATTTCTTAGATAAGTGGATAATAAGGTAAAATCAAACTAGGTCATTGTGGATACAGCCAATGACCTAAAAGCAGCACAAATCTCTGAAAGTGCGAAAATTTCGAGCCTCTTCTGTAGCATCTACAAAGAAGCGTATTACCACAAAGTAATTGGGGCCTGACAGGTAAATTAGAGAAAGAAAAAATCAGGTAAACCTAATTAGAATCAAAGAGCTATTGGTCATTAACTTGAAGTAAGGCACAAGAGTATGCCGCATCCTGCCGCTTTGTTCAGCTTTGGCAAGTGCGTAAGTCGAATGTCTGCCGTATAAGCCGCAAATAGACTGCTTTTAAATTTTGCTTTGAGATTTCCCTATAACTCTTTACACGTTCATGTTATTTTCCTTGGTTGCTGCTAGGCTCTGTCTTCCGGAGAATCTACAAAGAATTCTTTAGAGGGACTTATAATAATAATCAAGGTATACTTCACTACAAGTAGTTAAGTTAGAGTTTGGCGTTTGTGTAGCAAGCCTCCAAAAAACAACGCTTGCGTTGAAAAGTCCTGTCTGTAGGTCATGGCTGATACAGCACTGCTAGTCCGTTTCAGTCTGTCCAGAAATTTTTAAAGTTTCCTAACTCAAAACTCGGATCTGCACTCCTCCTGAGCAAATCCTCCATAGACACCTGACAATTTGGAAATGCCAAAGGTGCGATTAAATCGGACTCTGCCAATACAACCTGGCTAGCATAACCCTCTGCCCCTAGCTCCTGAACCACATACAATTGAGGGGCATTGATATTTAGAATCCAATACTCCCTGATTCCTCGATTTTTGGCTGCCTTTTAAAGTAATAATATAGTCAGCTTCTTGTTTCTTAATTAACTTGACAATATCTTTTTAGTAGCCCATAGCATTGCTCGTGACAATACAGCCGGCCAGGTCTAAAACTTGATGAGTTCAGGAAGAGTGATAATATCGTTCTCGATGTTATTATAATTATTGGCACTAAGGAAAGCCTTGTGAACAAAAATTGAGGAATGAACAATCTCTATGAGAATGAGAATCAACGCGTATAGACCAGGAGAAAGATCAGGTTTTCTGGTCTTTCCCCTAATGATCTGATGATTATTCTATCCAACCTACAAAATTTTGGACTTGTTGAGAATAGGGCAGCAATATCAGTTTGTACAAAGTTTGGTTCACTCTATCGCTCGAACAGAACCATGAATTGTTTGAATGATTGGAAGGGCTGAGTGATTTTTTTGATAATAACTTTTCATAGAAAGTGTTTCATTCGTGTTGTAACGAATTAAAGTAATAATTGTGTTGGTGTTTGCGCCGGCAAACCAAAGTCTTAAGGCTTCTCGCCCACCCACTTTCGTTTTTCCTCTGCGAGTTAACCGAGTTCCAGGTTCAACAGATTCGAGCATTTGATTGACAACTGTTTCTAAATTATCAGGTTCAATGGCGATATCCGTCTTAATTAAATTGGGCGAAACCCTGCCACCGCCAAGGGTTGGTTTTAGGTTGGTGATAATGATCAATTCTCTAGGCGTCGCGCCGGCAGGTTGGGGACTTCTTTCTAAAAACCAGTTTGATGGGTAGCGAATTGAAAATTCATTGGGAATTTGATAAGGTTGCCAGTTTTTTACCTCAGCACTATTCTGAGCCAAACTTGTCCTGATTCCCAGTTGAGCCGGCACGGGAAAAGCGTTTAAAACAACTAAATTTGTGACGGCAATTGCCAGCAGAAGCTTGAATTTCATCTTTAGAGTCATAGTTGAGTCCAGCTAGAGGAAAATTCGGCTACAGTAGAAAACCACCAAACCTTAAATCGGATGGGGGTTTTGATGGCGGTGTAGTGAGAACACCGGCAGAGGAATGCGTTACCTTACAGTGCCGGCATACACAGCTTCAGGACGAATTAGAAAATCCTCAGTTCCTGTTTTAAAACTCAAACCCCTCACGGATCAGAAAATTACCTTTTTGCGGGAGTATTTTAGACTAGGTTGAATTCCTTAAGTGCCGGCAAGAAGTTATTATTTTCATGTCCTGAACGGCTGAGTTTGATTAAAGCAAATCGCCGCAACGGAGTCAGGGACGCCCATTGCGCCGGCAGTAAATTCACGCCACATTCTTCTGCCTTTTCCTGCACACTTGCCGGCACTGTTTTTTCATCCATCCAAGCCGGATTTTCCTCAACCGGCAAATCAGATGCTGGTGTGCCGGTGCTTTGCACAACCAAATCGTGCAGCCAATCTCGGTAAGTTTGAATGTCTGCCGGTGTTGTGCAAGGACGATCTACCAACGCTTGACGTTCTTCCTGGTTAAACTTGTGCCAGTGGGGAAGTTTTAGCTTGACTCCACAGGTATCTAACTTAAGACGTACCTGCATGGGAATGCAGCGCAGGGACTCAACAAAATCTTCTTCAAATTGAAAAAACTCAGTCATTGAATTGCGAATAACTAATTCCCGATTTTCATTATTTATTATCCTTCATTCTTTCTTTTTTTTGACCGATAGAAACACAAATAAGCAGGATTCGGGTGTGTCAGTCACACACCCTAGGAAGCAGTCGGGTTTTATTCAGGATTAGGTCACGGATATGATATTAAAGCAAGATTCGATTCGCCTTTTTACGATTCATTTCATAAAGAGGCAACTGGAGAAAGTACACCCGGTTGCACTTCAACCCCAACACCGGCAGCCTTCACCTGTGTGCCAACCGGCACTAACTGCACGGCACACGCTTTTAGTTCCGGTTGTTTCGACTCTGGGCATAAGGCGGGATGGGTGAGGGCGTTTGCTTCAGCATCGTCTGCCCATAAAAAACCCCAGTGCATCGGTACAAATAAAGTGCCGGCGGTAATTGCTTTTGTGATTTTTGCTGGGAAACGAGCTTTTCCGCGGCGGGATTGCACCTCAACCCAATCATTCTCTTGAATGCCAAGTTTTTGAGCATCACGGGGATGAATTTCGATAAACGGGTTGGGGTGCATTGCTGCCGTCTTTTCAATTCGCCCTGTGCGCGTCAGGGTGTGCCAGTGTCCGTAAAGCCGGCCATTTGTCAAGACAAACGGGTAGTCGGGATCGGGCGGTTCAGCGAGTCCTTTAGAATGATAAGCCCCAAATCGTGCCCGTCCATCAGGGGTGTGAAAGCGTAAATCGGTGTAAAGCCTTTTCGATGAAGCCACAGGGGAACGATGCAAAGCCGGCAACCCCATCCCTCCTGCTTCCCGACATGGCCATTGCATTGGGCCTTCTGTTTTTAGTCGTTCATGACTGATGCCGGTTTGATCACAAGGGCGATTGCGGGTTAACTGCGCGTATTCTGCATAAACTTCTGCGGCATTTTTGAAGGCAAACTGCTGAGGAAAGCCCAACCGGCGGCCCACTTCTGCAAACACTTCCCAGTCTGCCTTTGCTTCTCCTGGCGGCGTGCGAAATGCTGGACACAGCGTTACTACGCGTTCAGAATTGGTCATGGTGCCGCTTTTTTCGCTCCACTGGGCTGCCGGCAGCAAAACGTGGGCATAAGCAGCGGTTTCCGTGGGGTAGTAAGCCTCAGAATAGACGGTGAACGGTGACCGGCTCATCGCTGCTTTCGTGCGCTCTAAATCGGGCATACTGACAAGCGGATTGGTGGCGACAACCCAGAGAAATTCCACTTCCCTATCTTCTAAGCCGGTGATGATATCCCACGCAGAACGGCCCGGTTTGGGCGCAATTTGCCCCGGTGGTAAATTCCAAAACTGCTCAACTTCCTGCCGGTGTTGGGGATTGGTGACAAAACGGTAGCCCGGAAGCAGGAGAGAAAGCCCGCCGGCTTCCCGTCCGCCCATTGCATTTGGCTGGCCGGTGAGGGAAAATGGCCCAGCCCCAGGCTTGCCAATTTGAGCCGTCATTAGGTGCAAATTAATAATCGTGCGGGCTTTAGCCGTTCCCTCACTCGATTGATTTACCCCCATCGACCATAAAGACAAAACGCGCCCAGATTCGCCCCAGTAACGGGCTGCGGTTTCTAGATCATCCATGCGGATGCCGCATTTTCTGGCAACCAGTTCCGGGGGATAGTGGCGAATGACTTCTGCATAGTCGGGAAAACCGCTGGTGCATTCGTCAATAAATGCGGTGTCGATGTAACCCCAACGCATTAATAAATGGGCGATGCCATTCATTAAATCGATATCAGTACCTGGGTGAATGGCTAAATGTAAATCTGCGGCTTCTGCTGTCGTAGTGCGGCGAGGATCGACGACAATTAATTTGACATTCTTATTTTTTTTGTGATGTTTTCGTAGCCGGTTGAAGATAATGGGATGACACTCGGCGGTATTGGTGCCGATTAAAAAAGCGCAGTCTGTCAGTTCTAAATCGTCGTAGCAGCAGGGAGGGCCATCGTAGCCAAAACTTTGGATGTAAGCCGCTACCGCACTCGACATACACAGGCGGGAGTTGGCATCAAAGTTATTGGTGCCCAAACAGCCTTTTAAAAGTTTTTGCGCGGTGTAATAATCCTCCGTTTGCAGTTGCCCAGAACCATAAAAACAGATGGCATCTGCGCCTCGCTTGCTGCGAATCTTTTGGATGCGATTGACAATCCGATCAAAAGCTTCATCCCAACTTACACGTTGGAAAGGCTGATCAAGGGAGTCTCGCACCATTGGGTGAAGCAGCCGGTCTTTTCCTAAAGACTCGGCAATGGTGGCACCTTTAACGCAAACCATGCCTTGACTGGAAGGATGGCTGCGATCTCCCTGTACTTTCCAAAGCGGATTACCTTGAGCATCCCGATTTGTGGGTTTGTTCGCTTGTGCCGGCGGCGTAACTTCTAAACCGCAACCAACACCGCAGTAGGGGCAGAGGGTTTTAATTGATTCACTCATCACTGTTTTCCCCTTCTATTTCTGCCATTGCAATCGGCGGTTTGTAATATTCTGATTGCCTGGGTTGTGCGCCAAAGTTTTCTACGAGCAAATTTCGCAACACCGGCATCAAATCTTCGCAAGGAATTCCTTGCATGATTCGTTCACCTAAACGGGCGTCTTTCCCAACTTTTCCACCCATCCAAATGTCTGCCGCTTCCACAACTTTACCGTTTTTGCGTCCTTTTGTCCCCATCAAACCAATGTCAGCAACTTGCGGTTGTCCACAAGAATTTGGGCAACCTGTCCAATGAATTCGCACGGGTTCGGGCAGGGTTAATTCTGCTTCTAATGCTTTGATCATGGCTAAGGCGCGGTTTTTCGTTTCTATTAGGGCAAACCCGCAAAATTGACTGCCGGTGCAAGACACTAACCAGCGCGAAACGTTATCCGGATTAATGGTAAAACGCTCTTGCAGGATAGGTTCTTTTAAGAACGCTTCCATGCGTGAATCTGGAATATTGGGAATCAGTAAATTTTGCTCAACCGTCAGGCGAATTTCTCCGCTGCCATAAACATCAGCAATTCGGGCAATTTCAAACATTTCGCCGGCATATAAGCGCCCGATGGGAACGTGCAACCCTACATAATTTAGTCCGGGTTGTTTCTGTTTGAAAACGCCGATATGATCGCGCTTATCCCAATTTACTTCATCTTTTTCGGCTGCCGGTTCTAGGGAATGACCGAGTTGTTTTTCGACTTCATCGCGAAACTTCTCAACTCCCCATTCATCAATAAGATACATCACCCGCGCTTTTTGCCGATTTGCCCTTAATCCGTGATTACGAAATACAAGCAAAACGGCTTCACAGACGGCGACAACCTCTTCAGGAGTCACCCAAGCATTGAGGGGAATTGCTTCAATATATCGCTTCGGAGAAAACATTCCACCCACGATAATATTAAAGCCGATTTGCTCATTTTTATAAGCTGGAATAAAGGCAAGATCATTGGTTTCCGCATGAACAGAATTGTCCCGACAGCCGGCAATTGCAATGTTAAATTTCCGAGGTAAATTTGTAAATTGCGGATTGCCTTTTCCCATGCCGGTGATCATATCTTGAACCGCACGGCACAAGCCTCGTGTATCAATTAATTCATCGGCTTCAAGTCCAGCAAGAGGGGAACCTGTTACATTCCGTACATTATCCATGCCGGTTTGAACACTTGTCATTCCGTACTGGTGAAACCGGCGAAAAATATCGGGTACATCTTCAATCCGAATTCCCCGAAGTTGCATATTTTGTCGCGTGGTGATGTCCGCGTTGCCTTCATCGCCATAGCGTTGCACCACCTCAGCGTAGACTCTCATGTGACTGCTGGGTAATATGCCATTGGCGGTTCGCATCCGCATCATGAATTTGCCGGGAGTGACGGTGCGATAAAACAAACCTAACCATTTTAATCGGGCGTCCCGGTCAATTTCATCGATGGCTTCCCAGCCAATTTTTGCAAAGTAATCTAGCTCATCTTTGAGTGCTAAACCATCTTTTTCAGCTTTAAACCTTTCAAATTTGTTAACGTTTTTAGCCGGCGCGGTGGCGCTGGTCATGTTTTCAAATTTATTGATAACTGCTGGAGAATTCTCGACTTCTGGCATGGATTTACCCTCCTTGCTTAGTTGCATGGGCAATCACCTTGGTATTGACTGTGCCTGATACCAATTGGAAAAATGATTGCTACATGATGTCGGTTGGGTTCATCAACCCAACGTCTTAAATTCTTGTAAATGTTGGATGTTGCTATTGCTCTACCCAACTGAACTGGCTTGGAGCTTGAGTTTTTAACCCAACATCTTAAATGCGTGTAGGTGTTGGGTGTTGCTATCGCTCTACCCAACCTACGCCTATGCTTTTTTGTTAGATTACTCAGGTAGATAAATGAACTTCGTATTGTCTGTTACAAACGAGGTGTTTAAACCGGCAAATCTATCTGAAGAAGTATTCAGTTGATTTTTTATATAAAAAAATAATACTTGTAAATGTTGGGTGCCCCTATCACTCTACCCAACCGATTACTTCGCCCAACGTCTGGAATTTTTGTTTATATTGGGCGAAGTGGAACAGAGAATTCCCTATCGCTCTACCCAACCTACTTTCACACAGAAAGAGATGCAGAGCGACTGGGTAAAACAGATTGGTGTGCCGGCTCAGAGTAAACAGGCTCAGCAGAAACCGGCACCACTCGCACCGCACAGGCTTTTAATTCCGGTTGCAGAGAGTCGGGACAAGATTCGGGATGAGTCAGGACGTTTGCCTCTGCATTATCTGCCCATAAAAAACCCCAGTGCATCGGCACAAATAGGGTGCCAGGGGCAATGGCTTTGGTAATTTTTGCCGGGAAGCGAGCAAAGCCACGGCGGGATCGCACTTCCACACAAACGTTCTCTTGAATGCCGAGTTTTTGGGCATCACGCGGATGAATTTCGATAAACGGGTTGGGGTGCATTCCTGCCGTCTTTTCAATCCGCCCGGTACGCGTCAGGGTGTGCCAGTGCCCATAAAGCCGGCCTGTTGTCAGCACAAATGGATAGTCGGGATCGGGGGGTTCAGCCAGTCCTTTAGAATGAAAAGCCCCAAATCGCGCCCGTCCATCAGGCGTATTAAACCGGCAATCCGTATAAAGACGTTTCGCTGAAGTTTTCTGGGAACGGTGCAAAGCGGGTAAACCATGATTCTGCCCCTCTGCTTCCGGGCATGGCCACTGAATTGGGCCTTCTGCCTGTAGCCGGCTGTAATTCAGTCCTGACATATCGCAAGGGCGGCTTTTTGTTACCTTAACGAACTCAGCATGAACTTCAGCGGAATTTGCAAAACTAAAGTGTTCCGTGAAGCCCAACCGGCGACCGACTTCTGCAAAAATTTCCCAGTCAGGTCGAGCCGAACCGGGCGGTTCACGAAATGCGGGACACAGGGTGACAACTCGCTCAGAGTTGGTCATGGTGCCGGTTTTCTCGCTCCACTGGGCTGCCGGCAGCAAGACGTGAGCATATTCTGCTGTTTCCGTGGGATAGTAAGCATCCTGATAAACCGTGAAGGGAGAGCGAAGCAGCGCCGCCTTGGTACGATCCAAATCGGGCATACTCACGGCTGGGTTAGTCGCGGCAACCCACAAGAAGCCGACCTCACCCGTTTCCAAGCCGGTGATCATTTCCCAAGCAGTCAGACCTCGTTCCGACGCAATTTGGCCGGCAGGCAATCCCCACAATTGTTCAAGCTCAGCTCGATGCTGGGGATTTTTTACTAAACGATAACCCGGTAAGATGTGGCAAAGTCCGCCGGCTTCCCGTCCGCCCATTGCATTTGGCTGGCCGGTGAGGGAAAATGGCCCAGCTCCCGGTTTGCCAATTTGAGCGGTCATCAGGTGCAAATTGATGATGGTTCGCACCTTAGCGGTTCCTTCCGAGGACTGGTTTATCCCCATCGACCATAAAGACAAAACGCGCTGGGATTCGCCCCAGTATTTTGCTGCGGTTTCCAGCTCATCAATGCGGATGCCACAGCGTCTGGCGACCAATTCCGGGGAATATTGGGCGATCACCTCTGCATAGTCGGGGAAGTTTGCCGTGCATTCGTCAATAAAGGCGCTATCGAGATAACCCCAGCGCATTAATAAATGGGCCATGCCATTCATTAAATCGATATCCGTTCCCGGTTGAATAGCGAGGTGTAAATCTGCGGCTTCTGCGGTGGTGGTGCGGCGGGGATCAACCACAATCAGTTTGACGTTGGGGTTCTTTTTGTGGTGTTTCCGCAGCCGGTTGAAGAGAATGGGGTGGCACTCTGCGGTGTTGGTGCCAATTAGAAAGGCGCAGTCTGTCAGTTCCAAATCTTCGTAGCAGCAGGGTGGGCCATCGGAGCCAAAGCTTTGGATATAGCCTGAAACCGCACTGGACATACACAGGCGGGAGTTGGCATCAAAATTATTCGTGCCCAAACACCCTTTCATCAGTTTTTGGGCAATGTAGTAGTCCTCGGTTTGAAACTGGCCGGAACCGTACATACAGATGGCATCTGAACCTTGATTGAGGCGAACGGTTTCGATGCGGTTGACGATAGCGTTGAGGGCTTCATCCCAACTGACGCGCTCAAAGGGTTTATCAAGGGAGTCGCGCATCATGGGATACTTCAGCCGGTCTTTTCCTAAAGATTCGGCAATTGTCGCACCCTTAACACAGACCATTCCCTGACTGGAGGGGTGAGATCGATCCCCCTGGACTTTCCATGTGGGATTGCCTTTACTGTCTCGATGCGTCGGCTTACCGGCCACTGCTGGTGGCGAAACTTCTAAGCCACAGCCAACACCACAATAAGGACAGAGGGTTTTAGTTGATTCAGTCATAATTCTTTCGACTGAGTTAATAAACAATCGATGCTTGGTGCGAAGTGAAACAAAAGGTTTGGGGTAAAGAAAAATAGCGTTCAGGTTTCAGGAAGAGGTTTCTCTTGACACCTGGCACTTGTTTGCAATTTATAGTTTATCTTTCACGCTTGACCTGTCTCACTTCTGTATCAGGGATCGCATTTGCCGACATGAATCTGTGTATCTTTCGATTTATTGTTCAGCAAATGCGATTGCTTTTCCTTTAACTATTCGTTGCGGTTGTCTATGACAAAGGGCATTGAATCGGCTGCCTCTACCGACTGTTGGGAGGCTTGTCCTTCCTCATAGTGTGCTGCAAACGAGCCTTTCGGTTCTTTCAAGAAGAAGCCGCACAGGCTGGCGCAGATCAGGGCAGACACACCCATTGTCGTGAACAGAGTCGGGGCGTCTGTCAAGCTGAAAATCGTCAGATAAACCACACCACCGAAGTTTCCGTATGCGCCAACATTTCCAGAAATTTGGCCGGTGGCTTCTTTTTTAATCAAGGGCACAATGCCGTAGGTGGCACCGCAGCCGGCTTGGGCGAAGTAGGCAGATAACATTGTTACCGCAATCGCCAGGGGGATCGGCCAGCTTTGGTTGATACCGCGTGCCAGCAGATAGCTTAACCCAATGCCGGCGGTGACGGCGGTCATCGTCCATTTGCGGCTGCCAAATTTATCGGAGATCAAGCCGCCACTGGGACGAGACACTAGGTTTAGAAATGGGTAGCTGGCTGCAATCATGCCGGCGACAACGTGTTCTAGGGCAAATGTGTTCTCGAAGAAAGCCGGCAGCATGGAAACCGCAGCGAGTTCAGAACCAAAGCTTGTGATATAGCAAAACTCTAACAGGGCAACTTGACGAAATTCATAGCGTTCGGCTGGAGGATAGATTTTTTGGCCGGCAACCGTTTCGCGGTTTACCTGCCAGGATTTGTAGGTTTGGAACGCATACAAACCCGCCAGCAAAAACCAGATCACGTACATTTGGCTTGTGCTGAGGAAGGCGATAGCTGGTTGCGCCAAACGCCATGCCAGTAAACCGAGGGCGAAAATTAACCCAAAGTTCATGGCGATCATGGCGTAGAAACTTTTGGCGCTGGTTACTTCCAACCCACCGTTACGCTTGGGTTTTCTGTAAGTTACACCGGCTGGTGTGTCTTGGACAGTTTTGTAATAAATTACGCCGTAGATGGCGGAAATGATGCCGGTGAGGGCAATTGCCAAGCGCCAGTTTGACGATCCCGCGCCGAGAAAGCCCGCCGCTAATGCAACTGAAGGGAGGGCAAACTCGGCCCCAAATGCGCCAAAGTTGCCCCAGCCGCCATAGATGCCCTCAGCAATGCCAATTTCTTTGGGGGGGAACCATTCAGACACCATGCGGATGCCCACCACAAATCCCGCGCCCACAATGCCCATTAGTAGCCGGCTTAACACCAACTGGTTAAAATCTTGAGACAGTGCAGTGGCTAAACAGGGAACAAGCGCAAAAATTAGTAGGGTGGAGAATGTGACCTTTGGCCCAAAGCGATCTAGGAGCATCCCAATGATGATCCGTGCCGGTATTGTTAGGGCGAGATTGCAAATTGCGATTGTCTTGATTTGCTCTGGGCTTAAACTTAGTTCTTTGCCAATAACGGTGGCAAAAGGAGCGAAGTTAAACCAACAAACAAATGTGAGGAAGAATGCAAACCACGTCAGGTGCAAGATGCGATAGCGTCCCTGAAAAGACCATAATCCTTTTAACATTACACTCCCTTCTTATCTTTAACGATGTTCATTGTTTTGGCTTTTTGAAATTTTTATCCAATTAATTATGACTTTATTTATTAATTTATAAAATCATAATTAATTGGTTTTGCGATTCAAGTAATTTACATTTTGATGTTAATTCATCAGCGCCTCTTTAAAAGTCTTGTTCAGCCGACTAATTTAATTCCTTACGAAAACTATCAGTTTAGTGTTTATTGAGAATTCACTTCTAGCATTCCCGCCGGGTTCAGCACAACTTTGTACTGAGCAAACGGTTCTTGGGGAGTGCCACCGGCTTTATTTTCTGTAGACTTAACTAAAGTTGGAAAAGGAGTTTCTTGAAGATAGTCCTTGGCAGCTTGATTGACAGATTCGTAGCTGACAATCTCCCCATCTTTTTTAACCTTGACCGAGTAAACTAAATTTTCTTGAAAGGTTGGAATCTGTTGCCAATTTTGGTCAATTTGGTCGTACAGCTTTTGCTTCAAATTTGCCAGTTCAGCCGCGTCAGTAATGGCTAGATTCTTCACTTCTGGTGTTGCGCTCACAACCGACTGTGTGGGAGTAGCAACTGGAGTTGGAGACGTTGCAACGGGTTGCGCCGGCGGCATCTGATTAGCACTTTTTGAGGTGGAAAGCGAGCGCATTAAACTTAACCCAGCCACAGCCGCAACCGTTGTCAGTCCCAAGGCGGCTGAAGCTTTAAGTGCTAGAGCTTTTGAAGCTGGTTTCGAGGTAACTGGCTGCGATTGTGCTGCCGGTTCTTCCTCGGTGTGGGCAAACTTGTTGAAGAGGAAATCTAAAGCGTGGTTACGCAAATCGTAGTAGCGCGGGTCTTCCATGATGCTGGCCCGGTTTCTTGGACGAGCAAAGGGAATTTCTAACACCTCGCCAATATTCGCCGCTGGGCCATTGGTCATCATTACGAGCCGGTCTGCCAAAAACAGCGCCTCATCAATATCGTGGGTGATCATCAAGATCGTTACCCCAAACTCGCGCCAAATTTGCAGCAGTTCTTCTTGCAACTCTTCCTTGGTGATCGCATCTAGCGCCCCAAAGGGTTCATCCAGAATCAAAACTTGGGGCCGAATGGCCAGCGCCCGTGCGATCGCCACCCGCTGCTTCATCCCCCCCGACAGTTGACTGGGCCGCTTGTTCGCCGATTCTGTCAATCCAACCAGCGCCAAGTGTTCCTCAACAATAGCCGCTCTTTCAGCTTTGCTTTTGTCAGGATACGCCGATTTCACGCCTAAGGCGACATTCTCAAACGCAGTCTTCCAAGGCAGCAGCGAGTAATTTTGAAACACCATCATCCGATCCGGGCCGGGTTTGGTGATCAGCGATCCCCGCAGTTTCACCTCTCCCTCACTTGGCTTGAGGAAGCCGGCAACCATATTTAGCAGCGTTGATTTACCACAGCCAGAGTGACCGATCAGGCAGACAAACTCACCCTCATGAACGGTGAGGTTGACATTCTCCACAACTGAATACGGCCCTTTAGGCGTTGGGTAAATTTTAGAGACGTTCTCAATAACCAAAAATGGCTCACGGTTAGAGCTTTCAGGTGACAGTTGTGAGGTTTGAGTTAAAGAGGAGCTAGATAGGGATTGCATAATCAGGGAATTGGGAATGGGGGATTGGGGATTGGAGATTGGCAGATGTTTTAACTCAGCACTCAGCGATCAGCACTCAGCACTGACTTAGGCGGCTTCGGTTGTTGGGGTATCAATGATGACTTCTTCGATGCGAATTTCGCGGCGGATCGTCAACTTGTTGAGATAGCCGATGGGATCGTCGGGGTTGAAAACCATACTGTCAAACAGTTGGAAGCAGTGCCGATCCGGTTCGGCATCGGGCCATCCCAACTGACGGGCGGCTTCACCGTATAGATCGACCCGGCGCACTCGTTCTAAGATTTCGATCCAGTTTTTGGGGAACGGAGTTATGCCCCAACGCGCAAGCTGGGTTAGAATCCACAACCCTTCGACTCGTCCGGGGCAGTTGGTTTGTTCAACATGGAATTGGTTGAAGCGGGGGTAGGATTGGGGTTTTTGGCCGGCACCTAAGTTGTAGGGATCGATGAAGCCGGGGCGGGTGTATTCGGGTGCGGAACCAACATATTGGGGCTGACATAGCCACCCTAAAATTTCTTCCCGGTTGCGCCGGTCCTCGCAATACTCGCAAGCTTCTAGCAAGGCTTTGACGAGGGCGATATGAGTTTGAGGGTGTTGATTGACCCACTCCTCGCGCATACCCAACACTTTCTCTGGATGTCCCGGCCAAATATCAAGATCCGTGGCGATAACAAAGCCCAAATCTTCATAGACAGCGCGAGAGTTCCAGGGTTCACCGACACAGTAACCGTCAATGTTGCCGGCTTTCAGGTTAGCAACCATTTGTGCCGATGGAATAACGGTGATATTCACGTCTCGGTCGGGATCAATGCCGCCGGCAGCCAGCCAGTAGCGCAACATCAGGTTGTGCATTGAGGCGGGATTCACCACGCCTAATGTATGAACTTTGTCAACTGATTGGTTAACAAGCGCTTTGAGATCAGCGAGGGTGCGAATACCTTGTTGAGATAACTGTTTGCTGAGGGTAATTGCGTTGCCGTTGCGCGAGAGAACAAGGGCAGTAACCATCGGCACCGACCTTGCCAAGCCCAACCCCAACGTCATCGATAAGGGCATCGCAGCGGCCATCTGGGCGGCATCTAAGCGTCCCGTCGCCACCCCTTCGCTAATGGCTTTCCAACTCGGTTCGCGGCTGAGATTAACTTCTTCTAAACCATGCTTTTTAAAGAAGCCTTTTTCTTTGGCCACCACCAAGGGGGCACAATCTGTGAGGGGAATAAAACCGATGTCTAAATTAACCTTTTCTAAGCCATGACGGGCAATGGCCACAGATGCCGGTTGTTTGGCTTTGCGGCGCTTGTCGCGTTTCTGCTGGTTTAGGAAGTAGATAATTTCATTCCGCATGGCGTAGTAATTCGGATGGTTCACAACCTCCATGCGGTGGCGGGGGCGAGGAATGGGAACGTCTAAAATCTGGCCAATGTGAGATTCAGGGCCGTTAGTGAGCATCACAATCCGGTCAGACAGCAGCAACGCTTCATCCACATCATGTGTGACCATGATGCAGGTGACTTTGCTTTCCTCACAAATTTCCATCAACCGTTCTTGTAGTCCCCCCCGCGTCAAGGCGTCCAAGGCACCAAAGGGTTCATCAAGTAACAGCAACTTAGGACGAATCGCCAAGGCGCGGGCGATGGCGACGCGCTGTTTCATCCCGCCCGATAGTTCACCGGGTCGCTTATCGGCAGCGTGTCGCAGTCCTACGAGGTCGATATGCTTTTCGATAATGCCCCGTCGTTCTCCTTTGGGGCTGTTCTTGAATACCCGATTGACTGCTAGGGCGATGTTTTCACGCACACTCAGCCAAGGCAGCAGCGAGTAATTCTGAAAGACAACCATGCGGTCAGGCCCTGGCCCTTTGACTTCTCGGCCTTCTAAGATGACGCCGCCTTTGCTTGCCCGATCTAAGCCGGCAACGATATTGAGCAAGGTAGATTTTCCGCAGCCGGAGTGGCCAATTAAGGAAACAAATTCTCCCTTTTTTATTTTCAGTTCAATATTTTTTAGGGCAACATAGCTGTTTCCATCGGGCAGCGGAAAGGCTTTATCAATGTGATCGACTTCTACAAATACAGACATAATATTTTTGGAAATTTGGGAAGGGTGAAGAGGGATTAGGGGCTAGGGGCGAGAAGCTAGGGATTATGGGCGAGAGGCTAGGGATTATGGGCTAGGGGAGAGGGACTAGAGAAGGATAAATGCCCATACCTTTAGGTTGGCGAAGCCTTGACCCATTCCCAATCCCCAATTCAATTAACCTTGTTTTTGTTCTGCCGGCACGACGATTGAGGCGATGTAGACAATGAGCCGATCAAGGAGAAGTCCGACGACTCCGACGTAAACCAGGGCAACGATAATTTGGCTGAGTAAGGTGTTGTTATAGGCGTCCCAGATAAAGAAGCCGATACCCACACCGCCGACTAGCATTTCTGCTGCAATAATTGCCAGCCATGATAAGCCGATGCCGATTCTTAAGCCGGTGAAGATGTAGGGAACTGTGGCGGGGAATAGAATATTAAAGAAGTATTCCGGGCCGGATAATTGCAAGACTCTGGAAACATTTCGATAGTCTTGGGGTAATTGTTGAACGCCGACAGTTGTGTTGATAATAATCGGCCAAACTGCAGTGATAAATATAACGAAAATAGCGGAGGGATTGCTTTGTTGAAAAGCGGCAAGAGAAATGGGTAGCCAAGCTAAAGGCGGAATGGTTCGCAGAACTTGAAAAATCGGGTCTAGGGCTTCGTAGAGAAGTTTATTAACGCCGATTAAAATTCCTAAAGCAATTCCCACGATGGCAGATAGGGAGAAGCCAATCGCAACTCGCTGCAATGAAGCGAAGATTTGCAAAGCTAAGCCTTTGTCGGTGCCGCCGTTGTCAAATAAAGGGTTGATAATATACGGGTTCCAAGTTTCCGCAATCACTTGCATCGGCCCTGGCAATCCTTTTGAGCCGGGAGGGCAAACGATTTGCCAAATTACCAGAATAACGATGAGGGCAACCAGTGGTCGAAGAACTTTCTTAGAGTTTTTTCCCAGATATTTAGTAATGGGATTCTGTGAAGTGGGGAAGCGTCCATTTCTGCTAATATTGGCGGTCATTTCGTTTTTTAGATTGTGCTGGGTGAATGGGGAGCTAAGATTTGAGGAAAAGGGAAGTTCCCTTTTCTCCGGCTTTGACTAGACTTTTTTGATTTTGAGGCTGCTTAAGTATTCTTCGGGTTTTTCGGGATCGAATTTGACACCGTCAAAGAAGGTTTCAACGCCACGAGATGTGCTGCTAGGAATTTCTGCTTGGGCCACACTAAGGGCTTTGGCGGCTTCTTTCCACAAGTCTTCACGGTTGACTTTGTCAACAAGTTCTTTGGTTTTTGTGTCGGCAGGAATGTAACCCCAGCGAATGTTTTCTGTGAGGAACCAAAGGTCATGACTCTTGTAGGGATAGGAAGCGTTATCTGCCCAATATTTCATTAATAATGGGCTAGCTTGAACGGCTGGGCGACCGTCGCCGTAATCCACATTGCCTTTGGAACGTTCGATGATATCTTTAGCCGGCACTTTGAACCATTTGGCTTGGGAGACAATCTGGCACATTTCTTCTTTGTTTTCTGCCTTTTCACACCATTGCTGGGCTTCCAGAATTCCCATCAATAATGCTTTGGCGGCTTTGGGATTTTTATCCACCCAATCTGCGCGCATGGCAAAGGCTTTTTCTGGGTGATCTTTCCAAAGTTCGCCGGTGATTAAGGCGGTATAACCGGCTCCTTGGTTCACGAGTTGCGCGTTCCACGGTTCTCCCACACAGAAGGCTTCCATGTTGCCGGTTTTCATGTTTGCCACCATTTGAGGCGGTGGGATGGGGACGACGGAAATATCTTGATCTGGAATAACTTCGCCGGCAGATAACCAATAGCGCATCCAAAGATCGTGGGTGCCACCAGGATAGGTAATGGCTGCTTTCAGATCACCTTTTCCACTAGATTTGGCTTGGGCAAGGGCATCTTTTAATCCTTTACTTTCTAAGCCAACTTTGAAATCTTTGTAACTATTGGCAATTGAAATGGCTTGACCGTTAGTATTTAACCGTGCCAGCAGATACATGGGCAGCGGCTGTTTATTTTTGGTTTGCCCTAAGCTCATGAGGTAAGGCATGGGGCTGAGGATGTGCGCCCCATCAATGCCGCCGCCGCCTGAACCGAGTTCTAAGTTGTCGCGGGTGACGGGCCAAGATGCTTGTTTGACAACTTCCACGCCCGTCATGCCGTATTTGGCAAATAAGCCTTTTTCTTGGGCAACGATTATGGGTGCGGCATCCGTAAGGGCGATGAAACCGAGTTTTGCGGTGGTAACTTCCGGGGCGTCAGCCGGGTTAACGTTGGCTGCCGGTGTGGGGGTAGAAGCGGCGTTTGTTTTGCTGGTGTTTGTAGGGCCGGTGCTGCATCCATGAACGAGCAGGGTGCCGGCTGTTGCTGCGCCGGCGGTGAATATGAATTTACGTCTGGAAAGTTTCGACATCTTGATTTACCGGGTCTTTAGTTAATTCTTTGGTTGTGGTCTTTCAGCAAGCACCGTTTGTTTTCGCACAGCCTTTATCAGGCTCAACACCATAGCCGGCACAGAATCACTTAATAACAAAGCTACCTGTCGTCCATGGCGGAGGGGTTTTGTCAAGCGAGCCGGCAGTTAAGCATCAATGACGACTCGTCCAACTGGGTGAGCGCTACAGGCTAAAATCACGCCTTGACTGCGCTCACTGTCTTCAAGGGCTTCGGGATTTGCGTCATATTTCACTTCTCCTTCTAAAAGTGTTTGCTTGCAGGTGCCGCAACTTCCCGACCGGCAACTGCTGGGAAGTTCGATGCCTTCGCGTTCTGCGACATCTAAAATCAATTCGGAACTGTCACAGGCGAGTTCTTTGCCAGATTTCGCTAAGACGAGGACTGCCGGCTGGGCGTTAGGGGCTTTTGCGCCGTTTGTTTGGGCAGTGTCGCTTGGTTGTGCCAGTGTTGCCGGTGCTTCGAGGATTTCTCCTTTAAGCTGTCCGCCGAAGTTTTCGATGAGTAGATGCCGCAACATCGGCTTGAGGTCTTCGCAGGGAACACCTTTGGTAACGCAGGTGCCGAGATGGGCGTCTTTGCCCACTTTGCCGCCCATGTAGATATCGACACCTTCGACGGCTTTGCCGTTTTTGCGAGCTTTGGTGCCCATGAGTCCGATATCTGCAACTTGCGGTTGGCCGCAAGAGTTGGGGCAGCCGGTCCAGTGAATCCGCACAGGCCGGCTCAAGGACACTTCTTGTTCCAGTTCCGCAATCATTGCCATCGCGCGGTTTTTGGTTTCAATCAGCGCAAAGTTGCAGAATTGTGCGCCGGTGCATGAAATCAGCGCCCGTGTCAGAGGTGCGGGATTGATGGAGAATTTTTGCAGGATGGGTTCGCTTAAAAAAGCTTCTAAGCGAGAGTCGGGAATATTGGGAATGAGGATATTTTGTTCGACGGTGAGGCGAATTTCGCCATTACCGTAGACTTCGGCAATGCGGGCAATGTCAAACATTTCTGCGGCAAACAAACGCCCGACAGGAACGTGCATACCAGCAAAGTTTAAGCCTGGTTGCTTTTGAGGAAAAATGCCGAGATGATCGCGTTTTTCCCAGTCCATTTCATCTTTGAGGGCAGCCGTTGGCAGTTCTCGCCCGAATTGCTTTTCCACGGCTGCACGGAAGTTTTCGAGGCCCATTTCATCGATCAGCCACATCAGGCGTGATTTCTGCCGGTTGGATCGCGGCCCTTGATCCCGAAAGACAATTAAGATGGCGCGGCACAAATCAACCACGTCGTCGTTGGCGGGAACCCAGGCGTTGAGGGGAATTGCAGCTTCGCAGCGCTTGGCGGAGAAGAAGCCACCGACGACGATGTTAAAGCCGAGTTGACCATTTTTATAGGCGGGGACAAAGGCAACATCGTTGATTTCAGCGTGGACGGAGTTATCGCGTCCGCCTTCGATGGCGATGTTGAATTTGCGCGGGAGGTTGCTGAATTCTGGGTTGCCTTCGCCGCAGTTGGTGATCATGTCTTGAACTTTTTGGACAAGATCGCGGGTGTCGATTAATTCGTGTGCGTCGAGATCGGCAACGGGTGAGCCGGTGATGTTGCGAACGTTGTCCATGCCGGATTGGATGCTGGTGAGGCCGGCTGATCTGAGTTTATTGAATATATCGGGGACATCTTCAATTCTGATGCCACGCAGTTGCAGGTTTTGTCGGGTTGTGATGTCTGCGTAGCCTTCCCCGCCATAGCGCTGGATGGTCTCCGCCAGGACGCGCATTTGAACAGCATTGAGGATGCCACTGGGAATCCGCATCCGCATCATGAATTTGCCGGGAGTGACGGGGCGGAAGAAGATCCCTAACCATTTGAGCCGGTGTTCTCGGTCGGTTGCATCCATTGCTTCCCAGCCAATCTCGGCAAAATGATCGAGTTCAGCTTTGACTGCTAGCCCATCTTTTTCGGCTTTAAATTTTTCAAATTTGTTGAGGCTTGCTGTTGGTGTCTCTGCTACTGTCATGGGTTCTTTCGCTCTCGATTTTGTGTTTACAGGGAAGTAATTTTTCAGAGAAGTCGCTGTTGATCTGGTGTTTAAAAGCTTTTTTCTTTGGCTTATATCTGGGATAGGAAAACTTTATTTGTATATTTCGTTACAGATCGCAGCATTTGTTTATCATTCAGATTTTTGCTAATTGGTTGCAAGGTTATATTCCTTGAGGGGTATGGCTTTGGGTGAATAACGCTCAGGCTCCTTTATTGCGAATGATCAGCCGTCAGGCGGTTGTCAAAAGTGCGTTGTAGATAAGTTAAAGGCTGGAAACCGGAAAATTAGTATACTGAGTTACAAAATATTTCGAGATATGAAGTCGATGCATTTCACTGATGCGTTTTTTACATCAAGCGTTTGTTTACATCAAGTGTTTGATTGAAGCCGCTAAACACAAATCTTAATGGGTGAAATTTAAGCAAACCGCTCACAGTGAGCATTCTGGATCAATTTCAACGACTGCTGAGATGAATTCGTGTGGGTGATTGTACGGAAGGCTGTCAGTGCTAAGGCGTTGTGTCAGTGAAATTACTGAGCCGGTTTTTTCTTAGCAACTTTCTTTTTGAAGGAGAGCTGCTCAAGCCCTGGAAATGTTGGTCTTGTCTGAGCGTCTAGATGATCCTAGGGAGCTAACGCGGTTAAAACAGCCAAGGTTAGTGGACGGGTAAAGTTCAGGAAACCTATATCTAGCCCTATTTCCAGGGGATGCACCTCACAGATATGACTATTCCCTACTGGTGAACGGGTGTGGGCTAACTATTACCCAACCCGATGGCAAGGTGGTCTACAAAATGCCCTCGCCACTAATTACCCAATTAGCGATGCAAGACCGGCACGACATTCTCTTAGGGGTCGCGCTAGTTGGAAGGCGCAAAACGAAAACAACAACACTTTCAGAACTAAGCAAGGGCTGTAATCTTAAACACTATTTTGGACTCGGCTTGCAGCATCTCTGTTGATGAATGAGAACTGCTCTCTCCCCTGAAGCTTGATAACCGATTCGCTCTCTAGAATTATCACGAATGAGCTTGAGCAGATTGTGCCCGTGAGCCACACTGTCTCGGTCGATGAAACCGGCTACAAAAAACTGGTTTATCACAACAAAGCGCTAACTAGCTAGCATTATGGCTCGCTGGGGAGCATATTCAGAAGATACCCCGGCTCACATATACACTCTATAAATTTCTTCTGTCCCACTTCATTTGCTGTGGTCATGTCTTATAACCACTCCAACTTCTGGGACTAATAGAAAAAATTGATAAGCAAATTTTATAATAGTGCTAAGTTTTTATACAAAAATTACGCTTTATTTAAATAATTTAAAAATATTTTAATGATACAATGTCAAGAAATCATGACATTGACTTTATCAAGTTGGTTAGCTAGGCATCAATGTGTCTATGTGTCTCTGTAAATCTTGTTATTAAAATGTTGAGAAATGCAGTAGATGTTTTGTCTATCAGACATAAATCTCGTGGAGCTTGCATTACTCTTTTTAGTCTATGAACAACAAATTTAATTCACTTATTTTGCTAACAAACCAGAAATAGATTGGCTTTATTTATTCTTATGTTTTAAAGAGACTTAGAAGAATATTTTTTTAAGATTAATGCTTATTTACTATTGGGGAATTTATGAAAGGACATTCGCTCAAAAAGCAAAATAATTACACTTATTATCTAAGGCTATTAAGTTATAAAAAATTTCTACTCAGATGGAAAAATTACTGGTTCAAAATAAGTGGGAGGTGGAGTTATAAAAACTTGCAACTGAAATGGGATAATTACAGGTTCAAGATAAGTGGAACGTGGAATTCATGTCCTCTAACGTGCCCTATAAATAAACCTCACCACAGACACGTTTTTTGGAGTTGGTTTGGCAGTTTCCTAGCAATAGCAGCAACGGCTTACCTGTCTATGAAAACCAATACTCCGCTGCTTATGGCTCCATTTGGTGCGACCAGTGTATTGATCTTTGGTGTACCAGACAGTCCTTTGGCTCAACCCCGTAATGTAATTGGTGGTAATCTCCTAGCCGCCTTCATCAGTTTAACGATTCTACATCTTTTCGGTTCGTCACCTTGGACAATGGGAATGGCAGTATCAACAACTATTGCGGTGATGCAGATGACTGGGACGCTACACCCGCCTGCAGGAGCAATTGCATTAGTCGTAATGATGACAAATGCTCCTTGGGAATTTCTGGTAACACCGGCACTACAAGGTTCTATTATTTTGGTACTCTGTGCTGTGCTTTTCAATAATCTTGCAGAAGAGAGGACTTATCCTAAGCACTGGCTGTAAGAATTTTGATCTTGCTGTTGTCAAAGGATGAGTTTGATCACGGCTGAAGACACATCTGCAAGCGCTTGCCGGTATCGGTAGTTTACTGATTTACTGAAGGGATGGAGGAGTGTCGGTGAAATTACTGAGCCGGTTTTTCTGGTATTATTGGCAGATGCAACTTTTTATAATAAACAGCAATCCTAGAGTGACTACTTTATACTCCTTCTTGCCGTTTTACCCAGCGACGCATCAACTCAACGGTATAAACGTAGTGAGAAGCGTCTAACTTAATGACATCGTGCCTTTGCAAAGTTTCTAATGCTGCTTGTACCTGTTGGATCGTCAAGCCAGTCTCCTGAACCAGTTCCGTCAATGACATTCCTTTTACACACAATTGTCGTAAAATCTCAAGCTGTCCATCTGGCTGACTGTCTTTTGCTTGCACCCAGACACCATTAAAATAGGCATCGCCATCAGCGTAGAATTCTGTGGAGTCGATAACATCCTCAATATTCTGAACAGTGAATCGCCTTTCTTGTTCTTGGCCCTCCTCAAAAGTGCGACGATTAAAGTGCGAAACTAAGATATCGCCTATTAACTGCACTAAATAAGGCTGACGATTAGTTAACTCTATAATTTGTTTTACCGCTTCTAACTCATATTCAATATCAAAATCGGGTGATGGCTGTTTAATTAATTGTTGTGCAGCACCATCAGAGAGAAAGCTGACCGGAACCGATTTGAGATTTCCAAAAAAAGGATTCCAGTAGTCTCGGCGCATTTCGTCTAAGGTATGTAGCCCGATAAAAGCCATAATAAACCAGTCATATTTTTGAATCATACTACGCCAAAAATTTAGCAAGCGTGGTTCTAGCTGATTGTCCTCAATCATCTCCTCAATAATTTCAAATTCATCTATAGCTAGAATAAATCGCTGTTCACCTCTGACAAAGTTGAGGTTTTTAAGAAATTGCTTGAAGGCTCTAAAAGGGTTATTGGTAGAGAAGAGTTGCTCATCTGGTTCTCCCAATTTTTCTTGCTGTGCTGGGGAGAGGCTGCCAAACAGTTCTATTGCTAAGTCATAAAGTAACTCAGAAGTGGTATTTACAACCTCACTCCGCATATCAATAATCACCAGCACCGTGTTTGCTTCTAGATATGCACCTATGTTTCGCAGAACAGAAGTTTTGCCCATGCGTCGGTGTCCATATAACACCACTGAGTCGCATTGTCCTGGTTTTGTCCACGATTGCTTTAAGCGCCAAAGGATATCCTCACGTCCTACAAACAGGTTGCCAGTGACTGGGTTTCCAGCGACATACGGGTTTTGCACTGGGCCAGACACCACCGCACGCCCCAGCTTACCGCCAACTTCGCTCACCAACCTGCGCCATTGGTGAATGATCACCACCAGAGGAGCCTGCTCTAGAGTTACTACTTGAGAAACAACATACTTATATATAGCCTCAAGCTCATCTGTAGCCCGGGCTAAGGCAGCCAGTTTGTTAGATCGATTGCTAGCAGTTTGGTAAGTGGCAACCTCTACACCAACTTTTCCCAAGCGATTTAATGCAGCCAGCACTGTGGGGCGGATGGCCGATTCAAGGGGGGGCAGCTCTAGTAAAAGGTTCGAGGCATTGGGTAGCTCCGATAGATTTTCGTAAGATAGAAAGGTAGCTAATGCTTGAAATGAATAAATAATTTCTTTGCCGCCTGGAAATATTATTAAGTCTTGAACTGATTGTGAAGTTAAATGTTGAAAAAATAAATAATACAAACCATGTTTTTCTCCTCTTTTTTTTTCTCCTTTTATTTCTTTTTCTAAGTCTAGAATAAAATAATTTGTTGTTTCCAGTCCGTATAAAATGTCAGCGAAACGCGTTAAAAGTGTACGGCGGTGATCTCGCAGTGGAGTAGTTATCCACCAAATTAGAAGTTCGACTTGCGCTAAAATTTTTCCTCGTGACAGAAAACGGAGGTAAGGAGTTCCCTGTTTTCCTGCTATTAAAGCCAATAACAACTGTTTTTTTGTTTTTATCTCTATTGGCTCTAAGGCATTTAAAGGTGTAACTATATAATCATTTAAATCACTACAAGAAAGCAAGGTGTAAAAGAACTTAATTGGCTCTTGGTGATTGTGTAAATAAATTTGTAAAGCTCGTTGTGCTGCCCATCGCTGAAAAGGATTTTGAGCTACTTGATCAATCAGTCTTAGTCCGTCTAATTCAGCTTGCTGCAAGCACTGGATAAGCATCCTTTCTGTTCCAAGCAATGGCAATATAATTAGTTCGTCCCATTCAACAGGATGCGCTTTTTTCCTTAACACGCTTCCAGCCATACAAAGCTGAAAAGCATAAAAGGGAAGATGCAAAGCACCCCCAACACCTACCATAGCTAGCACCAAGCCAGAGATTAGACCATGACTTTGCGTACCGAACCACAAGCAGAATATGAAACTGCAAACCACACTGTTCACAGCGCCGAACCCTAGGCCGAATATCGTACTGAAAGCTACAGTAAGCATCACGCCACTCATTAAAGAGAACACCAGACTGCGTACCATGCCGTGTGCTACACCGAAAAATAGACTTGCTAACACATTGTGTGTCACTGCGAATCCTATGCCGTCTGCCACGCCTAATGCTAGGGTCTCTATTACGCTGAAGAGTAGACTTGACGCTAGAACAACTGCCCATCCTAACCATTTTACTGATGTATGCTGTATCCAACTAATCGCTAGCATAACTGGCAGATTCAACAGCAAAGAAAACCCTACAATCAAACCAGGAATCATCAGGTAAAGATTGCGGTAAGCTCGGATACGAGGTAAAGGGCGCAAGAGGCTCCACCCTAGTTCATCGCGGTAAACAGAGGGATCAGCTTGGTGTAAGTAGCATTTGACAGCAGTAGGACGAAAGAAGACACAATAAGCTAGCAAAAAGTAGTGACGCCAATTGAGCGGACTCAAAGATTCAGGGAGTTCACCCCGATAAGTAGAAAAGGTTGTCATGAATTGTTTATTGTTGTGTGAGACGACGGTACAAATCGGCAGCTTTTTGTTGCAATATGTCGGGGTAGCCATTACTTTCAGCCACCAACTCGCTGATTTGGCTTTCGCTAAAGGTTATGCCTGTATCCGTTAGCCGCTGCGTTAGAAGCTCACGAGCTTCCTCTGGTGAGAATCGCCCCACCTCTATTTGGCGGCAGAGGCCGGCGAGTGGGGATGATCTGTTGGGTGAATCAGGAAATAAATATCTTAATGGCCTTTCACTAGCAGTGACTAACGTTAAAGGATTGCACTCCTCCTCTGCAAGCCCACATAACTCTGCCCGTTCCTTTTCTGTGAAGTATTCCTCATGAGCCATATTGTCAATTTCATCCAGACAAAGAATGTAGTTTTGATTTCGATTTTTTAGTTTCTGCTTCAACTTGCCGCCCCGACAGGGAGGTTTAATCTGCAATTTCTTACAAAGCCCTTCAAAAAAATCTCGCTTATCATAAACATTTCGCATATCTAGGTAAATAAATGCTTCAGAGGGTCGCCTAAGACGTTCTGGCCCCAATTTGCAAATCATCCATAAGATGGAAGACTTACCGATTTTCCCTTCCCCAACAAGGGAACGGTTGCCCCCTCTTGCTAGTTCTTCAAAAAGCTGATTTAACAACAGCTTTCGGCCAATGAAGTCATTTGGGTTGGTGACAGGCTTCTCGTAAAGGAAGGGATTGACCGCACTGATGCTCAAGGTGTGCTCATCGCCTATGTCCTCACTTATCTCTATTTTGGTGTCTTTCTGAGGAGGGATACTTGCTTGCTGGATTTGTGGGAGTTCATCAACTGAACATCCGAGCAGGAGTTGGCAAAACCCATCAAGAAGCCAGAACTCGCAAACATTCCGCTCCTTTTCTAAGAAATTTCGTATTGTTTGCTCTCTCGGCGGAGTAATACCGAGTTCTCTGCTCCAGTCATCTGTAAACTTCTTCATTAAACGAAGCTTTCCTGTCCTGTACCTGTCGTCAAACGCCTGACGGAGCTTTGGATGCAAGCCTGGGGGCACAGGATATAAGTGAGCATTTTCCCTTTTGTTGTTATCTGGTTCAGATGTAAAGTCCATAAAGCATTGGTGAATTCCGGTAACAACCCTCAAATATCAATCATTTTAAAGCTTAATCACAAATTGGCTTCAAATTGGTTTTGCTTTGTAATTGGCTTTAAATTGGTTTCAAACAAAATCTATAAAATCCTTATTTGAAAATCCAAAGCTTTATAAATTGAATTGAATTTATAAATTTACTTGAGTGATTTGAATTATGTTTCTACCGATTTCGCAGATGACGCAAACCCAATTCCTCACGCCAACTGAAATTGCAAAAGAATTAGAGAAGCAGACCGGCAAGAGAATGAGTGCGATTACAATTAACAAACTACTGGCAGCCATGAATTTGCAACGGAAAATTAGCAACCTCTGGGAACCTACAATATTAGGAAAGGGATTAAGTGTACTGCTGCCATATATCGGCCAAAACAATCACGCCGGCTTTCAATTGAAGTGGAGTACCGATGTGATTGATTTGCTAAAAGTTCGTATTTAGAAAGAATGATTACCGGCCTCTCAAAAAAAAGGAGGCCGGCATTCGTGCCAGCCCCTCAAAGCAACCAAGAGATTATTTTAGGCAAACACAGCCGGCCTGCAACTCGCTAAAACTTGATGGAGATTAACCACATTTCCAATCACAGCAATTGCCGGCGCTTCAAAACCCGTCGCCTCGACTTGTTCCACAATCGTTGCTAAGGTGCCAATCAGTTCTTCTTGATCCGGTCGAGTTCCCCAGCGAATTAATGCCACCGGCGTCTCTACATTCAAACCGGCATCGCGCAACTCACCGATAATATAAGGCAAATTGCGAACACCCATATAAATTACAATCGTTTCTGAACCATGAGCAATTGCGTGCCAATTCACATCAGGCCGATATTTGCCAGCCGATTCGTGGCCGGTTACAAATGTCACCGAAGAACTGTAAGATCGGTGCGTTAATGGAATTCCCGCATAAGCCGGCGCGGCAATCCCAGAAGTCACCCCAGGCACTACTTCCACCGGCACACCGGCAGCCACCAAATCTTCCATTTCCTCGCCGCCGCGCCCGAAGACAAACGGATCGCCTCCCTTCAGCCGCACGACAACCGCATGACTCTGCGCTTGTTCAATTAACAGTTGTGTCGTTTCTTCTTGTAACAAAGAGTGACGCCCGCTGCGCTTGCCGGCATTAATTTTTTCCGCGTATGGGCTAATCAAAGCCAAAATCTGCGGGCTAACCAAGGCATCGTAAATCACCACATCCGCGCACTCTAACAGTGTCTTACCCTTGATTGTCAGTAGCCCCGGATCTCCTGGGCCGGCACCTACGAGATAAACTTTCCCCAGACGCTTCTTCTCGTTATCGGTTATAGAAGTTTCAGCAGTCATAGCGTTGGCATCGAATGAAGACAGAGTTTGAGCGTTTAGCGGCATAGGCGTTCTGATTTATCTATACTTTACAATTTAGAATTTCAACCGGCTTAAATCGTATCTTTAATTACAAACTATTGCTGTGCTTGGAATGGTTGAATTGCTTCAATCTGCTGTCAGCATATAAGTTTACTTTTTAACCGTCATTAATCAAACAAATCAAACCAACGTTCCTATTTAAATTATGCACCCTCCTGCCAAGCTTCGCCATTCTCTACGTGATTTTACTGAATTAAAACTTACTCAAAATAATAGAAGTTCAGCACTTAAATGCTTTCAGATTTTTTTATTTAAAAATGTATCAAAAAGTACGTTTCTCTCTAAAGATCCCACAAAGTCAGCATTGCGGGTAAACAATGCCGGCAAAGAAATAAAGGACACAACCAAACCAATTCGGATATCCCCTCAACGGTTTCATTACCCCACCTTGGCAAGTTTTGAGCCGTCTGACTGCGGTGGAAACCAGCAACTCGGCTCAATTTGAACCCGTTGGACGCTCACTTAAATTTATTTAATAGTATCCTAAAAATTATATAAAATTTTCTTTTGACCATAGAGATTTGAGCGTTACCAGCCCTACTCGCGTAAATTTGCGGTTTTTTACGCGTGAGTGTAAGCAGATACTAGGCTTGGGGCATCATTCAATGGAACGGGGAACCGACACTCTGCCAGCCTCAGTCGCCAAATACATAACCATTAACACCGAAACTGCTATGAATCGTCGTGAATTTTTAACGTGGGTTGGTGCCGGCGCATTAGCCACTTCTTTGCCGGTGGCAATTGCCGCGTGTTCTCCAAATGCAGCCACCAACCCATCCTCACCATCAGCCAACAATTCCACAACCACACCGCAATCTGCGGCAGGCAGTACGGGATTTCAAGCCGTCGGCAGCGTAGCCGAATTAGATAAAGCCGGCCAAATCCTCAACAAACAACTCCCCGTTGGCCCAGTTTTGGTGATCCGTAACCCAGCGGATGCCAGCAGCTTATTAGCAGTCAATCCCACCTGCAGTCACAAAAGCTGTAGTTTGGTGTGGCAAGCCGGTGAAAAAGTGTTGAAATGTCCCTGTCATGACTCCGACTTCGCGCCTGATGGCAAAGTCCTCAAAGGGCCGGCAAAACAACCGCTGAAAACCTATGAAGCTAAAATAGAGGGCGATTCTGTTCTAGTCAAGGTGAGTTAACGAGAGCAGCATCCCATCGATCCCTGCGGGGATGCTGTTGTTGATAAAAAATAGCTAAACTTGATGTTTAAATGCGCTGAAATTAAACTTATTTAAAATATAAATAAAATTGGTCTGCCTGATAACGCTGCTGGAAATATGAGTATTTTGCATAAAAATCATGAGTGTTTGACATCAACATCGGCTCAACCGGATAATTTTAGAGTAACGTGGTTAATTTAAAGGCCGGCAAAATTTTGCGGACATCCCACTCCAGAAACTCAGCAGGCTAATTTCTGGCAAGCATTTTTGTAAAACACCTGGGAACGTTGAACTTTAACGATGTCAAATGTTTTGATTTTAGAGCAAGCGCGTTTAGCGGAGCAGCAAGCAAACTGGTCATTACTGACCCAGCATTTGCAGCAGCTGCTCATGGGGGAAAATCAGAAAAGTGGCCTTGAGAAATGCGAGCCGGCGGAACAAGAAAATTTCAATATTCTGCTGCTTTGGGCGTTAGAGATTTTGGAAGCGGGGGATTTTCAAGAGCGCTGGGATGTTGCGAAAATTTTCCCAAGTTTAGGCACTGAAGTGATTGAGCCGCTGATTGAAATTCTAGAAGATGAAGATGCCGATTTGGAACTGCGCTGGTTCGCGGGTCGGATTCTGGGAGAATTTAATCAGCCGGCAGTGATTCACGCCCTCGTAGCATTGCTGAAAACCTCTGAAAGTGAGGAGTTAAACGCAATGGCATCTGGGGCTTTGGCTAACTTAGGGGCGTCGGCAATCGATGCTTTAATCAGCCTTTTAGCAGAGGAAGAGTCCAGGCTGTTTGCGGTGAAAGCACTCGCCCAAATTCGTAACGCTCAAACGATTGCGCCACTGCTGAGTGTTGTCAAGGACGGGCAAGCGCTGGTGAGGGCTGCTGCCATTGAAGCACTGATTGCGTTCCGCGATCCGCGCATTGTGCCGGTGCTGGTGGATGCTTTGAACGATTTAGCTGCACCCGTGAGACGAGAAGCTGTCATGGGTTTGGGTTTGCGTCCCGATTTGCAAAACGAACTGGATTTGGTCAAGCTGCTGACAGCGCGGTTGTGGGATTTCAATTTTGAGGTTTGCCAGCAGGCGGCGATTTCACTAGGCCGGCTCAGAACTGCACCGGCATCTGCGGCGTTGTTTGAGGTGCTGCGCTCGTCCGCAACCCCTGTCCCTTTGCAAATCGAGGCGATCCGGGCTTTAGGGTGGATGGGAACCACCGAGGCGCTGGAGTATTTGCAACAGGCGCTTGTCGGTCAAACGCAGTGTGCAGTGGGTCAAGAAATCGTGGCCCTTTTGGGACGCATGGAACTGCCGGCGCTGACTGTCCGCGCTGCTGAAATTCTGATGAATCTGCTGCACTCTTCCCATCCCCTAATTCAGCATCCCAGCATCAGAAAAGCGATTGCCTTGGGGTTGGGGCAGTTGGGACACCGGCAGGCTTTAGATTCGCTGATTTATCTGCTGGCAGACTTAGATGTGGGGGTGCGGCTTCATGCCCTTGCGGCGCTGAAGCAGCTGGCTCCTCAAAATGCCCGTCAGCAATTAGAGCTGTTGGCGACTAATGAGCAACTGACGCCGGCGCTTAAAGCGGGCGTTGTTCTGGCGCTGAATGAGTGGCCGGTGGTGGAATAAGGCGTGGGTGTGACGTGAGCCGGCAGCCTGGAGCCGGCTTATTTTCCTATTTCTTCAACTGCTTTGATAATCTAGGCAATTTGTCAAGAAATATAAAAGTCAGAAAGGCATTGGGAGGTTCCCCCCAAACCCCCTCCAAAAGGGGTTATCTGTTGCTCCTTATATAAGTAAGAAATGCTATATTTATCTTAAAAAAATTAACTCATGCTAAGTAATTTTCGCCTTGATCGCAAACTTTTTTAGGTTTCATTTTATTATTTTTTAATTGTAAGCTTTCAAACATTTTCCTGATACTAAAAGGTTTTCAAATTCTGATTTTGGCAGTGGCCGGCTAAATAAATAACCCTGCATTTCATCACACTCACTTTGTTTTAAGAACGCGAGTTCAGCTTCAGTTTCTACGCCTTCAGCAATTACTTTCAGATTCAAGCTGTGAGCCATTTGAATCATGGCCTTGGTAATCGCTGCGTTTTTAGAATCACTGGCAATATTGGAGACAAAACAACGATCAATTTTTAAAGTATCAAAAGGAAATTGCTTCAAGTAATTTAAAGAAGAGTAGCCAGTGCCGAAATCATCGATAGAAATTTGAATTCCCAAAGCTTTAAGTTGCTTTAAAGTGGTAATATTTTCTTCGACTCTTTGCACAATGATCCGTTCGGTTAATTCTAAATCCAAATAGCTAGGATTAATGCCGGTTTTAGTTAAAATCCGAACAACATTTTCACACAGATTGGAATGATGAAACTGCCGGCCTGACAGATTCACCGCAATGCGTAAAGGCGGTAAACCACGAGATTTCCATTCGGCAAGCTGAGTACAAACACTCTCTAAAACCCACTGGTCAATTTGCAGAATCAAGCCGGATTGTTCTGCTAGGGGAATAAATTCTGCCGGCGACACAAACCCCCACTCCGGATGATCCCAACGTAAAAGTGCTTCCGCACCAGAGATCAGTCCTGTCTTAAAATCTACTTGAGGTTGGTAGTAAACCTGAAATTCTGAGCGTTCCAACGCATAATGCAAACTCGCTTCTAGAGCTAGCGTTTTCGAGAAATAGTCATTAATTTGGGGCGTGTAAAACTGAAAGTGATTTCCCCCTTGTTCCTGTGCATGAGACAGCGCAGCATCCGCGTGTTGCAGCAGCATACTCAGATCAGGCCCATTGTCTGGATAAACGGAGATGCCAATGCAAGCTGTAATAAATATCTCATGACCGTTCAACACGAAACATTGAGAAAGCGCATTAAGAATCAACTGGGCACTCTCTGCCGCCGCCCAATTGTCCTTGCCGGGAGCCAAGACAATCACAAATTGATCGCCGTTCAAACGCGCGATCGTGCTAGCCTCTCCTCCAACGCATTGAATCAGCCGGTTAGCGACTGCTTTCAAAAGTTGATCGCCGACTGCGTGCCCTAAGGTTTCATTAATGCGGTTGAACCGATCTAAATCCAAAGATAAAATCGGCACCTGCTGTTGATGGTGATAGGCTTGAAGCAGCAATTGTTGCAGCCGCTGTTGCAATAATTGCTGATTGGGAAGATTCGTTAGGCTGTCATAATGAATCAGATAATTCAGTCTTTCTTCTAACTGCTGAACTGACGCCATTAATTGCATCTGCTGCGTCTTATATTGGTGCTGCACAGCAAGTTGCTTTTCCAGACGGGTTGCCACCACTCCTAACAGTTCAGTGCGCCGAAAGGGCTTGGTAAGATAATCGTCTGCCCCTAAATTCATCCCTTGACGCAGATCCGTTTTATCCGCCCTTGCCGTGAGAAAAATGAAGGGAATTGCTGCTGTAGCGGCGTCTGTTTTGAGTTCATTGAGAACACCATATCCGTCGAGTTCTGGCATCATGATGTCGCACAGAATTAAATCGGGGAGGTGTTCTTTGGCTAATCGCACGCCGATCTTACCGTTCTCTGCACCGATGGCATCAAACTCTCCGCCGGCCTCAAGGATTTCCAGAATGTTAGCGCGGACGAGAGCCTCGTCTTCAATAACCAGAATTTTTCGCATCAGACCTTTAGCGTGCAAAGACTGCGGGAGATTTGAAAACAGCATAAAGACTTATCCGCCATATTGATAGATGCAACCTAACAAGTGTTAATCTTTTCACCAAATGCCTTCAGCAATTAAGGCTCGGTTGTCTAACAACCAAAATTCATTTTCTAACAGATTTTATGCAGAAATTGTATTTTTCATGTTTTAAATATCCTTTAATTTTTTTTACAAAAAGTTTATTCGTTATTGAGCAGAGGAGCGGGTAAGTTTGATCGACAAAGCGTGATCCACTGCCCAAGATGCTGAATTTGTTGGGGTGCGTAGCTTTCAGCTATCGAAATTGCCTCGAATCGACAACATCCAAACTTGATCGAAAAACTGCCAAAACAAACCTTCTGGATATAGCTTAAGCCAACTCTGGGAAAACAGGTATCCCCGCCCCTTAAGTAAAAATCCCATACGTACTTAGACTTTTGCACGTCAACCAAGCTCATATTTTAGTTCCTGCTTTTTTGATTGAGCAGGTTGAATTGACGCAGAAGGCGGATATTATCTGGCGTCAGCAGACTTTGTAACTCAGAAACCTGATTGAGTAAAGCGATTTCGCGCTCAAATTCTTCTTGCAAAATCTCTAAATAGCGCTCTTTGTGGCCTCCCGGTGGGGGATTTTTCAGCAGTCGAATTGCCATGTTGATGTTGGAGAGGGGATCGGACAGCTCAGAAATCAGCTTCTTCAAGAGTTCCTCTTGGGTGTCGCTCATGTGCTGAAGTTCCAGCATTTTTTGGTTGAGTGCTTCAGCACGCTGGCGTTCAGCCGTATATTGCTGCATCAACGCTGCGTGTTTGGCAAGCCGCGTAGAAATGGCTTCGAGCAACTCTTTGCGTCGGAAAGGTTTTGTGAGATAGTCATCTGCGCCTAAGTTCATCCCCTGGCGCAGTTCTGTTTTATCCGCCTTGGCGGTGAGAAAAATAAAAGGAATCGCTGCGGTAGCCGGCTCGGATCTCAGTTGAGTCAGCACCCCATAACCGTCCAAGACTGGCATCATGATGTCGCACAGAATCAAATCCGGGGTATTTTCCCTGGCCAACTGCACGCCAAACTCACCATTATCCGCACCGATAGAGTTGAATCCTCCGGACGTGAGAATCTCTAGGATATTGGTTAAAACAGGCTGCTCGTCCTCAATCACTAGAATCTTCTTCATCAAAGTTGCTCCGGTTGGTTAATGGCAGTGCGACTGTAAAGGTAGTTCCCATACCAACTTCACTTTTAACTGTAATATAGCCGCTGTGCATATCTACTGCTCTTTTTACAATAGCTAACCCTAGGCCGCTTCCTGGGATATCTCCAACATTCTTAGCGCGATGGAACGCCTCAAAGAGTCGCTGTTGGTCTTCTGGCGGAATCCCAATCCCGTTATCTTGGATTTGGAAGATTGCTTGTGCTTGCTGACAAGCGAGTTTAAATGTGATTTGTCCTTTTTTGGGGGAGTATTTCAGCGCGTTTGACAGCAGATTGCTGAGGATTTGCCGCAGCAGCTTTTCATCAGCCAAAACTTCAGTAAATTTGCGGTAGACAGATTCTATATTGTGTGAAAGCTTTGGTCTAACTTGAACAAATTCAATGATATGGAGCTTGTCGGCACTGATTTGGAATTCTTCAATTAAATCGCAGCAGAAGGTAGGAAGATCGACCCATGTGGGGTGGAAAGGCAATTTACCGGCATCGTTCCTGCCAATCACTAGCACATCATTTAATAACTGAGTCATATTAACCGCAGCCGTTTGAATCCGCACGAGATGTTCGAGTTTTTTCTCGGTTTTCTCAAGGGGCCATTCTTGGCAATAATATTCCAGTAAGTCTGCAGAAGACAAGATAGTGGACAGGGGTGTGCGAAATTCATGAGAAACCATTGTCACAAATCGAGAGCGCAATTCGCTAAGTTCTTTCTCTTTCGCTAGCGCCTTATGAAGTTCTTCTTCTGCCTGTTTGCGACCCGTGATATCCTTAGCGACACGGCAGAGCCGGTAAACCTCACCGGCTGCATTGCGAACAGGAAAACTGCGATCCCAAATCCAGCGGATAGATCCGTCAGGTCGGATGATGCGATACTCCTGATTTAAGACGATCTCGCTCGATTGAGAGGACTGAAGTTTAGCCATAGAACCGGCAAGCGCTGGCATTAACTGCTCCCGATCTTCTAAATGTACGGCATCTAGCCAGGAGAGGGGTGAGGCGTAAACCTGCTCACAAGACCGACCCCAAATTTGTTCATACATCGGACTGACGTACAGCATCTGGCTGAAGTCTGGAGTGACGATCCAAAAGACTTCGTCAACATTTTCTGCTAACTGGCGGAAAAACACTTCTGATTCGCGCAGCGCCGCCTCTACCTGCTTGCGCTCGGTGATGTCTTGGATCTGTGAGACATAATAAAGCGGCTGACCTTCAGCACCATACATCAGGGACTTTGTCAGCTGCGCCCAAACTGTGTGGCCATTCTTATGGATGTAGCGCTTTTCCACTTGCTGGCAGTAGATTTGGCCGGTTTCAAAGTTGCGGTGAATCTCCAAGCACAGAGGTACGTCTGCGGGATGAGTTAGCGCTTGGGAAGTTGTTGCCGTTAATTCTAATTCTGAATAACCCAGCATCTCAGACAACGCACGGTTTACCTGCAAGTAACTCCCATCGAGTCCCACGAGAGCCATGCCGGTGGCCACATCTTCAAAGGCTCGTCTGAACCGTTCCTCACTTTCCCGTAGCGCCGCCTCGGTTTGCTTGCGTTCTGTAATATCGTTGAGGGTGCCGGTGATGCCGGTGAATTTGTCTGGATCGTCGGTGTTTAGACGGGCGAACACTTCCAGCCAGCGGTAGCCGCCAGCCGCTTCACTGATCCCACCTCGGATAGAGCCGCTGTGCGAGTTGTTATTAGGCTTGGTAAGGTAGCGAATTTCTTGCCGGCAGTAATCTTTTTGGCCGTTAATTAGCAGTTGAAACAGCTCGATCTGGCACTGCTGATCGTCGGGATGGACGAAATCAAGAAAAAACTTTCCTAAGCTTTCCTCAACACTAAAGCCGGTGATTTCATACCAAGCCGGATTAAGAAATGTCCACGCTCCCGCTGTGTCTGTTTGGAAAATAACTTCTTTGAGGCTATCAACAACTGAGCGATACTTTTGCTGGCTTTTTTGCGCTTGTGCCTCTGCCTGGGTACGCTGTCCAATTTCTTGATGCAATTGTTCGATCACCACACGCAATTCTGTGGTCTGCACTTCAACTTTGATGCCTAAAATTTCATTGGTTTTTTGCAATGCTTCTTCTGCTTGCTTCCGTTCGGTGATGTCGCGCACGACTTTTGCAAAACCCCGTAGTTGCCCTACTTCATCTCGCAAGGCACTGAGCGTCGCACTCGCCCAAAATCGCGAACCATTTTTGCAAATTCTCCAGCCTTCGCTTTCAAACCGACCTGTGGCGGCGCAAGTTTCTAGCTGCTGATTCGGTTTGCCTAACTGCCGCTCTTTGGGTTCGTAAAAGCAAGAAAAATGCTTGCCGACAATCTCGTGGGCATAATATCCTTTGATACGCTCTGCGCCGGTATTCCAACTGCTCACATATCCTTGGGCGTCGAGCAGATAAATTGCATAATCTTTCACCCCCTCCACCAACAGACGAAATCGCTCCTCACTCGCTTGCAGCGCTTCCTCCATCTGTTTGCGCTCAGTTATATCCTCATAAGTGCCTAAAATGCCAATTACCTTTCCTGAGGCGTCATGGAGGGGCACTTTATTGGTGTCTAGCCAAGCTTGTTTGCCATCGGCTTGAAGTTGGGTTTCAATCATGTGATACTGCGGGGTGTCTGTCTCCATCACTTGCCAGTCCCACTCGCGGAAAAAGTCGGCTTCTTCTTTTTTCCAAGCGAAGTCGTAATCTGTTTTACCGACAATGTTTTCTACAGAATCCAGCCCAGCATCTTTGGCAAACAGACGGTTGCTGCCCAAGTAAACAGAATTTCTATCTTTCCAGAAGATTGCTTGCGGAATATTATCAATGACCAAGTGCAACATCTGCCGAGACGAACGCAGATCAAGCTCAGTTTGTTTACGTTCGGTAATGTCTTCAGAGATCCCCAACAGCAGATGCGGGCAGCCATCGGCTGTGCGGGCAAAAACGGTATCGCGGCTATAAAACCAGCGCCATTCGCCATTGGCGTGTCGCATCCGGTACTCGCCTTCTACAATTTCCCCCTCTTTGGCTTCGGCAAATTTCTCGTAGTTAATCTGTACTTTTGCCCAATCTTCAGGGTGCATGACGTTGGGGAGAAACGCCGCGCCCATTGCTTGAATCTGTGCCGGTGTGTAGCCCAACTTTGCAAACATCGCGCGGTTGCAATAGACGTTTCGCTCCTCGATAAGATCGTAAAGATAGATAATACTGGGTGTGGCTTCGGTAATGCGTTCGAGAAGACGTTGCTTCTCTCGCAGCGTTGTTTCGGCTTCCACTTGTGCCGTCCTATCTTCTCCGACTGCCTGGAATTCAACCGGCACCCCTTCCGGGTTAAAAATACCGCGAATTGCCCACCCTTGACAGCGAGTATTTCCGTTCGATTCGCTTGCAAAAAACTTTAGTGTTTCGTGGGGTTTTTCTTCAGTTAAGGATGCGAGGTTTTGTTGGATCTCCACTCGTTCTTTTTCTGGAAAAAGAGAGAAAAAGTTCTCGCCTAGCAATTGTTCTGATGTTTTGCCAAAATACTCGCAACAGGCGTGGTTAACGAAGGTGAGGGTGCCGGTTATCAAAAACCGGCAGATTGTTGCGCTTTGGGCGTCAAGAATGGCGCGGTAATATTGTCCGGTTGCGTTTTCACTGCCGGCTTTTACGGATTCTGCTTGCTTAAGGGCTGTAATATCGCGCTCATAAACGATTAAAGCGTTTAGCTGTAAGCCATCCCAGACTGGATTAATATGATTTTCAAAATAAAGATTATTGCTTTTGTCTTCAAAGTGTAGCGGTAAAAGGGTGCAAATGGCTTCGTCAAATTTTGTTTTTCTTGTGCCGGCAATATCACTTGGTAACAGATCGTAAAGGGATAACCCAATGAGTTCATCGGGGATTTTTCCGATTCTTTGAGCTGCTGTTTTGTTCAATGCTCTGATCGTGCCAGTAGGATCAACTACGATGGCTGAGCCGGTAGTAAAATTTAGAAGCGCTTGGGTTAAGGCTTTTTCTTGGAATAATTTTGTTTTTTTCTCCCTATTTTTTCTCATTTTTTGCTGCATCTGATCGTCTCCCTGAGTGAAAGATTACGAAGATTAAGATTTTCTTTAAAATATTATTTTTTTGTTTTTATAAATCTTTATAGAAAGGAAAATTTTATAGAATTTGCATTGCTCTGAATACAAACTTAGTGATATTTATTTTATAGTAACGGATTAATAATGAATTTGGCGAAATCAAGTTTTTTTTATATAAACCACAGATGCACACAGGTGGTTTAGAAGTATTTGTAACTTTTGCTATAAGAAGTTCAATCATGACAACAATATTTAAGTTAAGCTGTCAACTATGGATTCCAAGGAATTGAAAACTGCCATACGTCATTCTTGGGTTTTCTCACAAATTTATAGCTATGCAAATATTTGCTTTTTTCTTGCTCTTTCCCTTTTGTTAATTATTTCGCTTCATTTTTAATTTTTCAACCATAAGCAAGCCTTAGCTTTAATTTCATGCCGGTTTTGCTTGGCCGACAGCTTCGGTTGCAGAGGTTAAGGCTGAGCCTTGAAATAAGGGAATGTAATAACTAACACTTTTTTAATTAACATATGCCGGTTTATGCGAAAAAGCGATTTTATCAATTTTATACCAATTTACTGTTAATTGGTTGCTAATGGTTCCTCAACAGAACTTCTACAAGCTCTCGCTCGTTCAAAAGAAAGACAAACAATGTTTATGCTATATTGCTGCAAAACTAAAAATTTATGCTCAATAGACAGGAATGAACCTGTGCAAAAATTCTTGGGTGCATCCCAGGCTCTTTAACACCCTTTTATAAAATTTCTATAAAATGCCGCGCATAAAGTAAATGAGTTTTTCAAAGAACCATCAGAATTTTATTTTAAATAAACGGGATTCATACTCATAGTCATAGTTAATTTAGTTTATTAGAGCAAAATTTTAAAAAAGTGTAAATAAATTCCTATAATTTAATGAATAAATAATTAAAATTGTTAAATTAAATAATAATCACGTTAAAATAACACGACAAAATCAAACATCATTATTGAATATAAATGTCGCATTTACGCCGGCAACGGGTTAGTTCTAGGCGCAGCACCTTCTAATCCGGGCTGCAAAAAAAACGGAGAGGCAAAAGAAACGGGTTAAGTTATCGTGCCTTTCCTTTGCCTTGTCAACCATAATTCTTACCCGCTGTTACAAGGTTTCCACCGGCACGTTAGCGCGAATCGGAATTTCAACCCAAAACTCAGCTCCCTGATTGGGTTTCGAGACGCATTTCAAAATGCCTCCATGTTTTTCAACAATAATTTGGTAGGAAATCGAAAGTCCTAAGCCAGTGCCGGCACCCACAGGTTTTGTCGTAAAAAACGGATCAAAAAGCTTGTTTTGATGAGACAGAGGAATACCTGGCCCATTGTCGGCAATGCGAATAATAACTGTGGACTTAGAACTGAGTGAGGTGGAAATTGAGATTGTTCGTGGAGACGTCTGCTTTTCCAAAGCATCAATCGCGTTAGAGATAAGATTCATAAACACTTGATTGAGCTGGCCGGCATAGCATTCAACCTTGGGCAATACACCGAACTCTTTGATTATCGAAATCCCTGAATGACCGGCAGTGCTTTTGAGCCGGCTTTGCAAAATCATGAGCGTACTGTCAATTCCTTCGTGGATATTCACCGGCTTCATTTCGGCTTGATCCAGGCGAGAGAAGTTACGCAACGATACCACAATTTCACGGATACGCTCAGCACCGATATTCATGGAGTACATAAGTTTGGGAAAGTCTTCGCTGAGAAAATCGATATCAACCGCTTCCCGTTCAGCCACAACTTCCGGGACGGGGTTGGGATAGTGCCGTTCGTAGACATGCAAAAGGCTGAGCAAATCTGAGGCATAGTGTTGGGCGTGAGCAAGATTGCCGGTGATAAAATTAACCGGGTTATTAATTTCATGAGCCACACCGGCAACCATTTGTCCGAGAGAAGACATCTTCTCACTCTGAACCAGTTGGGCTTGAGTTTGTTTGAGTTCGCTTAATGTTTTTTCTAGCTGTTGCGTTTGCTCTCTCAATCTCGCTTCTGATTGGCGCAAGGCTTCCTCTGCACGGTTACGTTCTGTGATATCGCGCAAGGAAGCCAGAAACGCTCTTTGTCCTTCCCACTCAGTCTCGACAACCCGCATTTCTGCAATGAGATGTTGGTCATCCGTGCGGAGCACATCGACTTGCGTTTGCACAACCCGTGTATCTTTCTTTGTGCTTGGGCCAATCCTGCGGATCGTGCCGGTGTCTATCTCACACGCTTGCCGTTCTACCACCAGCTTGCCAAAAAAGTCTTGGCCCAACAGTTCAACGGCAGTGCAATTAAATAGCCATTCTGCTGATGGATTGGCGAAATGAACCATGCCGCCGGCATCAACAATCACAATTGCATCTGCATTCTTGTCAATGATATTTTTGAAGCGAGCTTCACTGGCTCGGATTTGTTGTTTGAGCTGTTCCACTTCTACGTGTAACCCTTGCTGTTCTTCGCAAGGCCCAAGTTTGCAAGCCGACATAGGGTTTGTTAATTGGTTGATGGCAAAAGGTTGCTTGAGCAGATTCCAGACATAATTGATAGCTTCATGAATTTCAGGAGCAGCATCCATAGGAATTGAACGAAGTGAGTCAGGCATTTTCTCAGCGGTTCCCTGACGGAAACTTGTGTTAACCGTGCTCTCATTTCTAAACTGGTTACTGTCAGTGATAAACATACACCATCATTCCTAGGATTGTTCAAGTTAAAAAAAATATTATTGATACGTTTGGGTCTTATTCTATATTTTTGTAATGTTCAATTTTAGTATATAATTCCCTAAGTCAATACACAAATGTAACTATACTGATTTTTCTACGGTGCAAGAATTTTGATCGCAGAGGCATAATTTTATGCCTCTGTTGCTGAACTTATCAACATCTTGATGCTAACTGCTGATGATGAAAGCAGCATCAGTAAAATTTGACAAACTTGATTTCCGTACTTGTACGGTTCAGCCCTTCCGTACAAGTACAGAGTTGTACGGTAAGGGAAAAGGGTGTAGCAATAGAGAAGAATCGATTTAGTCGCGCTGTCAGAAAAAATAGTTTCAAGCCTTTTCTCAGCCGCTTAACTTAGCTCATGCCCTCAGAGGTTGCCTCAAGTTCCGCAACAGTTGGGCTGTACCGGCAGGATCACAGTAAACGTAGTGCCGGCACCCACTTCGCTTTCCAGCAGAACCTGGCCACTGTGAGCCTCTACAGATTTTTTAACAATTGCCAGCCCCAAACCTGTGCCCGGTTGGGTGTGCAAATTGCTGCCTCGATAAAACGACTCAAAAACTCGCGGCTGATCTTCAACAGGAATCCCAATCCCCCCGTCCTGAATGCGAAAGATAACGACAGGAGCATTCAACGGTAAACCATAAGAATTGAGAAGTTGTTGAGCCGGCGCTTCCCATGTTTCATTCTTTAATATCAATTCTTCATGCGGACAGCTTACTTCAAAAAGGATGGGCTGTGAGGGTTCTGAATATTTGATGGCATTAGAAAGCAAGTTAATAAAAATGTGGCGTAATAACTTTTCATCCATCCAAGCGTCCGTACAGGAACCGTAACCTCTAAACGTAATTGTGTACTGAGAGGCTGCAGCGTTGCTGCTTTGCACCTCTTCAACCATCTGCCGGCAAAACGCTTCTAGATTAAGCGCCGCAGGATAACACTCCAATTTGCCGGCATCAGATTTACCAATCAACAGAATGTCGTTTAACATCTGCGTCATGTGGACAGCAGCTACTTGAATCCGCTGGATATGTTGTAAGTATTTTTGCGAAGTCTGTTGTTCGAGGTAAAACTCCAGCAGATCCGCAGATGAAAGGATCGTGCATAAAGGCGTGCGGAACTCATGGGAGGTGAGGGTGATAAACCGGGATCTCAGTTCAGAAAGTTCTTTTTCTTGCGCCAAGGCTTTATAAATTTCTTCCTCTGCCGCTTTTTGCGTCGTGATATCCGCCCAGTAACCAACAATTTCTAAAGGATTACCACCGGCATCGCAAATCAGGCGCATTTCATCGCGCATCCAGCGATAAGAACCATCTTTACGCAAAAAGCGGTATTCATAGGTGTGATGTCCTTGCTCAAATAGCACCAGCATCTTAGCCAAGGCTGTTTCCAAGTCGTCTGGATGAACGTGCTGACGCCAAAAATCCGCATCTTCTGTAAATTCACGAGGTTGATAACCCAGCAGTCCCGTTACATTTTCGCTGATAAAGTTCGTGGCGGAGTCGGGGGAAGTGCCGGCGCTGTAGAGCACTGCGGGACTGGAAGCAAGCAAATGTTGTAGCTGCTGCTGAGTAAGCTGCAGTGCTTCCTCCATCTGTTTGCGCTCGGTGATGTCGAGTTGTGTTGTCCACAGTCGCACGAGAAAGCCATTTTCAATAATGCCAACGGCGCTGGTTAAGAAATATTTGGCATCTCCCCAAGCGTTAACCTCATGGGATTCTAGTTTGTCGAGCCGGTAGCCTGAACGAATCAGGGCACGCACTTGTTCAATATAGTGCGGGTTTATATCAGGAATGAGGTTATTGATTCGGATGCCTGAAATTTCGGATGCTGAGTTAAAGCCGTACATCTGAGCCAAGACATCATTACACTCAGCCAGGTGAGCGTTTTGAAAAATCTGTTGAATTTGCTCGTCTTCGCTCATTTCAACTGAGATTGCCGGCTCAAATTCAAAACAGGAAATTGCCTCAGAACTTTGAGCGACAAAGGCTCGGTAGCGATCCTCACTTTTTCTCAGTGCTTCTTCTGATTGTTTGCGTTCCGTAATATCAGCGCAAGTACCTAAAATCTGCTGGGGCACGCCGGCATTATCTCTGGTAAAGATAACTTGCCGACTACGAAACCAGCGCCATTCGCCATTGGCGTGCCGTAGCCGGTATTCGCCTTCAACAACATCTCCATCCTGAGCGTTAATCGTTTGCCGGTGTAGTTTTTGGAGAGCTGGTTGATCCTCGGGATGCAATATTTTTACCAGAAATTTTGCTGCCGCTGTTTCGAGGGCAGTTGTCGGATAGCCCAACAGATCTGTAAACTGCTGGTTAATATAAATATTGCGATCTTCAATCAGGTCGTAGAGATAAACAATATGGGGTGTTGTGTCGTTAATTCGCTGGATAAAACGCTGGGAAGATCGCAAGGATGAGACGATCAATTGACGGGAGGCAATTGCCTGTTTGAGTCGTTTGTTGGTTTTTTGCAGTTGTGAGATAACTTTAGTTTTTTCGTCTGTGCGAAGCTGAACAAGTTCTTCAAGATAATTCTGATTATTTTTTAATTGCTCTTCATAACGCTTACGGTCTGTGATATCTGTAAATACGGAAAAGGCTCCTTTAAGTTGAGAATTCGTGTCTAAAATGGGTGTTGAAGAGACGAGAGCAAATAACTTTTGACCATCTTTTCGGGTCAATTCTAATTCATAAGAACTGCTCTCACCCCGCTGACGCTTAGCAATTTCTTCTTGCAAACGTTCCTGATTATTTTTATGGGGAAATTGGAGAACATACCAGCCTAATATTGCCGTTGAGGAATATCCCAACATGGCTGAAAACTTCTCGTTGACGTAGGTAGCGAGTCCATTGGCATCGCAGATGATTAAGCCTTCGTTCATGGTTTCAACAAGCCGGCGAAAGCGTTCTTCACTTTGCCTGAGCGCTTCTTCCATCTGCTTGCGTTTGGTGATATCAACAGAGATGCCAACGATTCCAATCGCTTCGCCCATCTGGTTTTTCAGGACGGAATCTCTGACTAATGCGACAAAGCTGGTTCCGTCTTTGCGCTGCACTGTAAATTCTCCTTCCCACTGGCCGGTTTCAAGCAAGGAGTTAATAATTTCTTGAGCCAGTGCTTTGTTTGTATCCAGGCATAAGATTTCAACAACTGATTTACCGATGACTTCTGCTGCCGGCCACAGATAAAGTTGTTCTGCAAATTTATTCCAGTAGATAATGTTGCCGGCATTATCGGTAGCAATAACTGCACTGCGTACTTGATCGAGTAAGGAAGCTTGAAGAAATATCAATTCTTCTGCTAGTTTGACTTCCAGCAGTTGTTGAGCGAGTTGCGCCGGCTCCTCTTCTTGTAGCAGCGATTTTTGGGGCGCTTGTTCTTCCTGAGTTCGCGTGATGATGGCTTGAGTGTCGCAATGAACGAGATCTAATAATCTGTTTTCAATCAGAGAGCGGAATCGAGCGCCCTCGCTTGCTGTGGGAGGTAAGCGACTATCTGATGTTTGTAAGTTGCTGATCAAACAGTGGTTTCTACACGAGTCGCTGCCGGGTTTATGAAGTACGTGCAACAAGCTTTCTTGAGTAATTAATCCGACAAGCCGGCCTTCAAGATCAACCACCGGCAGGTGACGAATCTGATGTTCGCACAATAAGTTATATACAGCTAAAATATCTTCTGTTTCTGCCGGCGAAATGACAACCGGCGAAGAATTCATCACGCGTGTAATTTTGCTGTGCCGGCATTTTCCTAGCTGTTCGCCGGTAGCCAGACGCACCACATCTTGCTCTGTAAAAATTCCTAGCAAAGCGGGTATCTCTGCCGATGTTTCCACCACCATCGCGCAACTGCTCTGTGTCTGGTTCATCAGAGCAATCACTTCCCCGACTGAGGTGTGGGGACTGACAATTAAAGGGTAACGGTCAATTGCACACTCAGAGTCTGATGAATCAAAAGGCGAGTTTTTCACAGGCATGGCTCAGGCTTGTGGAATGACTGGCCACAAGTATAAAAGTTGATAAATTTTACAAGGTTATAAATAAGATTTTCAAGGATTTTTTTGATTGTTCCGTTGAAAAGATGGATTCGCTCCTCAACCCAGTCTGGCAGTTCAGTGTTTTCTCTCCTTAAAGATAAAGGCTGTTAAGCTGTGACGCTTTGAATTCGGAGCAAGATGCTCCCTGAGACTAAAGTAAGCAGGCATCTTGCCCGCACTACAAATTGACAAAAATGGGACGTCTCCTTTGAATTTACCTGTTCTTAGCTAGATTTGAATTCATTCCTTAACAGATTTTATAGGAGGAAATCCTTCAATTTGAAAAGGGCTGATTGGTGGATTAAATGGATGGGCTTGCTGCTGGGATATTCTGATGAATGGGAATTTCAATGACAAACTCTGTTCCCCCGCCAGGCTGTGAAAAACAGTTTATAACTCCCCCATGCTTCTCAACAATAATTTGGTAAGCGATGGAAAGTCCTAAACCGATGCCTTTCCCCACCGGCTTGGTTGTGAAAAAGGGATCGAAGAGTTTGCCTTGGAGTTCAAAGGGGATACCGGCACCATTATCAGCAATACGAATGACGATAGAAGTGCTGCGTGCTAAGTCCTTACTGGGAGATTTTTGAGTTTGTGAGAGTGAGGTGTGAATGCGAATCGTGGCAGGTGGGGAAGTGCTCGCCGTGAAGCCGGAAGGAGAATTTTCTGGTTCTGCGTCCTCTTCCAAGGCGTCAATGGCGTTGGTGAGGATGTTCATAAATACTTGATTTAACTGGCCTGCATGACACGCCACGAGGGGCAGTTCACCATATTCTTTCACCACCTGAATTGCCGGTTGAGTTCGCTTGGCTCTGAGCCGGTTTTGCAAAATTAACAGCGTGCTATCAATTCCCTCATGAATATTCACCGGCTTCATTTGCGCTTCATCTAAGCGGCTAAAGTTTCGCAAGCTTAAAACGAGATCCCGGATGCGTTCAGCACCGGCTTTTAGAGAGGACAGCAATTTGGGTAAATCTTCTAGCAGAAAATCAAGATTGATTTCTTCGGCATATTGGGCAATCTCATCTGCCTCTCCCTCACTCTGTCTGGCTTGGTCGCGCTGCTGGTAGCGAGAGACTAACCCCAGCAAGTCGTGAATATAGTCATTAGCATAAGCAACATTCCCGTAGATAAAGCTAACGGGGTTATTCAGTTCGTGGGCAATGCCGGCCACCATTTGTCCGAGACCCGACATTTTTTCCGTTTGAATCAGCTGGGATTGGGTTGTTTTAAGCTCTTGCAGTGTGCGCTTAAGCTGTTTGGTTTGCTGTCTTAGCTGAGCTTCTGACTGGCGCAAGGCAAGTTCTGAGCGTTTGCGTTCGGTAATGTCGGTATGAATGCCCACCACTCCCACCATTTCACCGGCTTTGTTGATAATGGCATTGGCACGTAAGAGAATTTGCATCGTCTTGCCGGTGCGGCTTTGAGCTGTCAATTCCCCACTCCAGCAAAGACCGGCTTGCAGTGATGAAATCATCGACTCTGCCTCAGCAGGGTCGGAGCAAATTGCAGATGGCCCGCCGGCAGCGATCATTTCTTCCACGGTGTATTCAAACAAATTTAGAAATGCGCGATTGTGATAGATGGGTGTGCCGGTGGCATCGGTAATGGAAATAGCATCACTGGCACTTTCCACAGCTTGGGTAACGCGCAGCAGGGTTTCCTCCGCCTGCTTGCGCTCTGTAATGTCCATTAACAAACCATCCCAGACAATATCGCCGGTGGGGGTTCGTTCTGGACGCGATGCCGCTTGAATCCATTTGCAGGAATCTCCCGACAGCAATCGGCCTTCCCACTGCCAAGGCTGCAGGGTTTGGGCGCTTAGCGCGACTGATTCTTCAAACTGCTGCCGATCGTCGGGATGTATGCAGGCGACCAGCAGAAGCCCATTTTGCTGAATTTGTTCGCGCGTTAAGCCGCAAAGTTCGACACAACCGGCGCTGATGTAGGGAAACGCAACAGATCCATCGGTTCGCAGCAGGAATTGGTAAATTGCCCCCGGAATATTGGTTGAGAGTTTTCGGAACCTTGCCTCGCTGTGTTGCAAGGCTTCTGATGCCTGCTTATGTTCAGTGATGTTTTCAATCACGCCAATGGAAAACTGAGGTTTGCCTTGACGATCATGAGCAATTGAAGCACTCAGCCGGCTCCAAATTACTTGGCCCTGTTTGCTGATGAAGCGCTTTTCTAGTTGAAAGTGCTCTCGCTTGCCGGCAATCATTTGCCGGTGAAGTCTAAGATCGGCGGCGAGATCGTCTGGATGGGTAAAGTCTGAGAACGTCTTGCTGTGCAGTTCTGAGGCGCTGTAACCTAACATCTGCTGCAATGCGGAATTGCTGTTGAGAATCCGTCTGTCTTTGAGATCTGCGATCGCGATGCCAACGGCTGCTTTCTCAAAAAGGGTGCGGAACAGTTCTTCACTTTGCTGCAAGGTTTCGGCTTCGGCTGGTTTGCCCTTGCTGATGTCGCGGAAATACCAAATTCTGCCGGCAAATCTGCCATCTGGAATGAATGCCGGTGTGGAGTTGCGCTCGAAAATGCGCCCATCTTTCAGGTAAATCTCATCGTGGCTAGTTTGCTCTGGATGCGCGTCGAGATACTCTAGCTTAGCGATAAATTCTTCGGGTGCTTGCAAGCACTCGAATACCCAGTTATACAGAAGTTGGTCTTCACCGGCAGCGAGTGTACCTTCTGGAATCTCCCACATCTGGCGAAAGCGGGTGTTATGGGAGATCACTTTGCTATTTTCCCCAACGACTAAAATTCCGTCGGGTGATGCTTCTTGTTGAGCTTTGAGCAATGCGTTGCTTTCTTGCAGTGCTTGTTGCGTTTGCTGATGTTCTGTGGTGTCCCGCAGGGTTGCCAAGTGGGCGATTTGCCCTTCCCACTCGGTTTCTACAACGCGCAGTTGAGCAATACAAACTTTGTGCGGGGGTGTTTCTCCCTTGCGGCGAATTTCTACCAGTTGTGTTTGCACCATCTGGATTTCTGCGGCGCTGTTTGCGGCTGGGGAGGTGAGAATTTCTGTGGCGATCTCACTGTTGTTGGGCACAGCAACGAGCCGGTTAAAAAATTGTTCTCCCACAAGTTCGGCGCTTGGGCGGTTAAACAGCGCTTGTGCAGCCCGGTTGGCAAAGCAGACATTTCCCTGCCGGTCTATAATCACCATGCCATCAGCATTGTTGACGATGAGATTGTGGAAACGCGCTTCACTTGCTTGCAATTCCCGCTTCAGCTTTTCCACTTCTCCTCGCTTCTGATGCTGCTCTATGACATGACACAGCGTTAGGGCTAAGGGGTTGTTTTCTGGGGGATTGGTCGCTAGATTGTCTGAGGCTGAGCCGGCTGGGGGTGCCGATTGTTGTGGATGATTTTGCCAGCTGCCGATTCGATCTACACCCCTGTCAAGTTTAGGACTTAACATATTTTGCCACTCCTAGCGAGGTCAATTTATAAAAATATTTAGTTCTTAATATACTGTAATCTTTTTTTTAAAGATGTATTGTTTAAAACATTTGAAATGGTAAATTTTCTGAGGGTGCCGTTCAGCTAAAACCGTTAATTTCCGGAAACGGAGTAGTGTTTTGGTGGTGATATCTGGAGCCGGCGCACTCCATTAAAATTGCCAGAGATTGCATTTATAAAGTTTTTAGTTTTCTCAGCTTGATTCTATCTTGCTGTAGAATCCGTTAACATCCGTATTTTTGAAGAAATCGCTCTACGTGTAACTACAGAAACTTTGCTCTGTAAAAATACGCAATTCAAAAATATTTTCTTGAATCCGCTGGATTACTTATTGTACATAAAAACTTCCAATTGGCTTTAAGTCATGAGTTTCAGCTTTTAAAGCCAACCTATTTAGAAATAAAATTCAACAGAAGTTTTCAGGCTATCGGTATTTTTTAAACTAACTCAGATGAATGTCGGTGGATCTGAAGTGATTGCTCCTATCGGCTTCATTTTTTACCATTTTAGAGGCGTAAATTCTTAAATTGACATAATTTTTTTATTTTAAAGAAACTGTCGCGGCTCCAAACATCGGCAAGTGTTAAAAATATTTGAAAAGTGTAGAATCTAACTTTGAAGCGCCCTCGCCCTAACCCTCTCCCACAGAAAAGGGAACCAGCAACTCTCTCCCTTTCGCTTGCGGATGAAGGTTATAGGGTTGCCAACTTTTCCAATATCCTCTAAGGCAAAATTCGAGAACCTGCGTTTAATAATTAACAAGTAAACGCAAAATTTTTATCCAGCATTCAGCCGTTCTGATCACACTTAGGGGGCGCAAACCAAGGCACCCCCAAGCAACTAACGTACCTTATCGCAAGTTTTCCGGTATAGTTTCCGGCACAACCCAGGTGTAAAGAGTGTGTTGCCCTGTCGGACTTTTTACTTGTACCACACGCTCCGGTTTCCACTCACCCATATCATAGTTGTGTGAAACGATGCGAGTTCCTGGTTTGAGTTCTTTAAGCAACTTGGGGCGCAGCCTTAAATTGACATCCGGGAGTAGGTAGAGGGTGACGACGGTTGCCTTGCTGAGATCGGTAGTAAATAGATCCTTTTCTACAAATTGCACCTTATCACTGACACCGGCTGTCTTGGCGTTTGCTTGACTTTCCTGCACCAGTTTGGGGTTAATATCAAAGCCGGTGCCGCGAGTGCCGAATTTTTGTGCGGCGGTAATCACAATGCGCCCATCACCACTGCCGAGATCGTAAAGCACATCATCCCCTTTTACCTGAGCCAGTTCCAGCATTTCGTCTACTACATTCTGGGGGGTTGGCACATAAGGCACATCAGGGGTGCGATTTTGAGCTTGAGTTTGCGTTGCCGGTGTCGTTGCTGTTGCCGGTGTTTGCGTTGTCGTTACCGTGGTTGAAGTTTGAACTTGAGGCGTGGTTTCTGTAGCTTGCGGATCGGACTGGCTTTGCTGGTCGCATCCTACCAGTATTAAACCTCCCAGACTCACACAGGCAACGAGCAATTTTGTGAAGGGTTTAATCTGCATTAGAATTTTCTCCGTTTGAATCGTTGACATTTGGTTGTTGAATCGCACTCTCTGCTAAATCAAGCGCTGCGATCATTCCACAACAGTAGCAGCACGCCGGCAGCCACAACTCCGAGTAACAGCCCGACGAAAGTCCCTCCTTGTTTACTGAATGAAAATTTTCTTGTTAAAAAGCTCATAGTTGATTAGAACCTTGAAAAAATAAGTGACAATCTTTCAACTTTTTTGAAGAAAAAATTCTGTCTTGCAACCTTTAAAAATTGGCCTTTTTGAGCAGGCTTTATCCAATACTGTTTGTCCTGTATTCAGTGTGACGCATAAAAGTGAATAAAAAGTGATATCACTTGGAATATTGGAAAACACTAATCAAAATAGTCATAGATTCTCCACCGTTAAGCGGCAGGATAGACGCAATCGCTTTGAGCAGATTTCGGTAAATATTGCGCCCTTCTTCAACAGCGGCTTCTATGGAGGCAAAATTATTAAACGATCTCAGCAATCTCAAACCAATTCCCCGCGATACAGATTATGCTTGCATCATTGAATGAGAGAGGAGAAAGGAATTTTGGATATGGCTGGCTTTGTTAATTTAGATTTTAAGCGTGTAGAGACACAACTATGAAACACCTCCCAAAAACTCGTCGGCTAACGATTTTAACCCGCCTAGTGTTAACCGGCATTTTACTGTTTTTTGTCGCCGCCTGTGCCACAGTAACGCCGGAACCGGGCAATTTAGCAGATCGCGCAACCGTTCCCACTGCCGCGCCACAAACACCCAGCGATCTCACTTTACCGAATCCTGTTGCTGAGGCCGTTTTACAAGATGCCTCCAGTCGGTCAAAGTTACCTCGTGAGCAGCTTCAAATTGCCGGCACACAACAGCAGAGCTGGCCTGATGGATGTTTGGGACTTGCAGAACCGGAAACTTTCTGTCCTCAGATAGTGGTTTCCGGATGGAAAGTCACAGTACAAGGAAAAGAGAAAAGCTTTGTTTACCGCACCGACAACACAGGTTCTCTCGTTAAGCTAGAAAAGTAAGAATGCAAATTCTACCGGCTCGAACATACCAGCAACTTGCAACTGTGAAAAGACAAAAGCTGCCGGTGATCCTGGCATTGCTCGCTCTCACCTTGGTGGGGTGCGAGTCGGTTACAGAATTGTTGCCGGCATTACCAGAAGAATGGGGGGTGCCGGCGAGCAAACCGCAAACACCTCCTCTCGCGCCTCAGTCTGCCAGCAGTGATGAAATGGAAACGCAAGTGCGCCAGGAAATTAATGCAGTCCGCGAAAAACAAGGTTTAAAGCCCTTAGAAAACCAGGAAAAACTGGCAGAAGTCGCTCGCCAATATAGCCGGAAAATGGCGAAGGAAAACTTTTTCGCTCACGTCAGTCCTGATGGCACAACGCCGGCTAACCGTGTTAATTCTGCCGGTATTTTTTATTGGGTAGTGGGCGAAAATCTCTTCAAAATTACCAATGCGTCTAAACCTGTGCCCTATGCTATAAAAGGCTGGATGGAAAGTCCGGGGCATCGGGAGAATCTTTTGCGCCCCGAATACACTGAAACAGGTGTAGGAGTTTGGCGCGAAGGCAATACTTATTACATGACGCAGTTATTTATGCGATCGCAATTTTCACCCACAGATTTACTTAGGTAACAAGTTGGGTTCAGTTTTCAAATACAATCAGATTTAATTCATCCCAATTTTAGAAAAAAATGCGACTTGGGCGATCACACAAGCCGGCCCAGAAATGCAAGGTAGCTTCGATAGGCGAAGGGTGTGGGTTGCGCGACTGAAGTTGAGGGAATTAAATATCAAACTTCCAACATACAAACTCTTGGCAGTCAGGTGCATTTGGGCTGTTATGCGGCACTGCCTCTTTTAAATTCCGCTCTGAATCTTCTTACGGGAGGAGATTCTTCATCAAAATAGTCTTCAAAATTTATCAGTATCAAACCTGTCTCTACAAACTGCATAATCTCATTCTTTGTGAGTGGATAAGGCATTTGTCCAGGGTCGTCTGTATTATCTCTTCCTCGGCTAACTACAAGCAATTGCCCTCCAGAAGCAACAAAGCTGGCAATCTGAGAAATAGCTTTTTGGCGAAGCGATGAGGGTAATACCTGAAGCGTATACGATTCTAAAACAAAATCAAATGACTGATTCCATTTGGAGGGCGCATTTAGTAAATCAGTAACTATATACTTAGCCGTAGAATTCGGAAATCTATTCCTACACCATTCAATTGCTGAAGGCGAGATGTCAAAACCGATGACGTTGAATCCTCGCCGGCACAACTCTTCAACATCATCCCCCAGGCCGCAGCCAACCTTTAATGCTGTTTTTCCTTCCCCTTGAATCTCATTCACATTTAACCATTGAACTAGGTTTGGGTTCGCTTTCAAATCGGCCCAAGGGATGGCTGCTTTCCCACTTTTTGCTTCAAAATAAAGTACCTCAAACCATTTAGTAGGTTCTCCCCTATCGTTGTATTGCTTAGCAAGATTTCTGGCGTATGCTCTTTCTTTATTCATCAAAGTAAATCCCTGTATCACGCTTTACTTAAGCAGACCTATCTTTCGTAACCCATATTTATCTAAATCCTTTATGCAAATTTATCCAACTTCTGCTGACTATCTTTGTGTCTAACTACTTATCAATTATCAAAAGTTTTAACAGTCAGCACTTGGGGTGGAGTGGCATCAGGAGGATAGAGAAAATCGACTCGGACTAACCGGCTACTCCCCGCCGGCAGAGTTAGCTGCACTAAGGGTTCACCTTGCTGCCCCCGTCGCTGCACGAGATGGACATAGCGAGTTTGAGGTAAACCGGCATCATCGTTGTAGCGGAGGCGGACGGTGCCTCGGAAGAAGATTTGGCGGGCCGGCGGTTCCAGAAAGCGCAACCCGCCTCTCGCTAGTTGTTCTTCCTTGATAGGGGTTTCCAAGGCAACAGTGACGGTCTGTGAGGTAGCAGAGGCATTGTATAAAGGCAAAGTGAGGCTGTATTCAATCCCGTAATTGCCGTGGGCGTGGTAAGCGGTATCTGGGTAACGCACGATCATCGGGGCGCTTTGCACTTGACCTGTGCCCATCTGACCGCGAGGAAGCGTACTCAGGGCGTAGGAAAAGGCTTCACCGGCTTGAGGAATGGTGAGATTGGGGCTGCCGGCACCATCACTGAGTTGGGCTTTCCATGCGGAACCTCGCGCAACACCGGCAACGCGCCCATAGATAATTTGGCCGGTGGTTTGTTCTGGAGGTGTGGGGACTTTATCGCGCGGTCCTGCAAGATCGCCGGTTTCAAGTAGCTGTTGCCATTCTTCCAGGCTGGGTGGACGTTCGCTGCCATCAGGGTTTTGTTTGGCAAACATCCCCAAGCTAGCGGCATAGACTTGACCAGAACTTTGCAAGCGCATCAACGTTGATCGGCCATTAATCGGCGGTTCTAGAGTGCGAACCGGGATGGGATGATTGAGTAACATCTGGCTTTCCCCAGGCGGAATCACGATTCGAGCCGGCCACTCGGCTTGTCGTTGCCCTCGCAGCACTTCATTCATCACCCGACTTCCAGGGCCGGCGTAGACAGTGCCGGCAGGATTTTCCACAAATGAGGGCAACTCGATAAATGGGGCATCCGGCTGACTTAGATAGCTGGCAGCTTGCAACACATTGATGGTTACAGGTTTTGTACCGGGGTTGTGCAGGATGACGCCCAAGTAGAGAGTGCGTAAATCTTCGGGTGATGCGGCTTTGGCGATGTGGTGGGCAAAGATGTCAAAGCGTCCTTGGAAAGGGAAGTTGAGGTGTGCTGCCGGCGCTTGCTTGCCGGTGGGGGGAAAGGTGGAGAGTAAAATTCCCTCGGTTTGCACAACTTCCGGGCTGTTGCTATTGAAAACCGGCACGCTGTTAAGTTGGCCCGGTAAGGGGAGCACTTCCTGGGGTTTGACGATTTCCTGTTGAGTTTCCGGTGCCGGTGGGGGAACAGGCATCCCGCTTGGGGGCGTTGTTTGGGCGAACAGCAGAGTTGATAAAAAAGGAAGGATGTGCAGCACGATCTCGCTAAGTCCTCTATCGCGGTAATCCAGTCTATTTCTACCGGCACCTGTTAGGGGAATCAGATGCCGGTAGCGATAAACTTCTATAAATTCTCTGGATCTTCTCCCAATTCTCGCAATCGAGCTGCTAAACGCTCAGCCCGTTGGCGTTGTACTTCAGCTTGTTGCTGAGCAGTTTCAGCTTGTTGCGCTGCCGCTTCTTCCGGTAATAAAACCAGATTGCCGGCTTGATCATAAAACCGTAACCAAATTGCCGGTTGTCGCTCTACTATTCCCTCCCAAGTTCCCAACCAAAAACCCAACGCCTCGCACCACAGCCAACCTCGCTCATTCGGTGCCAGAGGCTGATAACGTTGGGTTGTATCCAAATGCCATCCTTGCAAGGAATTCGGATCAAACGGATGAAATACAAAGTAATCGGGTGTGCGGAAAGTCCGTTCGTAAATGTCTTTTTTGATGCCGGTGTCTATCTCTGCCGTACTTTCTGACATCAACTCGACGATTACATTCGGGTAACGCCCCTCTTCATTCCACACCACCCAACCTTCCCTAGAGTAAGATCCATCAATGTCCAGCACGGCAAAGAAATCTGGCCCTCTAAAGTCGCGGTTTCGGGCTTGGGTACTGCTGTAGTAAACGAACATATTGCCGCCGGTGAAGAAGTCTTGCCGGCCCGCCCAAGCTTGTTGCAAGGAGCGAATCAGAACATTCATTGCCGTGCGGTGACGATTCGTTTCCAAGGGGACTCCATCATCAAATATCAAGTCTGTGGGTGGCATTGGGGGTTGCCACTCTGCGGTTAATTCAGTTTGGGCTATTGTTTCTGTTGTCGCATCAACTGACATCGCACCAGCTCTCTAAATTGGGTTTGTTTATGACTTATAATTATGTTTTGGATGAGTGGATGGGGCGATTCATTGCCCTACTTTTTGCCTTTTCTGCCGGCCTTTTTCCAAAAAGTTTATTCACTCACCAATATTTCCATATTTTAACATCAGTTCTAGTTTTAAAGATACTTCTGGGAAAATTTGAGAAACAATTTGCTCATGGCCGGTAAACACTGTTTCTTCATACAATCCCTCTTCCAGTATCAGCACTGAAATTTTAGACTCAATCGGGTCGGCAATCCAATATTCAGGAATTTCTAAGGCCGCATACTCAGAACGCTTATATCGATAGTCACGTTTAATTGATTCAGGACTGACGATTTCCACTGCTAATAACGGAGGTAACTGAAAAACCGCAGAATGATCGCTCGATTCCATCGCCAATTCTGCCGGCACAACACAAACATCCATCAACCTGGATTTTTTGTAACCCGTTCTGACTCCTGCTTCTCTTAAGCATAGCCAAGGCAAACCAAGACGGTTAATTTCTGCATCTAATACCCGCTCAATGAACTTAGCGATCAAAAGATGCTTAACAGTCGGGGGATTCATTTGAGTTAACTTCCCCTCAACCAGTTCATAACGGTTATCTGTGCCATCATCATAAACAAGATATTCTGCAAAAGTGTAGAGACGTTCGGCAGTTGTGGGAATCATAAAACAACCTTTTGGTATGTCTTTTTGTTTATACTAACAAAAGCGTGATCAAGACTTTATTTTTTACTAAACAGCAAATTCTTCAATTATCATATTAACTTAATTAAGTCAAGTTACGATGTGTCAAGAAAAACGGTGACAGTCGGCAATCGGCACGTATGCTATTTAACTAACCACAATACAGACAAAACTGAATGAGCAACCAACCGACTGAAAAATCGGTCTAGACCCCTACCTGCAGACCACAATGCCGGTGGTAAAATCAAACCAATCTAGAGAGACTTAAATATGGTAACGACCGGCTCACAATTTTCTGATATTCAAACTCACTGGGCGCGTCCTTTCATTGAAGGCTTACGCGCGCGTAATATTATTAGTGGATTCCCTGATGGCACGTTCCGACCGGATAAACCCATAAGTCGGGCTGAGTATGCTGCCGTCCTGCAAAGAGCTTTTAAGCAACCTTTAAAGCGGCAATACGTTCCATTTGTAGATGTTCCTCCCAGCTTTTGGGCAGCACCAGCGATTCAACAAGCCTACGAAAGCGAGTTTCTGTCAGGCTATCCCGAACAGCGCTTTCGTCCGGGAGATCAAATCACAAGAGCGCAAGTTTTAATTTCCCTTGTCAGTGGCTTAGGAATTACTGTTGAAAATGCAGCCGGCTTGAAGGCAAAATTACCGCAATTTTATCAAGATGCATCCGGCATTCCTGACTATGCAACGGACAAAGTTGCAATCGCAACCGGCGCGGGAATGGTTGTTAACTATCCCAACTTAAAATCTTTACAGCCATTTTATCCAGCAACGCGTGCGGATGTTGTTGCTTTTATCTATCAAGCATTAGTTAAAACCGGCCAAGCTCCGCTCATTGAATCAAACTACATTGTTCCAACGGCTCCACTGGCTGCAGTTGGACATACGCGAGAGTTCCGGGGTGCATGGGTAACAACGGTTTGGAGCCGAGATTGGCCTTCACAACCGGGGCTGCCGGTGGAACAGCAAAAAGCAGAATTAATTGCCATTCTTGATCGGCTTAAATCGCTGAATTTTAATGCGGTTATTTTACAAATCCGTCCAGAAGGTGATGCAATTTATCCTTCACAATTAGAGCCTTGGAGTTATTGGCTCACCGGCACTCAAGGCAAAGCACCAAACCCTTATTACGATCCCCTAGAATTTGCAATTGAAGAAAGTCACAAACGCAATCTTGAACTTCATGCTTGGTTCAATCCCTACCGCGCCAAAGGTGTAATTAATGATGCCAAAACGGTCGCCCCTCACATTTCCGTTACGCATCCCGAATATGTTTACAAATATGGTAACGAGCTGTGGATGGACCCAGGCGCGGCTGTTGTTCAGGATTTAACTTATAACGTAGTGATGGATGTGGTGCGCCGCTATGATATCGATGGCGTTCACGTTGATGACTACTTTTATCCGTATCCAAAACTCAATGTCCCTTTTCCAGATAACAAAACTTACGCTACCTATCAAGCTGCCGGCGGAAAAATGAGCCTCGGCGACTGGCGACGGGAAAACGTTAATAAATTAGTTTTCCGCCTCAGCCAAGGTATTCGCGCTATCAAATCCCACGTTAAATTTGGGGTTAGTCCCTTTGGTATTTTTCGTCCCGGACAGCCGGCACAAATTCAGGGGTTAGATTCTTACGATCAACTTTATACCGACTCTAAAAAATGGTTGGTTGAAGGTTGGGTAGATTACTTTGCACCCCAACTTTATTGGGTGATTGACAGGCCGGCACAAAGTTATCCTGTGTTGCTCAATTGGTGGCTGCAAAATAATCCCAAGCGCAAGCATTTTTACGTTGGCAATACGATTGAACGGATTGATGGGACAAGCTGGCCACTTCGGGAAACGCAAAGGCAGATTGAAATTACTCGCAGCTTGAATAGTCAGATGGCTTTAGGAAGTATTTTCTACAGCATGAAGGTTTTAAATGAAAACCGGCACGGAATTGCTGACAAATTTAAGCAGGAAATTTATGCAAAGCCGGCACTCGCACCCACCATGCCGGCTTTAGATTCTACTCCTCCAACTTTGCCAAAGGGAGTGAAGCGTGTAGACAATCAGATCGTGTGGAATGCTGTAGCGAACAATGATATTCGTTCTTGGACGCTTTATCGGCAGGATGGTCAGACTTGGACGCTGGTGCGAGTGATGGCGGCTTCTAGAACATCTACAGCAGTTGAACCGGGAACTTATGCTTTATCCGCCGTTGATAGAATGTCTAACGAAAGCCTAGGAGTGATCATTACAATTTAAACCGAAAATTTGATTGCAATTTCGTAGGGTGTCTGCATCCTGCACCCTACGAAACGGAATAAATTTAACTGCCAATCACGGCAATACACTCAATTTCTACCCGCACATCTTTGGGTAAACGGGAAACCTGAACAGTTGCGCGTGCCGGCGCTGTTTCCTCATCAAAATATTTCGCATAAACGGCATTCATCGCCGCGAAATCATTCATATCTAAGAGAAATACACTGGTTTTCACAACATCATTAAAAGTCGCTCCAGCCGCCGTTAGAATTGCTTCAAGATTTTTCATCACTTGTTCGGTCTGCTTAGCGACATCGTCGGGAAAGACAATATCATTAATTTTGGGATCAATCGCAATTTGACCAGCAACAAAGATCATCGTGCCGGTTGCCGCGACTGCTTGATTGTAAGGGCCAACGGGTGCCGGTGCTTGGTCGGTACGGATAATTTTTTTCGTCATTGATATCTCTGATTCTGAGTTTTCCGGAGAGTGTGCTGGTTTGCAGGTTTCTCCATCAGGCATTATCGCATCTGTGAGCGTTAAATCTGCTGTGGAATAGCTCGCAAAACGTTTAAAAATTTCTGGCGTACAGTGAAAATTGGAAAACTTGCCTCAGATTATCTTCATGCTTAACTAACTGCCTAATTATTTTGGCAAACCTCAGATGCTCGCCATAACGCGACGATTAGCAGTAAGCTGTTTTAGGGCATTTGTGATGATTAAACATGGCAACGATTAACGATAACTACCTCAAACTTAAAGCCGGCTACCTGTTTCCTGAAATTGGGCGACGAGTGAATGCCTTCGCTGAGGCAAATCCTGACGCTAAGATTATCCGGCTAGGCATTGGTGATGTCACCGAACCATTACCGGAAGCGTGCCGTGCAGCGATGATTAAAGCAGTCGAAGAAATGGGTGATCGCGCCACATTCAAAGGATATGGCCCAGAGCAGGGTTATGCTTGGTTGCGCGAAAAGATTGCCGGCGATGACTTCCAGGCGCGGGGATGCAATGTTGATGCGTCGGAAATCTTCATCTCTGATGGCTCTAAATGCGACACCGGCAACATTCTCGACATCTTTGGCGATAACAACACCATTGCCGTCACTGACCCCGTCTATCCCGTTTATGTAGACACAAACGTGATGGCAGGACACACCGGCGCTGCTAACGATAAGAGCGAATTTGAGGGTTTAGTTTATCTGCCTATCACCGCAGAAAATAATTTTACCGCTCAAATCCCTACTCAAAAAGTCGATTTAATTTATCTTTGTTTTCCCAATAATCCCACCGGCGCAGTTGCCACCAAGGAACACTTAAAAGCGTGGGTGGATTATGCCAAGGCGAATGGCTCCATCATCTTTTTTGATGCAGCTTACGAAGCCTATATTACCGATCCAAACCTTCCCCATTCTATCTACGAAATAGAAGGCGCACGAGATTGTGCAATCGAGTTTCGTTCCTTCTCCAAAACGGCAGGATTTACCGGCACTCGCTGTGCGTTTACAGTCGTGCCAAAAACACTCACGGCAAAAGCGTCTGATGGTTCCGATGTGGAACTGTGGAAGCTGTGGAACCGCCGGCAAACGACTAAATTTAATGGCGTTTCTTACATTGTACAACGTGCGGCTGAGGCGGTTTATTCTGAGGAAGGCAAGGCGCAAGTTAAAGCATTGGTCAGTTTCTATCTAGAAAATGCCAAAATTATCCGCGAAAAACTGAGTGAAGCCGGTATCGCTGTTTATGGTGGCGTGAATGCACCTTATGTTTGGGTGAAAACACCAAATAACCTTTCAAGCTGGGATTTCTTTGATAAGTTGTTGCAAACTTGCAATGTGGTGGGAACACCGGGTTCGGGTTTCGGTGCTGCCGGCGAAGGTTACTTCCGCATTTCGGCATTTAACAGCCGAGAAAATGTAGAGGAGGCAATGCGGCGAATTACTGAGAAGTTTAAGGCATAGATCGCTCGGTTTGCAGGTAGCGGTGGGCTTTTGTCCACCCTGCCGGTTTTCAGAGATTCACGTGTGATCTCGCAGAGAATCAAATCAATATGACAAGATCGAAGAAGTAGCGATTATCATGCTTGTCAATGTCTCCAACTAATCCCGGTCTCGATCTTCCCTTTCACCGCCTGCGTGAAGTGCGCGATGCAGTGCTCCACTTGCACAAAGCACTGCTGCACTCAGAACGAGGGGTTTATGAGCAGTCTCATGGCCCCATCAAGTCAAAAGGCGAATTTTTCCAGCTTGTTGTCGGTGATGAATGGTTTAGCTGGCTACGGCCATTGTCTCAGTTTATTGTCCAAATTGATGAAGCTGTCAGCGCGAAAGAACCAATTACATTAGATAGAGCGAATGAGCTATTAAACGAAGCTCGTAGCTTGCTTCACCCTTCAGAAGAGGGGACGCCGCGAGAGCAGCGTTACTATCAAGCAATTCAGCGCGACCCCGATATTGCGTTCATGCACGCAGCCGTATCAAATTTGCTGTCGCGTGACCGCTAATTCATTGGCAATCGCTCTTTCAATCCGAATTCTGACTGAGCGATTGCCGAGGTTTTTTATTTTTAATGAGCAAGAAAGTAGCGAGCAGTTTTTGGTGCCGGTGTTATAATTGATAGCTGTTGCTGCCTACTTTAATAAATTTGGAGGCCGCCTCAAATGGTACAAACATCATCTAAACTTTTACCCTTAGAAGAGTTTCTGAAACTGCCAGAAACCCAGCCGGCTAGTGAATATATCGATGGAGAAATTATTCAGAAGCCTATGCCACAGGGTCAACACAGCGTCATTCAGGGTGAATTGATAACGGCAATTAATGCAACTTTAAAACCGCAGAAAATAGCAAGGGCATTTCCAGAGTTACGATGCACGTTTGGTGGCCGAGCAATCGTGCCTGATGTATCTGTGTTTGTTTGGAACAGAATTCCCCGCGAATACAATGGCAGTATAGCGAATGTATTTACGATAGCTCCTAATTGGATTATCGAAATTTTATCACCAGAACAAAGTCAAACAAAAGTCACAAAAAAAATTATCCAATGCCTGAAATTTGAGACTCAAATGGGCTGGTTAATCGATCCGGAGGAGAAAACAGTTTTTGTTTATCGTCCCCAGCAGCAGACGGAAGTTTTTGATGAATCTGAAGAGGAAATCCCTGTTCCTTCGTTTGCAGGTGAGCTGCGGTTGAGTGTAGGAGATTTATTCAGATGGCTGTTAGAATAAACCTTACTAAATTAGCTTTATCTTGGTTGACCTTATTGGCACTATCGGCAAGATTTAGCCTGCTGAAACGGCCATTCTCAACCACCCAAAAACTTGCTCTGCCGTTAACAAAAGATCGATTCCATCTAGCACAACTAACTGCTCGCTTCCCCGGCATAATTGGGGTTGTTGATTCGGTAAAAAAATCAAGACTGAGCGATCATCCGGGTCAATTAACCATCCTAATTGAGAGCCATGACTCAGACAGTGCAAAATTTTACCTGTCACTCGGTTTGAACTCTGTTCTGGAGAAAGAATTTCTATCGTCCAGTCGGGGGCTATCAAAACATCATCCACAGGTTCTCCATATTCATTGAATTTAATTTTAACCCAGTGAAAAACAGTAACATCTGGAACGATTGACTGCCCGCCAAATGTACATCGAAGTTCAGGGAAAGCATAAGCGATCCGGCGATCCTCGACCACTTCATTGATTGTGCTGATCAACTTCCCCTGAAGGCGGGAATGGCGAGTTTTTGGCATAGATTTCTGAATAATTTCACCGTTGCTATACTCACTAGCCGGCTTCGTCTCTGGGAGTTTGAGAAACTCCTCTAAGTTCAGATATTGAGGAGATATTTGTACCATTTGATGCTGCCTCCATCAGCGGAATCAGACAGATGTTATCTTATTATAGTGGATGCCGACACCCCAATTAGTGTAAAATTAAATAATGCTTTATCTAACAATTTAGGATAATGACCATTAAAGAACAACTTCTGCAGGAACTTGACCAAGTACCGGAATCTGATCTGCACGAGGTGCTTGAGTTTGTACGCTCTCTCAAAGCTGAGAAACAATCTAACATAGATGATCGGGTATGGCAGGCATACCTGGAATCTGAACGGGAGAGAAAGGAGGTTTACCGTCGTCTTGCTAACTCCTGAGTTTATTAACAAAACTGCGGTTCTACAGATTCATGCCAGACAAATTGAGATATTTGGAGGCAGTCAGGGAATTAGAGATAGCGGTTTGCTAGAGTCTGCTCTCGCTCAACCCCAAGCGACATTTGTCGGCAACCTTCTACACGCTACAATTCATAAACAAGCTGCCGCATATCTTTATCACTTGGCAATGAATCACCCATTTATTGATGAGAACAAACGGACAGCGTTTGCGGTGCTGGATACTTTTTTACGATTGAATCGCTATTCTCTTAATTTGACGAATGATCAGGCGTATGACTTGGTGATCCAGGTTGTCCAAAGTGAGATGAGCGAGGCTGAATTAGGGAACTTTTTAGAAGAAGCAATTTCATCGGCACGATAAATTGCGGAGAAAGCAGGATCGCCGGCTTCAACTTTTTTTTGTCAGATTACGGAAATAGGAGCTTTCATGCTGTGTCTATAGATGCAGACGGCAATAATCTGAACAATTGAAAGTTTAAGTCGAGAAAATTCTATGAAAGTTGCAAAGTTAAAGTTTATAGGAATCGCTTCAATTCTGCTGCTGAATACGGTTGGTTGTCAATCGCAAACCTCAGATCAAGCGATCAATGCTCAACCATTAACCACCACACCGATTGCTTCCGAGTCACCGGCACCCACTAGCAACCAAGCGCAGCGGTTCTATTCTGCGAAAGTTACAACGCAGGGGTTTGGGGCTATTCGAGTCGGGATGACGGTTGAGGAAGCCTCTCAAGCGGCAGGAACTCAACTGGTTGCCTTAGATGGCAAGGCACCCGATGTGAGTCAAAGTTGCAGCTATGTGAAGTTGCCAGATGCTCCAGACGGATTGGAATTTATGCTTAATTCCAATCGCATTGTCCGAGTCGATTTAACTTCTCAAATTACCAAAGAGATTAACAACCGACCTCAGTTGGTTGATGTGACTCAAGAGATTCGCACAATTTCGACTCTTAGCGGTGCTCGAATTGGTGATACAGAAGCCCAAATTAAAAGTTTATATGCCGGAAAGTTGGAAATTACCGACCATAAATACATCCCCGGAGGACACTTTATGACGGTGATTCCTAAAGATGTAGAGGATAGTAACTCTCGCTTAATTTTTGAGACAGATGGCAATCGTGTTATCTATATCCGAGCCGGCCAGTTACCTGAAATTGATTGGGTTGAACGTTGCGGTTAAGCAGTCCAAAACAATTCAAGGATAAAGAAGGTAACTGACAAAATTGGCAGGATATTATAAGGTAAACGAGGGTAAATTGTAACCTACAGTTCTAAAGCGTTTTGCTTCAGTTCGCTTAAAGAAGCGTATTCTAACGCTGAGGCATGAGTTGCTGGCAGAACGACAGGAGGTGCGACTCCTGCATCCAGCGCTTCTTTCCAGCGAGAGGCGCACAAACACCAGCGATCTCCCGGTTTCAAACCCGGAAAATTAAACCCCGGCACAGGGGTACTCAAATCATTTCCCCTCGACTTCGTGTAGTTTAAAAATTCTTCCGTCATTTGAGCACAAACAACGTGAGCACCCATGTCACCCCCACCCGTGTTGCATTTGCCATCCCGATAAAATCCGGTGATCGGGGATGTGCAGCAAGTTTCCAGTTTTCCACCCAGAACGTTACTAGCCTCTCTCACAATTGCAACTTCTCCACAATAGTTTTTCTTTGGTTAGATTAGCGATATAGATTCACTTTTAGCAAGCGGGATGCCGGTGAAGCATCGTTCTTTACTTTTTGTCGGTTGTAAAGACGCGCCACATAATGAAGCCGGCGAAGCCTATATAGCCCAACACAGTCAGCCAATCTTGCCAATTACCTCGAAAAATTGTAGCAAAATCTTCCACAATAAACCCTTACCTTACTTTTTATTGATGTTACTTTTAGCCGCCAATGAAAACAGTTTGTATTTTGGGGTAGATCGCTCCTAATGCTATTCAATTTTATAACGAGATAAAATATGTTATCGGGCGGGATTCTGATTAATGCGAGCCATCAACTGAACTCCACCCACTTCAGATGTAAAACCCCAGCGCTCGTAAAACGGTATCATCTCTGGCAGACAGGACAAACCTAAACGTTCCACCGTTTGCAATTGAGGATGCTCGACAACAGAATCCATTAACTTTTTCCCCACACCTTGATTTCTATGGCTAGACTTCACAATCACATCGTAAATAAATGCTCTGTAGACAAAATCTGTTAAGACGCGAATGAACGCGATGAGATGATCAGAATCATCTATCAATCCGATTACAACATCTGAAGCCGCTAACATCTTCACCACATCTTCTCGGCTTCTGTTTTGACTCCAAACTTCATGTGCATACAATTCTGTCAGTTCTGAAACTTGCTGCTCATTCAGTTCTGAAACAATTCGGTAGCTATTCATGGTTAGTTAGATAAATTTAGGATTTTTCCTAGTTAATCTTGCCACAATTTCTAAAGCGTCTAGCAATCCAGCCAAAAAATAAATTTTCGCGCTAATATTTAAATTCCTTTAAAGAGAACGAGGCGAATCCTAGGGCGAGTTCAGTCAGTGGCAGCATTATTAAAGATTGCAAGCACCGGCATCTTATTTTAGGAGATGCCGGCACCCTAACGTTTATCTATCTTTCTCCCCGTTTTCTCTGAGTACAAGAACGCAAATGTAATGCCGGCAGCTTAATATTTCCGTTCCTGGGGTTGGAACATGGTAATAGCAACAGGTCGGTATTGCAAATCAATGCCAGCCGGCGAATAAAAAGCGAGGGTATGTTTCAAGAAATTCTCATCATCGCGTTTGGTGAAATCTTCTCGACAATGAGCGCCGCGACTTTCTTGCCGGCTTAGTGCAGAAGTAAGAATCACCTTACCCACAATCATTAAATTCCGAAGTTCAATCGCCTCAAGAATTTCAGTATTCCAGCAACTTCCCTTATCATCTAAATAGATTTTTTGGTATTGTTGCTCTAACGCTTCCAGTTGATTTAAACCTTCGCGCATTGTTTCTTCAGTACGAAACACCCCGCAATGATCCGTCATGCAATCTTGGAAAGATTGACGCAACTGCCCGATGCGAAGTTTACCGGCTTGATTTAACAGGGATTGAATTTGTTTAACCGCAGCAGTCAGATAGCGTTGCTCATCCACTTGCGGCAACTTGCGAGTTTGCACATATTGAGCGATCGCAGCGCCTGTCAGCTTGCCATACACCACACATTCCAGCAGGGAATTACTTCCCAGCCGGTTTGCGCCGTGAACGGATACGCAAGCCGCCTCACCGGCAGCAAATAAGCCTTCGACAAACCCATCAACCCCACTTCGCACCTTGCCCTCAATATTGACGGGAATTCCGCCCATCGAGTAGTGAACAGTCGGACGGATCGGCATTGGTTTCTCAACCGCATCAATTCCCAGCAGCCGGTGTGCTTCCTCCCAGGCAAAGGGAACCCGAAGCATAATTTTCTCACGCCCCATGTGACGCAAATCCAGATACACAAAAGGGCCGCCGGCGCTGCCATCCGGATGAATACCACGTCCTGCGCGAATTTCTTTAGTAATGGCGCGAGAAGTAATATCACGCGGCGCGAGTTCCATGCGACTGGGGGCGTAAGTTGCCATGAAGCGATCGCCCTCGCTATTGATTAAATAGGCACCTTCACCGCGCACGGCTTCAGAAATCAACACCCCCACAGGATACAAGCCGGTGGGATGGAATTGCACAAACTCCATATCCTGCAAAGGAATGCCGGCGAGGGCAGACATCGCCAACCCGTCGCCGGTGGAGGCATAATCATTCGAGGTGGTATTGTAAGCACGACCATAACCGCCGGTGGCAAACATCACCGCCTTTGCGCGGAGTACAGCTAGCTTGCCATCTTCAATGCGGTACATGACAACGCCTTTAGCTTGCCCGTCTTCCAGGATCATCTGCAAGACGTACCACTCATCATAGATGTGGACGCCATACCGGCGCAGGTTGTTGACCAATTCGTGTAAAATTGCGTGGCCGGTTTTGTCAGCCGCATAGCAGGTGCGGTTGTGAGAATGCCCCCCAAAGGCACGCTGGGCAATACGTCCATCGGGCAACCGGGAGAACAAAACGCCCATGTGTTCCAAATCAATCACCACGTCGGGCGCTTCTTTGGCAAGAATTTCTACAGCATCTTGATCGGCAAGATAGTCTGAACCCTTGACGGTATCAAAGGCGTGGGCTTTCCAATCGTCCTCGGAATCAACATTTTTGAGTGAGGCAGCCATGCCACCTTGGGCGGCAACCGAGTGAGAGCGAATCGGGTGGGTTTTCGCCACCACAGCAACTTTTAAATTCGGATCGGTGCGGGCAATTTCGACGGCGGCGCGACAGCCGGCTAATCCACCGCCAACAATAATCACATCATGCTCTAACATATTTTGCTTAATATCTGCTTCTTTCTCTATTTACGCTCACCCACTGAAAAAAACTCCCCGCCAAAAGGCAGGGAAGTTTTTATATAGGGCATGGGGAATGGGGAATAGGGCATGGGGAATACGGCATCGAGGACGCCTTCCAGTCTTCCCCTCTTATTTGCGCCGCTATTCAGCTTGTGGCTTGGACGGTTTTCTGAGTGGGTACATTGCCCACCGGCTCTGGTTGTGGTGAGGTTTCTACCGGCGCGAACTCGATATGATTCAGCAGGGTGGTGACGAAGGCAAATAGCAGGAAGGGGAGAGAGAGGACAAGGATGAGTCCAACGGTTGCCAGTGCGTAGATTTGGCGAGTGCTACTCCACAGGGCGAGTGCGGTGGCTAGGCTGATGAAGATGACGATTAACCAAACGATGATTTGACCGTAAATATCACCAAAGGTCAGGGTGCAGACTAAACGATATCCATTCGGATTATTCATATTGTCCCTCGCAACGTTCGTTTAAATTTCTAGTGTAAAGCTCTGATTCAGTTGTAGAGGATTTTTAAAGATTTTTAAAATCCTTGCAATATGATTTTACATTTCGCTACGTTTGCTTGCGGTCATTCACATTGCCGACATTGCGTCAAGTAAAATCCCAATTCCCCATACTCATTGTGTCTAATTTCCCTAATTCAGAAGAGTTCGCTGGTGCTGGTGTTATTTTTTCTTATTTTAATCTTTGATGTCTGCCCTGAGCTAAACATCGAGCTAAATTTTCTAATTTTTGCCGGCATAAAAACACAAAAATATAAATTAAGCCTGATTCATAAGCTTATTTTAAGATTTATTCACTGCCATTGAGGGAACACAAGACAAGCATCTGATAAATAAATGATGTCGAAGTTAAACCGGCATGAGGATGCGACTGAATTATTTAACAAAGCCTACGAGAAAGCGGTATAAATTTGTGCAAAAACTCAATAATTTACCAGGGAATAGTTAATCAGTTGTGATTAAGCAAGAAAATTAGAAATTAAGAGGCTGGTTGTCTCAAAGAGGATAGCCGGCTACATTTTTGACACTGAATGCCGGTGAGCTTTGACATTTGATATAATTTCTGTATCAACTGCGGTGAGTGGGTCGAGATTATTGTTGAAATAGAGAACAAACCACAAGCCGGTTTTAGAAAAATTATCAGGCAGGTATCGATAAGCAATGACAACCACCCTGATTCAAAATCCCACTTCTGGAGTTCTGCTAAAAAATATTAGCTGGCAGACTTATGAATTCCTCGTGCAAGATTTAGCAGAACAGCCAGGAATTCGCTTGACTTATGATCGAGGAACTTTAGAAATCATGACGCCTTTAGATCCACATAAAAAGTATAAAAAAATCTTAGGGCGTTTTGTAGAAACCCTAAGTGAAGAATTGGATACTGATATTTACAGCCTAGGTTCAAGAACCTGTAAGCGTGAAGATTTGGAGCGCGGATTAGAACCTGATCAGTGCTACTACATCCAGAACGAGGATTTAGTTTGGAACAAAGAACAAATTGACCTCAATACAGATCCTCCACCAGATTTAGTCATTGAGATTGACATTGCCAGCAGTTCAATTAATCGGCTCGCATTATACGCAAGTTTAAGTGTAGCGGAAGTTTGGCGTTATGACGGAACTCGTTTAATCATTTACCAATTACAGGGAAATGAATATGCAGAATGCAATTATTCCCCGACTTTTCCTTTTCTTCCACAAGCTGAAATCGAGCGATTTTTGGAACTGAGGAAAACAACGAAAGAAAAGGCTTTGCTGCGGTTATTTCGGGAGTGGATAAGAAGTCAGATTGAAGTTCAGTAGTATAAAATTTCAAAAAAATATTAGACGTTAATGAGGTATTTTGTGGAACAAATTAGTCACGAACATATCGAAATGACTCCAGGAGTGCTGGGGGGAAAACCACGTATAGCCGGCCATCGAATAGCGGTTGAACATATCGCAGTCATGTATCTGGAGATGGAACAATCTATAGAAGAAATTGCAACTAACTACAATTTATCTCCAGCATCCGTTCATGGGGCGATGGCATACTATTACGAGCATCAAGAAGAGATTGATCGCCACAGGGCAGAAGGCGAGGCATTTGTTGAAGAAATGAGGCGCAATACTCCACCCTCTCCTTTGCAGGAAAAGCTGAAGGCAATCCGGGGTGAGTAAGAAAATTTGCTTTCATCTTGATGAGCAGGTTACATCTGTTATTGCCGGTGAGCTGCGCCGCCGGGGCATTGATGTAACAACAACAGTTGAGGCAGGATCGCGAACTCAACGTGATGAGGCGCAGTTGGCATATATCCGGGCTGAGGGGCGTGTAATTTTCACGCAAGATGAGGATTTCTTAATCATTGCTAGTCAAACTAGCAAGCATCCGGGGATTGCTTATTGCCGGCAAGGAAGCCGTACAATTGGACAGATTATCGAAAGTCTGGTTTTGATTTATGAAGTGTATATGCCGGCAGATATGATTGGACGAGTCGAGTTTTTGTGAAATTGGATGAGCAATTCCCGTACTGATAGCTTTAGCATCTGCCGGCATGGTTATAATGCTCAACACGTTTTCTGTTCCAAAAATTAGTATAAAAAATTTTACGACAGCCTTATAAAGGCATTAAAATCCTTAGCAAAGAGCTAAATTTGGGGACACTCACGAGTTCCTGAAGAATTCAAATTCTAGAATTAAAAATTATTAAAATTATTTGATATCATTAATATTGTGCTGGATTAAAGATGGAGTTACTTTTCGATGGTACTGATCCGCATTCCTAAAATTTGGGAAATTCCAGAGCGAGAAGTGACCTCTGAAGATGTATTTTTCAACCGGCGTCGCTTCGTCAAAACCCTGATCGGTGCCGGCTTAGGTGCCACGATTCTGCCGGTACTTGGCTGCGAGAGCAAAACCAAAACGAAAATCAATCCGGCTGCCGGCACTAAGGATTTGAGTTCCGTTCAACGCAATCCCAAATTTGACAAAGTTGACAGGACTCTCACTGACGAATCTCTCGCCTCTACTTACAATAACTTTTACGAATTTGGCGGCACCAAAGCCATTTGGGAAAACGCCCAAGCTTTGCCAAGCGAAGATTGGAAAGTTGAAGTCAAAGGTTTGGTCAAAAATCCCCGCACCTATGACTTAGACGATCTCCAGAAAAAATTTCCCGTTGAAGAACGTATCTACCGATTCCGCTGTGTAGAAGCTTGGGCAATGGTGGTGCCGTGGATTGGATTCCCCATGAAACAGCTGATTGCAGATGTAGAACCCTCCTCCGCTGCTAAATTTGTTCGCTTCACCTCTTTCTACGACCCGAAAATTACCCCTGGACCCTTACATTTTGGCGAGTTGCCTTGGCCTTATACCGAAGGACTGCGGATCGAGGAGATGGCAAATGATCTGGCATTCTTTGCCACCGGCATCTATGGCCACACCCTCCCCAAACAACACGGTGCTCCTATCCGCATGGTTACGCCCTGGAAATATGGCTTTAAAGGAGCTAAATCCATCGTCAAAATCGAATTCCTTGACCAGCAACCGGCCACCTTTTGGAACAGCCTAATCCCCAGCGAGTATGACTTCGAGGCCAACGTCAACCCCACCAAACCCCACCCCCGCTGGTCGCAGGCAAGTGAACGAATGGTTGGGCCAGGGCCGGCATTAACTTGGGAAAAACGCCCGACCCTGCCTTATAACGGTTACGGTGAGTACGTTGCGCCGCTATATACCTAACGCAATGTTACAGCTACAGACCCAGCCGGACACTGACCTTGCCCAGTTGCAGTGCTAGGGGCGGTTGGCATCGGGGGAGGTGAGGTGGAGGGTTGCTCGGTTTCACACAGAACGGGAATAGTAAGGTCCTCAGCCACTGCCTCACCAGGATTAACTGTCATCATAAAGACTGCGCCGCTGTAGCTTTTCAATTCCTCACTTTTTGCTTGCGCGGTCATCAGCACACTTTTGGTCGCATCGCCTTGAGGCACAATTTGGTAGCGATAAAACTCCGTCTCTGGCTTAATCCCCAGACCTAGTTCCTCAATCGCTGCTGCGAATTTATTATTTTCCAAAAAATAAGCCTGCTGTGCTCTATTCAGCGCACTCATAAACAGTCTGGCTTCGCTTTGCTGGGCCATCCCTTTTTGCTCTTCAAACCCCACCACTTCAGAATCTGCCGGCACCGTCGTGGCGTCAGAAACCTTCTCGAATACTGTTGCTGCGTCCGTTAGTGCTGTTGGTCTGGGTACTCCGGGATTGGTGCCGTCGAGTTGCAAGCGCATCTTGCCATCGGGGCTGACCTCAAACACGGTCATCACCGTATCATCACTATTAATTTGCACATCTAGGTGCATGGGGTTCTGGGCGGCATCAATGCGATAGCGCATCTCAACCGCAGGGGCCGGCTTTTCAGGAGAGGGAAGGACGATATAGAGTTTGTTTTCTGGCGCAAAGACGAACATCAGCAGATCCTGTCCTGATGGATCTTTTGCTTGCCATTGCCCCAGTATTTTCTGGGCAACAGGGTTCGTTGCGGGGGCCGGTTGAGATTGGGCCACCACCGGCGCGATGGATGGCTGTGCGCTGACTGACATACCCAAGTTGCCGGCAAGACCCAAAAACAGACTGGATACGATTAATTGACTGGCAACTGAAAGTTTAGTCAGGCAGTTGCGCCGGTTCAGGAGGATGTTATTCATGAGAACCCAGATAAGGCGTTTTCTGGATTTTAGCGGAAACGCCGGCAACCCGCCTCTGATACGGATTTCTAAGCCGGCGAGTTTTTAGTCTTCTGGCAACCAAGAAATTGTGACTAAATTCAATAGAAAAAAGGCAAAAGAAAAATTTCTTTCTTTTGCCTTTCGTCAACTTAGATTTCTTGCAAAAAACGGGTTGATGCGTTTGTTTGCGGACTTTTAAGATTTTTGCAAGAGGTTTATTTTAGACGCGAGGGTTTGGAGATTAGCTATTGATGTAATAATCTCTAGTTCCTTTAGCGCTTAATGCTTCACCCAGCCGGTTTAAAGCATGGACATAAGCGGCTGTTCTCATTGAGATAGACAGTTCCTGCGCGATTTTCCAAATTTGCTGAGTTTCCTCAACCATTTTCACTTTCAAGCGGTGATTAACTTCGTCGAGTGTCCAGTAAAATCCGCTGCGATTTTGCACCCACTCAAAATAGCTAACTGTGACGCCGCCGGCATTCACCAAAATATCTGGAAATACATAAACGCCCTTTTCTTCTAGAATTTTATCTGCACCAGAAGTAGTTGGGCCGTTCGCAACTTCAAAAATATACTTAGCCTTGATGCTATTGACATTCGCCTCAGTAATTTGATTTTCTAAGGCAGCGGGAATCAAAATATCTACGTCTAAGCCTAAAAGTTCCTCATTGGTAATCACTTCATGTTCAATAACATTGCAAACAGTATCTTCGCAGTAAATCGCTTGGATACCTTTATGAGAATCTTTGAACCGGCGGATGCTGGGAATATCTAAGCCCTTTTTGGCATAAACTCCCCCTTGGGAATCACTCACTGCCACGACTTTATAACCGGCTTTTGAAAGCATTTGTGCCAAATGTGCGCCTGCATTGCCAAAACCTTGCACGGCAACAGTTGTGGCTTCCGGTGGCTGCTCAAATTTGGGCATCAGCGCTTCGATGGCATAAAATGCGCCGGCTGCGGTTGCGGTATCGCGCCCCAAACTTCCCCCAATGGCAAGTGGCTTGCCGGTGACAACGGCTGGAGACAGTTGACGCCGAATAATACTGTACTGATCCATATACCAACCCATAATCATCGGGTTCGTATAAACATCTGGGGCAGGAATATCGACATCCGGGCCGATAAAGTCTGCGATCGCATCAATGTAACCCCGGCTCAAACGTTCCAATTCCAGTCTGGAAAGTTCTTTGGGATTAACCGTCACCCCGCCTTTTGCACCGCCAAACGGTAAGTTTAAGACTGCACATTTAAATGTCATCCAAAAGGCTAAAGATTGCACTTCATCCATGCAAACATTCGGATGATATCGCACCCCGCCTTTCCCCGGCCCTCGCGTATCGTCATAGCGAACCCGATAGCCTTGGAAAATTCGCAAAGAGCCATTATCCATCCGTACAGGTATAGAGACGCTTAAACTGGTTTTCGGATATTTTAAGCGTTCGATCGCATCTTCAGAAACTGACGCATATTTTAAAGCTTTTTCTAGTCTCTTACTAGCATCTGCAAATAGTGATTCTGACATTTAAGTATTTGCTCCTTTTACCAGTGGCAATCCGCACATTGCATTTTTGCAGGGACTTTGTGCGATGATGACCCTACAGTTTTGCAGTTATATTTGCACCACAATTCAGAGGCTTTCGCTGATTCCGGTTAATCTAAACCGAACAAACAGGAGAGCCGGTGATTCGCAAATTTCCCCATCCAAACATCCAACACTGGGGCTTGTTGAATTGATACTTATAACAAAACCTAATTAGAGAGAAAAGGTTTTTAAATCTCTCTATTTCAATTATTGTATCGATTTACACAAAATGTCAAATAATATCAGGCTATGCTGATTCGTTTGTTTATTTACGATTTATGACGACTTCAGGGAGCCGGGAATAATTCGGCATTCTCCTCCCTGCCCTCGCCGGCGTGTCAATCCCCAAGGACTGCTGATATTGAGAAAATGGCAAAAAGAATGGGAGGAAACCCCAGAACGAACGAGCATCCAGCACTAGAATATCCTTGCGGGTGAGGAAATCCTGTCTGCGAACAATAATATTGTTGCTGCACAACAGAGATCGAAGCTATAGACTAAAAGTATGGGTTTGGCATCAATCCCAGCTTTGTTTTCAAAGGCAATTGTCCACTCAACCCAAGCTGGCAGGGTGATCGAAGGTCGCTGAGCGTCAAGCAATGTTTAGTGTAAATTGAAGTCCCGTTATGATAGAACTCCTAGCCGCGCTCTCTGCGTCTGCGGCAGGGGGAATGAGGATCGCCCTGCCCCTCCTGTTAATTGGCTTATTAGAAAGTGATAAGCTGTGGTCTCGTGTGCCGTTGTTATCTCGGATCTCGCCGCCGGTGGTTCTGGGAGTGTTGGTTAGTTGGTCGCTGTTTGAGCTATTTGCTTCTAAAAAGTTTTTGGGGCAGCGCGTCCTGCAAATTGTCCAACTTTTATTTAGCCCAATTGTGGGTGCGATTATGGGCATGGCAATTGCTGAGGCAACCTTCGCCCAACCAAATGCCCCACCGCCTGTATTTGTGTGGATTATTGGGCTAGTCGGGGGTTTGCTGGCACTGGTGTTGCAACTGGTTCAAGCCGGCTGGTTTTACCGGCTGCGCGGATTACCCTTGTCGGTGATTCTAGCGCAGGATATCCTCTGCATTTCCCTAGTTCTGTTCGCTTTTGATGCTCCCACACAGGGAGGCTTAATTGCTTTAATCCTCCTCTGGCTGGCCATTCGCAGTTCTAAGGAGTGGTATAACTGGTATGTCAAACAAGGGCCGGCTAAAAATCCCCGCCGCTATAAAAGAAATCCCGATTGAGTCTAAAGATTAAGCAAAATTTACTCCATCTCGCATTCACCGGCTCTCCCCTCACCGTGTGCGACAAATAAGATTTGCAACCAAATTATTAAAAAAAAGACCGAATAGGCGCAAAATTACTACAATTTTATCCGTGAAGTGAGCGGTTTTCGCTATCTACCTTAAAGAAGCGCTTCGTTACGGTCGCCCTTGGTGCACTACTAGCTGTCAAAACGCTCACCACAGACAACTAGAAGAACACAGATATTATGACTAATATTTTTTGGGTGGCTTTGAAACTTTGTCCTCCAATTGTGGGATGTACTTTGCTTGCTACCACTGGCGTTTTTGCTGCTGAGCCAATACTGCCAGTTTGCTGTAGCTCTGCAAGCTCAGTAGAAGAGATACAACACTGTGCCGGTGAAACCAGTTGCGGCACAGGCACACAAAATCTTCAGAGCGCAGGGATCTTGGCGACACAAGGACAGGAGCGCGAGGGCATTGAGAAGAAATTAGTTGCACAAATTACGCAAACTAAGCCAAAAACTCACAGTCTGCCGGCTTCTTCCCTCCCTTCCACACCGGCTGTCTCACAACCATTGAATTTGAATTCCCTCAGTGTGCTGGCAGCGCCTCGCATTACGCCGAAAAAAGCGCTGATGACAATAGACGCTTCCCAGATAAATGCTGGCGCAGAGGAATTGAGCGATCCACTCGCTCAGTTGACTTCTGTTTCTCAATTGTCGGATGTGCAGCCTACAGATTGGGCATTCCAAGCGCTGCAAAACTTAGTTGAGCGCTACGGTGCGATATCCGGCTATCCAGATGGAACCTTTCGCGGCAACCGGGCGATGACGCGCTACGAATTCGCTGCCGGTTTGAATGCAGCCCTAGAAACCATAAATCAACTACTCGCCACAAGTGAGCCAGAGAGGGTGCGTCAGGAAGATTTAACGACACTGCAACGTTTGAGCGCAGATTTTAGTACAGAATTGGCGCAAGTACGGGCGCGAATTGATACGTTACAAGCACGGGGGGATGAACTAGAGGCGAATCAGTTTTCCACAACAACCAAGCTCAACGGCTTGATCAGTTTCAATGTGGCGAAAGCAAATGCCGGCGGAGATGTCAGAGTTGAAAGAACTGACCCCAATGACATTTTTAGTACGGCGGCGCGGGGGGCGGATGGCAAGCCGATTGTGACGAGAGTTGAGGACGATGCCAACCTTACCGTCAGTCAGAGCATTGCCTTGTTTCTGACTACATCCTTCACCGGCAAGGATAGTTTGTTTATGACTTTGCAAGCCGGCAATGGCAATACTTCTGCAAATTACTATACGTCTGCCGGTTTTTACAACACGTTTGGCTCACCCGTTTTAGACTTAACGCCCAGTGCAACTGCCAATGATGTGGTTTTGTCAGAAGCGGCCTACTCGTTTCCCGTGAACGATTCTTTGCAAGTCGTGGTGGCTCCGCGAGTCTTATGGCTCCGCTATTTTGACACAAACGCCTTTACCTCTGGCGTTGGCAAAGGCGCAACCGGCAACAATACGTTTGGCAGCCCCCTTGTCCAAGATCCCGCAAGGGGTGCCGGTGCCTTCGTGCTTTGGCGTTTAAATGAACAGTTGAATCTGAATTTAGGGTATGTCGCAAGTCCTGCTGCCGGCAGTCCAAGCACAGGGTTATTTAATGGCACCCGTGCTTTTACGGCTCAAGTGACTTACTCTCCTATCCGAACGATTAATCTCAGGTTCCTCTATGATCGCTCAACCATTCAGCCGGTTGACGGACAAATTAGAACTCGACCGATTATGGGGGTGGCAGATGACGGTTTTGGTGGGGCGCTTGAAGATGCCACCGCCGACGTTTTTGGATTTAATTTTGATTGGTTAGCGACACCCCGGTTGGGCTTTTTTGGCCGGTATACTTACGCAAACACCCATTTAGAACCGGCAACGAGGGGTGTGGAAAGTGGCGAGATTAAGGCGCAGTCGGTGCAATTAGGTGTTGCTTTCCCCGATCTCGGTAAACGGGGGGCGCTGGCGACACTATCTTATGTAGTGCCATTTAGTGTTTTGGATGGCCGGCAATTTTTGGTTTCAGGAGCCGGTGATCGTGGGGTCGAGTATGAGGTTGAGCTGACTTATTATTTGCCGATGACGGATAACATTGCGATTCTTCCTGCTTTTTACTTTGTCGGCAACGCCAATAATTTTGACGACAACCCAAATATCTATGTGGGGACTGTACAAACACAATTTTCCTTCTAACTGACTTCTTGGCGCTGTAGCAACACCTGATATCAGGTTGAACGACTCATCCGAGATTTTTGGCACTTGCCGGCATCCCAACAGTGCCGGTGCCTTGATCTGGCTGCGCTGAAATGCCTACAGAAATATAAATTTCTTGTAAAGAGATATGAGAAGATCGTGTAAAGCCGTAGATATTAGATTTTGCGTCATCTATCTTAAGAGGTATATTCACGGAGTAAAAATTCCTGGTTCAGCTAAACAGACTGAGCGTGAGACCCAAATTTCTCACCACGATTTCCAAAGGCTTTTAAAACCTAGATTGACGGTCAAATCAGGCGTTCAACACTCCGTCAAAATTCCAGGTCTGTCAAGAATATCCGAAACCCATTCTAGGTAAAGGTTTCGAGGAATGTAATCGCGAACTTGTGAGAAATTAGGGTGAAAGTTATTAGCTCGTAAGATTACTGAAATCAGGATTTCGTCTACCGCTCGTCCCGGCTGTGGTTACAGCCTCTACTAGACCAAGCATTTGCTTTAACCAGTTCCCCGTGAACTAAAAGATTCTTGCTCCCGTTAAGAAGGCGCGGTAATTGACCTTGCCGCTCTAATTTTTGCTGCCGTTCCCTTATTTATCAAGTTGAGATTAACCCATGACTAGCCTAAACGAAGGTATTTTGACCGATTCTCTGCGTCTAGCTCAGCAGCAACTTCAAGGCTTTGCCCAAAGCGAAAACTTCAAGACAGTTTTCGACAGTGTTTTTGGTACGGAATACGATCTCGCTCAAGCGGAAGTAATTCAGCAAGCATGGCAAGCTAATGATTTCTCCCAACTCCCAGAAATTCAAGTATTAGATAGTACCTCCATGTCTGGGATACAAGGAGGCTTCTCAGCAGAGACAGGCAAAATCTATATCAATGCCGATTTTCTGGTAAATGCAACAGCAGATCAGATCGCAGCGGTACTACTAGAAGAAATCGGTCACTCACTAGACAATCAGATCAACACCAGTGACACACCAGGAGATGAAGGGGAACTTTTCTCAGCCTTTGTCACTGGTCAGCCGCTGACTGATACCGCTCTGGAACGCATTCATGCTGAAAATGATCAACGCACAATTACTGTCAATGACGCAAATGTTGATATAGAAAGTGCTAGTGGAAATTACGGGTTTCTGGGAAAGCAAGTTGAGTATCAGTATGTCTTTCCAAGCTTTAACTCTTATTTGGGAGACAATGCCAGATCTACCGTGATTGAGCCTCCAGAGTTTACAGGAATTTATAACTATTTTGTGGTAGATGTTGATGCGAACCAAATAACGGTTACTCTAACTAATAATGTAGGTTGGAATGGGTCCGTAGATTTTAATGGCTTTCGCATTACCGATTTTAGTGGAGTGGTAAGCCCAATCACAGGGGTAACGGACAATAGCTCCAAAGTTACTACAACGTTTGATGCCAATAACATCTATATCAACTGGAAAGGAGCATCCTTCACTGCCGGTGAGACTTTTGTTGTTAACGTCAATTTCGGAGACGAAGCACCGTCTGGTAGCAACAAAACCCTCACAACCAATGAAGACACAACCTATACCTTCGTTGTGCCTGACTTTGGGTTTAGTGACATTGATGGTAATGCGTTCAACCGAGTTCGTCTCACCACAATTCCTACAGCTGGTAGCCTGACCCTCAATAATTTGGCTGTAAGTGCAGGTACCTTTGTGAATGTCAGCGACATTATTGCTGGAAACCTGAAGTTCACGCCCGCTCCTAACTCAAATAGTAACAGCTACATGTCTTTTACCTTCCAGGTAGAAGATAACGGAGGCACAGCAAGTGGAGGAGCCAATCTTGACCCAACACCCAATACCATTACAGTCAATGTTGCCCCGGTTAACGATGCACCTGTTGTGAGTGATGCGATTACTAACCAAACGCCAAGCGAAGACGCACCCTTCAACTTCACAATTCCTGATGGCACTTTTGCTGATGTAGATGCTGACAGCCTAACTTACACAGCTTCGCTAGAAAATGGCAATCCACTACCCAGTTGGCTAAGCTTCAACGCAACCACTAAAACCTTTACTGGAACACCGGAAAATGGTGATGTGGGGACAATCAGCGTTCGCGTTACTGCATTTGATGGACAAGCCTCTGTCAGTGATGTGTTTTCCCTAGTGATCGCCAATACGAACGACGCACCGAGTCTAACTGGTACACCAGCAGCACTGGTTGCAGGTACAGAAGATACGGCTTACACGATTAACGCTGCTGACTTGCTGCAAGGTTTCAGCGATGTGGATGGAGATAGTCTCTCTGTTTCTGACCTAAGTGCCAGCAACGGCAGCTTGGTTAAGAACAACAATGGCACCTACACCTTCACTCCTGCTGCCAACTTCAACGGCACAGTCAACCTTAGCTATAAAGTTGTTGATGGTCAAGGCGGTAGCACACCAGCTACCCAATTCTTCACCCTAGCGGCGGTTAATGATGCGCCCACAGGTGCTGCTACTGTATCTCTGGTTGCTGGCACGGAAGACACGGCTTACACCATCAGCAAAGAACAACTGCTAGCTGGCTTTAGCGATGTCGATGAGAATGCACTGTCTATCACCAACTTAACCACCAGCAACGGCAGCTTTGTGGAGAACGAAGATGGTAGCTTCACCATCACTGGGGCAAACAACTACAACGGTGCAGTGACCCTCAACTACAAAGTCAGTGATGGTTCCCTCTCGGTTGATGCCTCCAACAGCTTCAACCTCGCTGCGGTCAACGATGCACCCACAGGTGCTGCTACAGCATCTCTAGTTGCTGGAAAAGAAGACACGGCTTACACCATCAGCCAAGCACAACTGCTAGCTGGCTTCAGCGATGTCGATGAGAATGCACTGTCTATCACCGACTTTGTCACCACCAACGGCAGCTTTGTGGAGAACAATGATGGTAGCTTCACCATCACTGGGGCAAACAACTACAACGGTGCAGTGACCGTCAACTACAAAGTCACTGATGGTTCCCTCTCAGTCGATGCCTCCAACAGCTTCAACCTAGCTGCGGTCAACGATGCACCCACAGGTGCTGCTACAGCATCTCTAGTTACTGGAACAGAAGACACGGCTTACACCATCAGCCAAGCACAACTGCTAGCTGGCTTCAGCGATGTCGATGAAAATACACTGTCTATCACCAACTTTGCCACCAGCAACGGCAGCTTTGTGGAGAACGAAGATGGTAGCTTCACCATCACTGGGGCAAACAACTACAACGGTGCAGTGACCGTCAACTACAAAGTCACTGATGGTTCCCTCTCGGTTGATGCCTCCAATAGCTTCAATCTAGCGGCGGTTAACGATGCAGCCACTCTGACAGGGACAAAAGCCACCCTCGCTGCTGGCATGGAAGATACCATTTACAACATCAGCCAAACCGACTTACTCACAGGTTTCACTGATGTAGACGGCGATACCCTTTTCGTCTCCAACCTCACTGCCAACAACGACAGCTTGGTGAACAATAACAATGGCACTTGGAGCTTCACCCCAACTGCAAACTACAACGGCAGTGTCAACCTCACCTACAACGTCTCTGATGGTAACGGCGGTAACACAGAAGCTACCCAATCCTTCACCCTGGCTGCGGTTAACGATACTCCCATTGCCAGCAACGACAGCATCACAACTGCCGAAGATGTGCCTTTGGTCATCAGTGCAGCAAGTCTTTTAGGCAACGATGCCGATGTTGATTTAGGCGATAGTCTCAGCATTTCGGCTGCCACGCAACCGAGTAAAGGTGGGTTGGTTAACAATAGCGATGGCACTTACACCTACACCCCCAACGCCAACTACAACGGGACTGATAGCTTCACTTACACCCTCAGCGATCACGCTGGAGCAACCAGCACGGCTACCATTAACCTCACAGTCAATGCTGTCAATGATAATCCAGATGCTGTCTCTGACATTGTGACGGCTCGACAAAGCACACCCAAAACTATCCTGGCGGCTGATCTGCTGGCTAACGATACTGACATTGAAGGTGACACGCTCAGCCTCACCAATGTTAGCAACGCTCAAAATGGTACCGTTGCCCTCGATAGTAGTGGCAATGTCGTCTTCACCGCCAGTGCAAATGCCAGCAGTGCCAGCTTTGAGTATCTGCTCAGCGATGGTAACGGAGGAGGTGACTCTGCAATCGTGACGCTGCTAGTCGGTACAACCCTAAATGGTGGTAATGGCAAAGATCCTGTTAGTGGCACCGTCGGGGATGACATCCTCAATGGTGGTAATGGGGCGGATATCCTACTCGGCTTAGCAGGAGACGATATCTTGTCGGGTGGCAATGGAATCGATAACTTGCAAGGTGGCGAGGGCAAAGATCGGCTGTATGGTGGGCGCGGCAACGATTTACTAGCTGGTGGACTGGGGAGCGACATCTTTGTGCTGATGACCCAAAGTGGCACAGACACCATTCAGGATTTCATTGATGGTGAAGACAAGCTCGGTTTAGCCGGAGGACTCACTTTTGGGCAACTGAGCATTAGTTCTAGCAACGGCAATACCTTGATCAGCAACAATGGTGGTGAGGTGCTGGCAATCCTAGCGAACACCAATTCTAGTCTGATTACTCAAACAGACTTTATCAACGTCATCTAACGCCTCAACCGTGATCGTTTCGGCTTTATCTAGGAGCGATCACGGGCTTCTATCATGTCCGATTAATGACCCATAATTAGACTTGTAGTTGCGCTTTATCGCCCATCGCAACTACAAACTTATCAATATTTTTATTAAGATTATATAACCGGATACGAGAATCCCCTCATCCAGGCACTTGAGCGCAACTTGATTGAGAGTTTATGTGGCAAACTCAAGCAGCATTGTTGAGTTTTTTCTCGCTTTGAGAAATTAACTCGGAATTACTGACGTTGTCTCTGCTTTGCCGGCACCTTGAACTCTGCGCTGAAATGTCCACAGAACCTAAGAATTTGGGTTTTATTCAGGCTCAGCGAGCCGAAATTATCTGAAAATCTGAGGCAGCAGGAATCTTAGTCGTTTAAAACTCCCATCTTGCACCTTTCTCAACAAGTCTAACTCCCTCTCTCTCTCCGGCCAAAAACTTGTCAAATTTATGAGAGGATGGCAGCCAATTGAGAATTCACGCAGAATTAAAAATTGGCTGATTTTTAGCTAAATTTTGAGAATTTTAGTCAGTTTTATAAACAGGGGTTTCTTAATATCACTCAGTGTGAAGTTGCCAGATTTTAAAACTTTATGTTAATTTAAGTATATACACGGAAATGTCAAGCTTAAACAATTTTTGGCTGACTTATAGTAAACGACAAATATGACAAGCCGGCTGTAAACGATTTGCCGGCAGCTTACGCAAAAATACGGGTGATAGAAGGATAGGAAAGATGAAACTCAAACTTTTAGCGGCGACAGCAGTGCTTGCAACGACATTGGGTTTAATGATGCCGGCGGTGGCAGAAAATCCAGTCCAGGTGCAGCAGTTAATAGAAACGAGACGCGGGCCGGGTTCTAATTTAAGTGGTGCGAATCTGAGCGGTGTAGATTTGGCAAATGTTGATCTTAGAGGTGCCAATCTCTCGAATGCAAATCTGGCCGGCGCTAATTTAAGTGGTGCGAATTTAAAAGGTGCCAACTTGAGTGGTGCAAACCTCAGTAAAGCGAATTTAGACACAGCCGATTTATCGGTCGCGAATTTAGTGAATGCTAAATTTGATGAAGCAATTTTAACCAATGCGAACTTGAATGCGGCTAACCTGCAAGGTGCTGATTTAATTAGTGCCAATTTAAGAAATGCTGATTTGTTTAGGGCAAATCTTAATGGAGCTAACTTGAGAGGTGCTGATTTGTTTAAGGCAAATCTTAACGCGGCTAATTTGTATGGCGCGAATCTACTTGGGGTTAAAGGTGCTAATCTCACCAATGGAATTGGGTTGGTGCGCTAGCAGTACACTGTACTCTCACTAAATGTGATAGTGATGGCAACAATAAGCTGAACGTAACAACTGGCGATGAGCCAGTTTTTTTTTGCTTTTTTGATATTTGCCGTTAAAAAAGTTTATAAATTCCAAGGAGTTAAACGGTAGATAATCATGCAACTTAGGTGGAAAAGCTGAATTTATAACGCTGTGGTAGGGTTAGCCTGCCGGCGGGAAGACTAAAGTGCAAGCGTTATAAATGAGGAGAATATGAAATTAAGCTTTTTAATTGCTTTCGTGCTGCCGGCAACACTTTGTTTAGCTGTGCCGGTGAAAGCAGAAAATCCCGCACACGTTCAACAATTACTGAAAACTAAACAATGTCAGGGATGTGATCTTAGTCGTGCTAATCTTCAAGGTGCCGATTTAGCTCAAGCTGATTTGAGCGGTGCAAACTTAAGTCAGGCTAATTTGCGTGAAGCTAATCTGTTTCAAGCCAATTTAACCAATACGAATCTGATTAATATCAATCTTATTAATGCCAATTTATTTGAGGCAAATTTTACTAATAGCAACCTAAGTAATGCTGAGTTAGGAGATGCTAATCTTTGTTATATTAATTTAAATCAAGCTAATTTAAAGGGTGCGAATCTAACGAACGCCAATCTCGGTGTTGCAGATTTGAGTAATGCTAATTTGAGTCATGCTAACCTGAGTGGCGCTAATTTAATGGATGCCAAGCTGAATGGGGTGCTTTTAGAGAAAGCTAACTTAGCGGGTGTAAATCTCAAAGGCGCTAGCTGGGATGAAGACAGCCTGCTGGGTCAAATGGGTCTTAACAGCAATGATGCAATTGGAGCCGGCCAAGCAATTGCTAAATAATCGTCTTTCCCGATGGAATAATAAAAATTCCCCCTGATTGACCTATAAAAAAAGGTTTGAGGGGGAGCAATATAGAGCCTCTTAAAAGAAAAAGGGTTGAACCATTAAAACTGAGCTAAAAGGGTGCATTCAGAGGTTCAATTGCCGGTTAATGTTTAAGCGTTACAGTAACCCAATAAAGTGCAAAGGGCCGTGGCCGGTGATTAACTCCACCATCAATCCCAGGAAGCCCAGCATGGCGAGACGCCCGTTCCACACTTCAGCGGTGGTGGTCATGCCCCACTCCCAGCGTTCTTGAGGATACATCTTCACCTGTTTCTTGGGGTGCATCACAGAAGCCAACTGCAAGCCAGGAGTCTCAAGGGCTTCAATGACTAAATTAGCCAGATCGTCAATAAATACGGGGTGCGTATTGAGCGCCGGCACGCGCTTGAAGTTATGAATACCGGCTTCCTCCGCCAATTCCCGATACTCCATATCAATTTCTTGCAGCGTCTCGATATGTTCTGAGACAAAACTGATCGGCACAACCAGCAAATCCTCAACGCCCTCGGCTGCCAGTTCCTTAATAGCATCCTCTGTATAGGGCTTGAGCCATTCCACCGGACCCACACGACTTTGATAGGCTAAGGTGTGAGGGTTAGGCCGGTTGAGCGTCTGCATAATCAACTCGGTGCAGTGTTGAATCTCTTCTTGGTAGGGATCGCCGGCTTCCTCAACGTAGCTGACAGGAACACCGTGGGCGCTAAAGAAAATGTGAACGTTATCAGGGTTGGGAGACTGGTCTAATTCTTGGGTAATCAGTTGGGCCATTGCTTGCAGATAGCCGGGCCGGTTGTACCAGGAAGGAATTGCTGTATATTCCAGCCGTTCGAGAGATGGATCTTCTAGCCACAGTTTTTCTAGCAGCCGGAACGAGGAACCGCTGGTGCTAATTGAAAATTGAGGATAGAGGGGCAAGATCACCAGCTGTTCAATCTGGTCACGCTTAATTCTGGCAATGGCTTCTTCGGTGAACGGGTGCCAGTAACGCATTCCCACATAGACATGGGCATCTTTCCCCTTTTCTTGCAGGTTCTTTTGCAGGGCTTGGGCTTGCTCGTCTGTAATGCGACGCAGGGGAGAGCCGCCACCAATTTGCTGGTAATTTGCCTGAGATTTCTTAGCTCTCATGGAGGAAATCAGCCATGCCAAGGGTTTCTGCAACCAGGGAAACGGTAGGCGGATAATCTCTGGATCGGAAAATAGGTTAAACAGGAAGGGACGGACATCCTCTATTTGATCTGGCCCTCCCAGATTTAGCAATAAAACCCCTACACGGCCCATAGCAGTTACAGCTTCCCAGTATTTTCATTTTTGTTACCGATTTTAACAATATATCCTTTTTAGCAATAAGAGTGAAGATTAATAGATAGATATTTTTAATAAGGTTAGAGAAATGGCAACAATTTTAAGAGACTGGAGTTATCGATATCAATGGCTATACGATGGGATTTCCCGCATTGCTGCCCTTAGCGTCGGTGGAGAGAGCAGATTTCGCCGGCTGGCTTTGCAAGATTTGTCAATAAATCAAGATACAAAAATACTCGATCTCTGTTGCGGCAGCGGTCAGGCAACGCAATTTTTAGTGAAATACTCCCAATCTGTTACCGGCCTCGATGCTTCCCCTTTATCACTGAGACGAGCTCAGCAAAATGTTCCCCAAGCTGAATATGTAGAAGCATTTGCTGAAAAGATGCCGTTTCCTGACAATTATTTCGAGATTGTGCATACAAGTGTGGCGATGCACGAGATGGAACCCCAACAGCGCCGGCAAATTTTTCAACAAGTATACCGGGTGCTAAAACCGGGCGGCATCTTTACAATGGTGGATTTTCATCGCCCCACAAATCTTTTATTTTGGCCGGGTTTTGCTGTGTTTTTGTGGTTGTTTGAAACAGAAACTTCTTGGCAGCTTATTGAAAGTGATGTGCCGGCTCTGTTATCGGAGATGGGATTTGAAGTGAGCCGGCACGCTTTGTATGCCGGTGGCAGTTTGCAAGTCATTCAAGCAAAAAAATGAATGGAACATGAACATAGCACTATTATCTTTTATGATAGCGCTATCATAAATAGATAAACTCATCAAAGGTTAGCTTCATCTCAAGCTAATTTTTGAAAGTTAAAATTTGATGAAGATTTTGCGAATGCTCACACTATCAAATTAAGCCATGAGCGACTTACAAACTAAAATTAAGAGTGATATTTGGGTGCCGGCTACTTGGGAAGAATACATCCAGATTACCGAAAATCCAGCTTATGAAAAAGCCAAGTGCTACTACCATAATGGACATTTGAGAATTGAAATGACACCACTGGGACATGACCACGGCTGCGATAATACGATTATTACTGTTGCTGTAAATCTATTTTGCACGCTTAAAGGTATGCCGATAAAAGGGATAACTAACACAACTTACCGGCAAATGGGGGTTCAAGAGTGTCAGCCTGATATTTCCTATTACATAGGCAATAATTCCCAAATAATTCCTTGGGGAACATCAATTATTGATTTAGATCGCTATCCGCCTCCTGAATTAGTCATTGAAGTTGCCAACACTTCCCTCGCAGATGATCAGGGGGCAAAACGGCTGCTGTATGAAGATTTACAGGTAAAAGAATACTGGATTGTAGACGTGGCAAATGTACGAATGATTGCCTTTGCGATTGAGAATGGAGGAAGCCGGCGCATTTCTGAGTCTCTGGTGTTGCCAGGGTTAGGAATGCCGATTTTGGAAGAAGCACTGCGACGCTCTCGCACGATAGATCAATCCCAAGTTGGTGCGTGGTTATTACAGCAATTTCAACAGTGAAAAAGCAAGTATTGGCACATCTATTTCTAATAAACTACTTATCAAAATAAAAAATAAATCGAGAAAAAGTATGCCCAGAAAAGCGTACTTAGCAGATTATCTGGGACGTAGGGAACTGAAGGAATAAGTATTTAAAAAGTTATGAATAGAGAGCCGGCCTGAAACTAATACCGGCTCAGGTCTACAGCTTTCGTGGTAGAAAGACCAACAATGCTGTAGACCTCCCTTTTTTAGGTCATCCGTAGGTCTTTGGTAGGGCGAAGTCGAGAATCGAGGATACCTACACTCGCTTGCGGCTTCTTGTCCATCGCCTCTCTTCGTTGGGTGCGTAAACAATCATGCAAACTCTGCCAGGTGCCAAGTTTCTGCCATAGATGCAGCCGTAGACGGTTTGCAGGGGGAACATCTTCGGCAAGTGCCGGCCAGATGTAGCGTTCTCGTTGCACACAGAAGATCGCATCAACGACTTCTCTAGGATGCCCAATGGCAGATTTAGCCGGCACAATCGCTTCAATCAACTGCCACGCGGCATTGTTGAGGCCACTTGAAACGGATTTGTGCATTACCTAAAGTAGAAAAACTGACCGTTTCATCCTGATTCAAACGCCCAGTCAGGTCTCTCGACTCTTGTCGAGATTAAATTTTTTCTCAGTCTACTAAGCGAGAGGGCGCAATCTACGGTAAACTCATGGGTAAACCGTAGTTTATTCTTAGGAGTCTCTCTTAATCGTGGACATCATCATTGATAACGTATCCAAGCATTACGAAAGTTTTAAGGCTGTTGACGAAGTTCAGCTAAAAATTAAAAGTGGTTCTCTAGTGGCGTTACTGGGACCCTCAGGCTCTGGTAAGTCCACTTTGCTGAGGCTGGTTGCTGGCTTAGAAACTCCCGATAGCGGCAGAATTTGGATCGCGGACGAGGAGGCTACTCATAAGAGTGTCCAAGACCGCAAGATCGGCTTTGTATTTCAGCACTACGCTTTGTTCAAACACTTGACCGTTCGTCAGAATATTGCGTTTGGTCTGGAGATCCGCAACGCTCTCAAGGCTAGAACAAACGCAAGAGTGGAAGAGCTGCTGGAGTTAGTACAGTTGAGGGGAATGGGTGATCGCTATCCGTCCCAACTCTCTGGGGGTCAACGGCAACGGGTGGCGCTGGCGCGAGCGCTAGCCGTTGAACCGAAAGTGCTGCTACTTGATGAGCCGTTCGGGGCGTTAGATGCGAAAGTCCGCAAAGATTTACGGGTTTGGTTGCGCCGGCTCCATGCTGAAGTTAACGTCACAACCGTTTTTGTCACCCACGATCAGGAAGAGGCAATGGAAGTTTCTGATGAAATCGTGGTGATGAATAAGGGCAAAGTTGAACAAGTCGGCACGCCGGCTCAAATATATGACCAGCCAGCTACGCCATTTGTGATGAGTTTTATTGGGCCGGTAAATGTTCTGCCCAGTAGTTCGCGCTTTTTCTCTAACGATAAGGTTGATAAAGCCCCTCCAGAAGTTTTTGTGCGCCCTCACGATGTAGTCGTAGCAACCCAGCCAAAAGAGGCCGCTGCTCCTGCAAAGATCAAACGACTGATTAATCTTGGTTGGGAAGTTCAAGCGGAATTAGCTTTAGAGGACGGTCAAGTTGTCAATGCGATTCTCAGCCGAGAACGATTTAATGAGTTAAATTTGGTGCCACAACAACAGGTTTATGTAAAACCGAAATATGCCAAATCTTTTCCACCCTCATACTCAATTTAATCGACCCGCCAGGTCATAATTGCTAACGTAAATACTTTTGTTTCAGTAGAGCGATGACTCAACCAAATTTTCAGCAGCTTCTTCAATCATTCTCCAGCTTCCTCAAGCAGCTATTTATTGCCCGCTGGCGTCCTTTGCTGGCGCTCTTTGTAGGAGTGTGTTTACCTTTGCTGATCTTTGAGGAGCTTGCCGTCGAGATATGGAACAATGAAGGTGCCTTTGCGTGGGATGTATCGATCCTATTAGCAATTCACGAAACTACACACGCGCAATTGGATGCTTTTGCGCTTTTCCTAACTCAATTTGGGGGGTTTCACGGCGTCTTTTTAATTTCGGTTGTACTTTCACTGGTGCTATTGGTTCGACGCCGGTGGCGATCTTTAGCCTATTTGCTAACCACGCTTGGGGGAACCGCCATCATCAACCGCACAGCAAAAGGTTTAATGCATCGCATACGTCCTCATCTGTGGGAGTCATCCTTTCCACCCGCGCATGACTATGCGTTTCCGAGCGGTCATGCAATGTCCAGCATGGCGCTAATAGCAGTTTTAGTCATTCTGACTTGGGGCAGCCGGTGGTGCTGGTTCGTGGGGATATTTGGCAGCTTTTTTGTATTAGGAATTGCTTGGACACGCCTATATTTAGGCGTTCACTTTCCCAGCGATATCTTAGCCGGCTGGCTGGTTTCAGTGGCTTGGGCAGTGGGAGTCAGCCTGCTAATTAAACCCCATTTAACTAAAGCCAACCCACTGAGCGATCAAACCATCAGTGATTCAAGTTTTTCTTCCTGAATCTCTGGTGGGGTTAACCGGCTGTATTTTTGTGGAAACTGGAGCGCGTGTAAATGGGCGTACCGTCCTTCTTTAGAAAGTAATTCTGCATGAGTTCCAGTTTCTACAATGCGGCCTTCTTCCATCACAACAATCAAATCTGCCCGCTGGATAGTTGAAAGCCGGTGAGCAATGACTAAGCTAGTCCGACCTTTAAATAGTTTTTCTAAAGACGCTTGAATGAGAGACTCAGACTCTGTATCTAGAGCAGAAGTTGCTTCATCTAGTACAATAAATTGAGGGTTTTTGAGCAAAACTCTCGCAATTGCTAAACGCTGCTTCTGTCCCCCTGATAAATTCACCCCACGCTCACTAATAAGGGAGTTGTAACCATCAGGAAAGCTTACAATAAAGTCGTGAGCGTTAGCGGCTTTAGCGGCTTCTTCAATCTCTTGGTCTGTAGCATCTAGCTTTCCATAAGCAATGTTGTCGCGCACAGTGCCATAGAGAAGTAAAGTTTCTTGAGAAACAATCCCTATTTGTTCTCGCAGTGACTCTAAACTCACATCTAGCAGATCGTAGTCATCAATCAAGATCCGGCCTTTTTGAGGGTCATAAAAACGAGCTGCTAATTTAGCCACTGTGCTTTTTCCCGCACCCGAAGAACCGACCAAAGCGACTGTCATTCCTGTCTTAATTTCTAGGTTAAAGTTATCGAGAACTGGCTTTTCACGGTTATATGCAAACTCAATATCTTCAAATTTTATACTTCCCTTCAAAGACTTTAAACTAACAGATTCTTCCTTTTCAACCACTTCTGGTTTTGTATCAAATATTTCAAAGATTCTATCTAAGGCAACAACCACTCTTTGCATCAGGTTTATAACTTTGCTAAACCGCCTGATAGGTTGATTCATTTGATTAATATAGGCGAGAAAAGCCGCAAGTTCACCAATTGTCAAGCGCCCAACCATCACTTCCCAAGAACCAAAAACGAGAACAATAACAGTGCTAAGGTTGTTTAAAATGTCAATTAATGGAAAGAAGACTGACCAAAGGCGCGTAGCGCGAATATTGGCATCCCTATAATTGCGGCTTTGCTGCGAAAAACGGTTAATTTCATATTGCTCATTCCCAAAAGACTTAATTATATTAATATTAGAAATAGTATCTTGCAGATGATCATTAACCGCTGCGGCTTGTATTTGAACGTCGAAATAAGCCTCTCGCATAGATTTACCAAAAACTTGAGTCAGATAAATTATCAGAGGCCAAGTAATCAGCAATAGCAAAGTCAGTTGCCAATCAGCGGTAATCAGATAACTGACAATCACCACAAACGTAAAACTATCTGCCAAAATATCCGCAATGTCAGCCGTCACTAAATTGCCAATAGTATTGACATTTTGAGACAGACGGGTCATTAAATCCCCAGTTCGCTGGTTATTGAAGAAGCCAATTGAAAGTTTCTGAAGGTGCTTGTATAAGTCATTTCTAATCTGATCAATCGTTCTCTGTCCAAACAGAGACATCATGTAACTACGAAAGAAGTTAAGAACTCCGATTAAGAAGGAAATGAATAAAATTGCACCGGCTACCCAAGGCAAGTAATTAAATTTTTTTTCTGGAATGACAATATCAATCACATAGCGAGTAATCTGAGGCAGGAGAACCTGAAGCAGAGAAAGACAAACAATCGTTCCTAAACCAATTAGTAATGGGGACTTATTCTGCCAAATGTAGGTGAACAGACGCCGGCACAGTATTTTAACCGATACTCTGTCCGGTAAGTCACCGGGGTCATTCGTGGCAACCTTGAGAATTAAATCTGCTTTCACTAAAAATTTCCGTATTTTACCTATCTTTAATTATATAATTCCTGCTTCATTTTGCCCTTTGCAGAGCTTTTACTCTTAAACGGATTCTCCAAAAGTGGTTGATTTAAAAATGAACTTAACCTTTCCCAGCCTTCTCCAGTCTCTGCGTTAAGTATTAACAAAGATTCCGGGCGGTTCTTAAAGTAGTCAATGACATTTTTACAATGCAGATCGTAAACATAAGAAAAACGCTCTTTATTAAAACCATAAGTGCCGTAGGTTGCAACCCGCACTAATCTTCGGTACTGGGTATTTTTGTCTTGATCGGAGAGTAAATCTTCCCCTGGCTGAATAGTCCACTGATCTTCTAGGGACTTGAGCCAAGATTCTTTATCAGATAATAGAGTTAAAATAAACTTACTGTTTGGAAATAGTCGATCTAACTGAGGGTAAAAAGGTGCAACTGTTATATCAGTTATTGCATCGAAGTCATCTAATATTGAAAAATCATACTTTCCTGTGAGGAGTTCTTTTAATGTTAAATCGTCATCGGGGGAGTGTATCGCACTGAATCCTAGCCTTGTCAATGCTTGTGCTAGATATCTCGTCCCAGTTTGGCTAAGTCCAATTCCAAATATTTTATAGTTTTTTTGATGTATTTTGCTTTTTATTTTGAATGGTATGGATATTTTTTCTAATTCTTTCAAAGTTAAATCAGGCTTTTCTGAAATATTTTTTTTATTTAATTGGTCAATAGCGATATTGGGTAAATCTTCAATAAATTTTGCAATTTCTTTAACAGAGGCATGAGTGTTGAGGTATTTTCTGGCATAGTTAATTGCCAACTTAGCCACTTTAAAATCTAAGTTTTCATCTTGTATTTCCCAATCTTCTTGAATAAAATTTAGTTTTGCTCGCTGATAATCTGTACGACTTCTCAGTTCCCTCAGAGCGTATTTGGCAAAAATATCTCGATAATATTGACAGAAGTCATGAAAAATATTAAATCGTTTGAAATCTTTTTTAAAGTTTAATTGTTTCATTGCTAAATCCCGAATTCTAGATTCAGGTCTTAGCACATATTTGGGGTCATCCTTTGGCTCTTTGATATTTTGCATTGCTTTGACAACATCTATTCTCGCAATGTGGACGCCGCAATGAATATAACCTCTGAATTTATCCAAAACGTAACAGTCTATATAAGGAGCATTATTTTTCTGAAGAAAAGGCGTTAAATCCTCCACAATTAAACAGTCAGCATCCATGAAGACGACAAAATCACAATGATAGTCAATCTTCAGCATTTGTTGAACAGCTAGGGAAAAGGGTTTAACCTGATCAATAATATGAACTTGATCCGGTTGGATATTTTGGATGGCTAAGTCTAAAGCAATATTAGATGTTCTTTCTCCAATGGTTCTAAAAACCAAAGATATTTTTTTCATGAGTTAAGCTTCTTCTTTCAACCTTTTACATTAGTATTTTTATACCTAAAGTCGGCCTTAACCTGAATTCTTTATATTTCTCGATTACTAAATAGGGAAATATAGAAAATTACCTTTAAACAGGATGGAGTTCAGCTTGAGCAACCGGCTGACTTTTTAAAGCTTTTAACATGGCTTCATACTGATAAGTAACTTCAAGAGGTTGGGGCAGTTGTAGCGGTGGCAAAGGTTCTGGTTTTGAGCGTAAATAGTTGGCTAAATCTAAAATTGCCTGACTCGCTGCCTGAGTATTTCCAATCGGAATCAGACGGCCTAAAGGCCATTGAGTTGACCATTCAGTAAGAACCTCGCGGGAACCGGCATTATCGTAGGCAACAACTCCCTTACCGGCTGCAATCGCTTCTTGAAGAATGCGAGGCCGGCCTTCATTTTCTGAACACAACAATACGGTTTCTACACGATTGAGACAAGAAAGCACTTCCTGCCGGTCAACACGACCTTTAACAAGAATATGTTTTTCTAAGCCGTAGTGATTGATTAGATTTAACATTGCTTTCATGTCCGATCCATCCCCACAAATAGTCAGGTGGACATCAACTTGCCGCTCCACCAAAATTCGTATAATTTCAATGGCATCTAAAGGTCTTTTTCTCGGCTTAATTTGAGCCGCCATCAATAAATGAATTGGCTCACCGGCTGCCGGTATTTTGATATCAGCCTGGTTAAATGAAGGCAATACAATTGGGTTAGGGAGAAAAAAAGTATTGTTGGCTTCAACTACACGATTTATAGATTTAGCGAGATGGCGAGCGATACAAACGATGAGATCGCAACCTCGGTAGAGTTTGATCAGTTGTTCTCTTAGCTTTTCTTCTATCGGATCGCCGCCAACCAGACGGTTGATATATGCTCCCCGACAGATGAGAATAACCGGCTTATCATAATGAACAAGACGGAGAGCCGGCAGATGCCAAAGAAATGACTCACGACCTAGGATTACATAATCGAAAGGGCCGTGCTTTAGATAAGCAGCTTGAGCGTAATTATCGATATCTGATTGAGCCTGTAAACTAATGCCAATATCCGCAGGAAAATCAGCGGGAAACCAGTTTAATCCCTGGTATTCGGCTCTAGATGCTGCCGATTTATAAGGCGATAAATGAAGAACTTCATGGCCAAGGCAGCGCAATCCACTCGCAAGTTCTTGGCTCGAGTAGGCTGAACCACCCCCTTCTGGTGGGTGAACGCTTAGCAGCAGAATTTTCATAATGTAAAAGTTTGTTGATTTAAAAGTAGCTTCAGCTTGCTTGAAGCAATCCTTAGGTCAACTCATTTGCAACCCATTACTACTTTTTGATTGAAGTGATATTGACGCGCCCTTTACCGTAATTACTCAGGCACCATAAAACTCATTGGGCTGAGGGGTGCTGTAAAAACATAATAAATTACGCCGGCTCCTAGAAGCGTCACAGCAAGGCTAAACAGGATGACCCAGCGATCTGTTGGTTGATAGGTATCCTGCTCAATGTGCTGGCAAACGGAAAAGTAGTGATGGGTGGACAGTAATACAGTTACCAAGCCAACCAGAGAAAAGAGTAAACCTAGCTTCCAACCATTCCCAGGGTGAGGCAAAATAGGTGGATGAAAGGTGCGAAGGCGGACAATAACAACACCAAAGCCCATCAGAGAAATCGCAGTACGCATCCATGCCAGGTAGGTGCGCTCATTCGCTAAATGAGCCTGCACACGCGACGGATTCTTTTGCTGGGGCTTCTGTATCTCGGTTTCTACGGATTTGACCATTAATTGCATCGATAACACCCTTTAGTCTCAGTATAGATGTTTTAATAAAGCAAGCCTTAGAATCTTAAAATTCTTTTCAATTAGAACTTCCTCTTTAGTTCCGGGCGTCTTTGTCTTCTGGGGAAGGCTACCAGCCAAAATCAAAGATCGTTTTAGAGCCGAGCCGGCGTTTTCTATGATTTTGACGGCAACCCTGTTTAGAAAGACATTTTCACGGGTCAATAACTCGGTGAAGTTCAAGACTTATTGGTAGGTGCGTCTGGAACTCGCGTGTCTATCAGCGCTTGGGACACATTTGGAATAAACCAGTTAACCTCATCGGCTTTCACGACTTTAGCAGTGGGAAGATTAAATTCGATAGCGGCAGTATCGGGATTCGTCTTAACTATTAACTGAGTGCCGTTAGCAATTTTGATAGCAGCCGGCACTTCCAATGTTTGCTCCTGCTGATTAGCGCTCAAATCAACAGCTTGGGCATCATTGGCTAAATAAACTCCGTCACAGTCCCAGTTATTTTTAGTCGTCTGCCCATCTGCTAATAAATACAGGGTAGAGCTGTAGGCGTTCTGGTAATCGTCATCATCATCCAAGTCCAGTTTTGGCCCGTAAACAGCTAGGGTTTTCCCGGTTTCATTGCGGCACTGTCCCCAAGTACGTCCAGTTTCTAGAGCGTATTTTTGAAACTCTAATTCATCGATCTTTTTCTGAGTTTCTTCAGGAAAAGCAGTTTCTAATTGAGCTTGAGAGTTCTTCGCCTCATTAAGAGTCTCAAGGGCTTTGGTAATCTCTATATACTCAGGGTTTTTGATAAATTTCGGCTTGTCTGCAAACGAGGGCTGAGCGAACACTAGATTCGCAAGAATTACTAAAGCGATGACAAGAGATTTGAAGAGCTTCATAAATTTTCTCTTTTCCCAGATGGCAAAATTTTTAAATGGGCAAATTGCTCCCAAGAGCAAGCTGATGAGGGTTCTGTTTTCACCGGCTTTAATTTTTTTCCATTTCCGGTGAAACCTCATTATTTCTGCCCACAGTTACTATCCAAATGTAACTAGCAGCGAGAGCGAGTAAAGTTAAAATAAGACTTTCTTTGACGATGAAAACGCCTAATCCAATCAAGACACAAGGAACCAAACTACTACCGTAACCTGTTAAGAGCTGAGTGATTGCCGGCAGCGTTGTTAATTTATAAGCAGCATAACACCACGCTCCAACCATTGTTAAAAATACGCCCAAAATTATCAAAAGGCTTTCCCATTCACTACTCGCAAATAGTGGAACGTAAACGCCAATATTGTCACTGCCATTTGCAATTGTAATCGCAGCTACACTGTAAGTCTGAGGAGAAAGAAATCCGGCAAGTGAAGAGGGTTTAGATTGCTCAATTTCTATTTCAGCTTCTTTTGAATCTTCTTCATCGGATGCAAGCAAGCTGCTGATACCAATTGCAATCGGCACTAAGCCAAGAAGTTTAATCCAAGCGTGCGGGACAATAAAGCTACCAAAAAAACCGGGAAGACTCGCCGCCAGCAGTGCGCTGAAGCCTAAATATTGACCGATTACAATGTGCCGCCGGCGAAACGTCGCATTCACTTGGGCGAAAAACAGCGTCAAAATAAGAATGTCATCAATATTGGTCGCCGTAAAGGCTGCTAAACCTGTGGGAATTGCAGTGATTAACTCGCTCATTTTTGCCTGCCCTGATTTTCAAAATCAAATGTGTACGCGTTTCGGTTATGGGTTTTCCCGGCTTAAAAAGCCGGGAAGCAACTTTGTTAAAATTTTTCTGGGTCGTTAAATCTGACGTGAATCGCATCAATCGCTTCTTCCATCTCTTCAACCATTTCCGGAGAGCGCAATCTTTGCATAATAAACCACCCACAACCGGCAAGTAAGTACATCAGGAACAGAAACGGAAACACGTTGTAAGGGTACTCTGGCACTGGAAAAAGCTCGCTACCAGGGATTCCCACCGTCCCCAAAACGGGAATCATCATAAATCCAACCCCTAACAGTGAGAACACCACATCTAGGGGGCGCAGTTTTCCTAGCCGGTAGAGATAAACAGGTGCAGCGATGGAAATCAGAATGTACACGAGCAAAAATCCGTAGGTGCAAATTGTCCCCAGATAGCCCATACTTTGAAACAGCTTGAGGCCGAACAGAGACATCGTTGCCGGCACCAGAAATGTAATGAGCGATGACATTGTGATCGCGACGTAAGGCGTTTTATTTGACTTATGCGCTTCACCCAAAGAAGTGTGAAACAAACCGTGACGCGCCATCATAAAGAAAACTCTGGCAGCCGGATTAATACTGCCGAGAACGCAAGCGAAGAACGACAGCAGTGCGCTGAGGGCAATTAACTCTCCTAAAAGACCGACTCCCGCTTCATTTGCTAAAAAAGTTAGCGGTTCTTCGCTGTTAGCCAGAGACGCGGAACTGCCGCTAAATCCCAGCACTTCCACATAAGCCATCATGATGAAAAACAGACCCGTCAGAATCGTGCTGGACATCACAGCTTTAGGAATCGTTGAAAGCGGTTTTTTCGCTTCATCTCCTAATGAAGTGGCGCTTTCAAACCCAGAAAAACCAAATACAACTAACACAAGTCCCATCGCCACTCCACCTGGAGTCGCGCCTTGTAAACTCAGTTGAGCAGGATCGAGGGCGAACCCTTTATGCGCCCAAACAATCATGCCTAACACCAAGATTAAGCCGGCAGAAACGCCCTCGATGATCAGCATGGTTGTGGCAGATAGCTGGATATCTTTACAAGCCATATACCAAGAGAGTCCAGCGCCAATTGCCAACAGCGTGATGCTGGAGATATGGATTCCCAAATGACCCATCAACACTTCGCCAAAGTTAGCAAAACCGCACAAAACGGCCATCCCTGTAAATAGATAAGCCAGAACTAAACCCCAGCCGCAAAGGACGCCGGCAGTGGGTCCCAAACCTTTGGCGATGTAGGAGTACAGCGAACCAGGAGAAGCAGAACGGCTGGCAAATTGGTTAATGTTGACACTGACAAAGACTAGACCCATCATTCCCAGCAGGAAACTCAACCAAGTCCCGTTTCCTGACATGGCGAAGATTAAACCTAAATTCGCAGCCGGTGTTGTGGTGGGTGCGATGACGGCAAATGATTGTGCGAGGACTTCCTTGTAAGGCAGACATTGTGACCTTAAGCCATGAGCACTCTGATTTAATCGGATTTCACTGGTCATAAAGAATTTTCTTAACGTACAGGTTTATCTTCAGTGCCGTTGGCAAAGTGTTACGAGGTGAGACACTTGCTTGTGCACTCGAATTGAACTTGTCGGTACTACCTCAGCTCAAGCCTTTTAAAAAGGCTTGACTTTACTGTACGCAAACAAAAGCATAGAATCAAATGTTCTTTTTTGTTGGTAGGATAAATAAAAATGATTAAATATTGAATCAAGGTTTTAGGAGTCTCTCAGATGGCCGGCATGACGCTAGACCAGTTGCGAATTTTTCTAGCTGTAGTGGAACACCTGCACTTTACCCGTGCTGCGGAGGCGCTTTACATCACCCAGCCGGCTGTCAGCGCGGCGATTCAAAATTTAGAGCAGGAATACGGCGTGAAATTGTTTCACCGAATTGGTCGCCACATAGAGATCGCTGAGGCTGGGCAATTGTTACATCTGGAAGCGCAGAAAATTCTTGACCAAGTCGCTTTAGCCGAGCGGGGGTTAAAAGAATTGAACGATCTGCAACGGGGAGAGTTGAAATTGGGTTCAAGTCTCACCATTGGTAACTATTGGTTACCCGAAAAAATTAGCCAATTTAAGCGTCGGTATCCCGGCATTTTTGTTAACTGCACTCTCGCCAATACAGAAGCAATTTGTGAGGGAACGGCGACAGGATTGTTTGATTTGGGTTTGGTAGAAGGAGAGGTAAAATCTTCCCTTAAGATTAGTCTAGAAGAAGAAGTTGTCGCCAGAGATAAATTAGTAATTGTTGTTGGTAAATCTCATCCTTGGTTTGAACGTACGGAAATCCTTGTAACAGAATTGGTTACAGTAGATTGGGTAATGCGCGAGCCTGGATCGGGAACACAGCAAAGATTTGAGGAAGTCTTACACAATTGGGGAATCGAGCCAAGGGAACTCAATACAATTATAATTTTGAACAGCGGAGAGATGGTCAAGGCGGTTATTGAACGCGGTGTTGGTGCTGCTGCAATTTCTGAATTAATGGTCACAAAGGAATTACAGCTTGCGACTCTCCGAGCGATGCGAGTCATCGATAACAGAAATGGCTCTCATCTGAAAGCAGAAATAGTCCGGCCCTTTCTAAAATTGAAGCACCGGCAGCGCTTTCAAACTCGCCTTTCAAAAGCTTTTGAACAGTTGTTAATATTGCCTTTTCTCGATAATTCCAGCTCAGATGAAGGAGCGTCTACTTAAGCGTCGCTCCGACTCATGGTGACTAAAATGGCATTGAATCATTCTTGTTAATAAAGGAAAATAGGACAGGAGCGTCAAGAATCTTTAACTGAATCAATGCCAAAATTGCCAGAGTATAAATCGTTGAAGACACCAAACCCGTCAGTAAATCTTTTTTTAAATTCCGCTCTTCAGGTTGCTTTTGAAGAATATCTACAGTCCCAAACTGCATCAAAAGAATCCCCAGAATATTAGAAATCCAGTACCCGAGAATCGAGCAGGGTAGTAATAAATTTGGAGAGAACCAACTACACACATATCCAAAAAAATAGGCAATTGGCAAATTGAAAAAAATATCGTTCCACCAGCATAGGGGGGACAGCAAATATCCAATCACCAGAAAAAATCCACCTCGTATTTTTTTTAACATATCTCCTATTTTCCAGCGTGTGAGCGTTTAGGCTCATTGACAGTTGATGTTGATTGAAACTTACAGCGTTGACTCGAAAGCTACTTTTCAAGGAAAAAATAGCAGCAACCCGTGGTGTCGGCGCACCCACTAACTTTCGCAATCTTCTAACAAGTTGAACGACTCCTTGAGATTTTTTGACTGGCTTTGTTTCTGAAAACCTGTTTTACCAATGGAAAACAGGGCAGAATCGCCAATTGAATCCCGCTTAAGCAGCCTGCTACAACTGCTCAGGGATCGCTTGTCTTTTAGGCGTAAGTTTTCGGCACTTTTTTTAAAGTACACTATTTTGGTAGGATTATCGTACTTTAACCAAAAATTCCTGTAAAAGTCTAGCCGGCTGTTGAGATCGCTTATGCCTAAAGCTTCTGGATCGATTCGCTTGCACGCTTGCTTCAACGAACTTTTAGCAGCTCTGTTTTGAGGTTATGCACACCTAGGCAAATAGAATGGTAGGCTAGATTCTCGCTCTAATCTGGCATACTCACCTTATGCACCGCGATCCCTCTGCTGACAACGTAGCGAGTTGCCGGCGGGAGGTGGCGTTTCCTAGGTTTTGCAGCCTCAATTGTATTGAAAAGCTTTAACCGCAGGTATGACAAAAAAGAAAACTCTATATAATCCCGGCACACTGGCTTTACTTTTATTTCTGTTCGTTATTCTTTTCAACCCTTTTGTAATCGTCAATGCTGGAGAAAGAGGGGTGCTGATGCAGTTTGGTAAAGTGGAAGAAACAATCCTCGGAGAAGGAATTCACGCAGTTATTCCGCTTGTTAATACTGTCAAGAAGTTGAGCGTTCGAGTGCAGAAGCAGGAAAGTTCGGCTGAAGCTTCCTCCAAGGATCTTCAAGAGGTTTTCACTGATGTAGCGCTGAATTGGCATATTTTCCCAGAGGAAGCTAATGCTGTTTTTCAACAAGTTGGAGACGAGAACGCTATCGTCGAGCGAATTATTAACCCAGCCGTTGAAGAAGTGCTTAAGGCAGTCATGGCAAAATACACGGCTGAAGAAATTATTACCAAGCGAGGTGAAGTAAAAGCTGGGGTAGATAATTCTTTAACTGAGCGCCTAATCGGCTATCACATTAGAGTTGATGATATCTCTTTAGTACACGTCCACTTTTCTCAGCGATTTAGCGATGCGGTAGAAGCCAAGCAAATTGCCGAACAGGAGGCTAAAAAGACGGGATTTGTCGTGATGAAAGCATTAAAAGACGCAGAGATTAAGGTAAATTTAGCTAGAGGAGAGGCAGAAGCGCAAAGTTTGCTGCGCGAGACTTTGACTTCAGAACTCCTGCTTAAGCAAGCAATCGACAAATGGAATGGTGAGCCACCCCTGATTATTGGCGAAGGTGGGACAAAATTGCTCAACTTAAGTAATTTTGCCAAAAACAAGGAAAATTGAGAGAATTTGTCCAGTTAACTAGAGAATTGTCATAGAGATTTATTGAAACAGTGGGATTAGCCGGTAACTACCGCTTTCAATCAAGATAAAAATACCCAAGCCAATCAGCACAAAGGGCGAAATAGCATGGCCGTAACGCATTAAAATTTTGGCAACAGCCGGCTGGCGAGTTAACAAGTAAGCAACAGCGCACCAAACTCCAATGAGAATATAAAAAACGCAGAGAATGACTCCTAAACTAACCAGATTATTACTGGCAAATAACGGAATATAAATACTGATATTATCTCCTCCATTCGCCACCGTAACCGCAGCAACATTGACAACTTGCCTGCTTATAAGCTTAGTAAGTGCAGCTACTATCGGGTTGCGATTTGGAACTTGGTTCAACTCATCGGAAACCGCTTGCACTTCCAAAGATTCATTTTCCCGGCTCAGTAACTGTTTAATACCGATAATAATAGGAAGTAATCCCAATAACCCAGTCCACATTTTAGGGATAACTAATCCCCCCAAAATACCGGGCAAAGTGGCAATAATAAGTGCGGTGAAACCTAGATACTGACCGATAATGATATGTCGGGGACGGAACTTCTCGTTCACTTGAGAAAAAAACAACATCAAAATAATGATGTCATCTATGTTGGTAGCAACAAAACTTGTTACTCCGGCGGCGAGGGCTGTGAAAAACCAATTCATTGATTAAAAGATGGAGAGAAATCTGAAAATATTTAATGTATCAAACTAGGATTATCGTACTGCAAACAGTCAAAAAGGTAAAACTCGGCTTTTGGCATCTTTGCAATAAGGAGCAAAATTGATTACCAAGGACTGCCAATTAAAGTAAAACTTGCCCAATAGTAGGGATGTGAGAAATCTTGATCTTCCTGCCGGCCTAATTCTGCCGGCACCGGCACGCTTTTTGACTCAGAAACCGACCAGTGCAATTGATTTCCCTCAACCCGCACACGACCTTGAATCATAGCAATTTGTGCTCGTTGCAATGCCTCTGCCTTAATTGGCGCATTCTTCAAATGCACGTAAAACTCACTCATCAGCCCTAAAGTTCCTAAGTCTGACACATACCACAAACTCGCCAGCGCCGACTTGACGCCGGCTGCCACCGCTAAACCTCCAAACCCTAACTCAGCTTGTTCATCCCCTAACGCGGTACGGCAGGCACTCAGTACCAATAACTCGACTGGCGGATCGTTCCATCCCATCTGACGCAATTGATTTAACCGTAGCTGGGAATCCCATAATTGAATATAAGAATATGCCGGTGAACGCGGCTGGAATTGTCCATGTGTTGCTAAGTGAATAATTCCAAACGGTTCTTTCGCACGTTCTAATTTAAGATTTTCTAAGGTAAAAGACTCATTAAGAAAAGATTTTCCTTCCCATAATTCCTTGGTAATCATAGACAATTCCACCGGCACAGATGGCAAGGCTTTTTGATCACTAAAGCGTGAGGCTCCCATCGCCAAAACGTGAAAATTCCGGATATCTTGATAACGAGTATCAACCAAATTGATGCTAGGAATTAAGCCAATTGTGTACTTTTCTACTAAAAACTTTTGTCCGTCGTGCAAGGCAGCAACCGGCAGCGAACGCACCCCTGTATCTAAAGAGAAAACCAGAGTGTCTATCCCTTGCGCTCCCAGTTCTGCTTCCAGGGGAGCGATTAGCCACTGATACAGTTTTTGGGATGATGCCAGGTACTCGGTTGTTTTACTTTTTTGCGGATTGCTAACTTGCAAGCGAAACGCTTGTACCATTTTGAGTAGCGCCCCACGATTAGCTTCCGGTAAAGTTACGAGAACCGGCTTGCTCTTAGGGCCAACTAATATCAAATAGAGTTGTTCGGGCTGAGCAAAAACATAAACAACCGCAGGCGTTCTGCCGGTTTGATCTGTCAGTTCTGTGAGGGTCTTTTGGATTTCTTCAATAGACACTGCTTCTGCGGTGTTTCCAGGGTTTATGCCTTGCTCCGACTCGGCTAAAGCTGTGTTGCCGGCATAGTTTTCCCCAAAGTAATTTTTAAATTCCTCAGCCCTAAGTTCTTCAATCAGCGATACTGCTAGGTCTAATTTTCCACTCTTTAGCACCTGCTCCAAATTTTGACGCAATTGCGGCGTTGTATCAAAAGCGAGTGTTGCTCTTCCTGCCGATGTATCTAGCTTTGTGCGAATTTTTGTTGAGTCAAAAAATACTTTCTCAGTGTCTCTTGAGTTACCAATTTTGTCTGATTCTGCCTCTGGTTGGTTCGGAAGGAAAGTCAGTGTTGGAGTCGATCCCTGAGATGGAACACCTATCCCACCTGTCGGTATTGGAGTTGATCCCTGAGATAGAACCGGCGTCAGTGTTGGAGTGGGAACCGATGTCGGCGGTTGCTGTGGTTCGGGTGTTTCAGGTGGTTCGGGTGTTTCTGGGATTTCGGGAATTTCAGGTGTTTCGGGGATTTCTTCTGGAGTTTCGGGGGAAACCGGCCCAGTAATCACTCCCACAATTCCTTGGGTGAATGGCCCGAAATAATCTCCAGGCTGAAGCGTTTCTCCAACCTGAGCGCCAGTTGTGATGTTGCCGGCGGTTCCATTTGTAACGCCACCCCCCACAACAAAGGGAATATTTGGGCCACCCCCGTGCCGGATCGTGATTCGGCCCCCTCCCAGTCCACCGGCAGTGGAAATGCTGGAAAGTATTCCATTTCGATCTGTAAATGTCCCACTTGCCCCAAAAAACCGTTGGGTGGTAACGTCAACCACACCGCCGACACCCTGGGTTCCACCTTGCGCGTTAATAAAGCTAACTTGGATATCGCCTTCGGGGTCGAGGGTGACATTGCCGGCATTCCCTAACCGAGCACTGGAATTTATCTCTCCGGCAGTGATTTGGATAGGCGAGAGGACTTTGATTTCCCCACCTCGCGTGTTTCCTGACGCATCCAGGTTGCCGCTCACAATTGCTCCTCTCTGGCTTTGCAAGGTAATATTACCGCCGGCAGCAGCATCAGAATGATTGGTGATATTGCCGGTTTTAATCTCGCCAGTTGCGCTTACTTCAACATTGCCCCCATCCCCATCTGTGGAACTAGCGTTTAAACGCCCTGTGGTGATGCTGCCATTGTTGCTATTGAGTCGGATACTACCGCCCGCACCCACTGCCGGTGAAGAAATAATGTCACCCGATCTAATATTGCCTGCTGCACTTAAGCGCACTTCATCACCAGAGGAGGTATTAAGCGTGCCGGCACTGGTATCAATTTCGCCACGATTACTTGTGATAGAAATATTTCTAGTCGAGGTAATATTGCCCGTGGTGATATTATTGCCGGCTTCTAGTTCAATTCCTCTGGCGGCAATTGCTCCATTTGCCGTGATAGAACCTGACCCCATTGAAGACTGAACGGTTAGTGGGCTATTGAATGTCACATCATTTAGAATTCTGACAGCGCCGCTGCCATCTTCTCGCCCGATAATAATAGAATTAAACGCATCTTGCAGGCCGTTAATTTCTGCTGCTGTCAAGTCTAAACCATTCGTATCGCCAGACCCTCCGATTGCAATATCTAGATTGAAACTTGTCGGTTGCAGTACAAGATTACCGCTGCCGGTGATTGCTGTTAAGTTAATCTCGTCTGCGGTTAGGGTCAGATCGTTACTACCCGCAGTTAAAGTATTTGTAAATGCAACTGTGCCAGTGCCGGCATCAAATCTCGTATTGCCTCGGAGAGTAACCGCACTGTTAAAAAGAATATCGCCATTGCTGGTAGTAATGGTGGTATCACCCTGTGGCAGCAGCGTATTCTGTGCATTAACTTCCAGCCGGCTTAGCTGTCCGACAGTCCCGTTAAACTCGACATTACCAATGCCGGCATTCAAGAATAACTCGCGGGTGCCATTAACTGACCCGTTGAGAATAATGTCACCTCCGCCCAAATCGGTATTCAACTCGACATTATTATTCAGGGAAATATTGCCGTTGAGAGTAATATTTTGGTTTTGGGTACTGATGTTATTTCCTAGATTGATATTAGCGGCATTAAGGGTGACAGAAGCATTATCAACTGCCCCAATGAACCCATTTACGTTAAGCGTGCCGGCAGGAGAGAGAATTGTCAGCGGATCTTTAAATAAATCTGCTGGCGCACCACTTTCAAAGTTAATTGTCCCGGTGCCATCCGTTCGTCCGATAGTAATTGAGCTAAAACCATTGGCTATGGCTGTTAACTCATTTGCTGTCAGATCCAGCGCTGAAGTTGAATTGCTGGCTCCGCCGAGTGTGATATTTTGATCGGAAGATGCAGGTCTCAGAAATAGCGTACTATTACCCGTTACGGCTCCAGTAAAATCAATTTCACCGGCTGTTAAAGTCAGCGGGTTACTGCCGGCTGCTAAGCTAGAACCGAAGGCAATTGTCGCTGTTCCCAGATTAAATGTTACGTTTCCATCTAATGTGACGGGTCCAGTAAATCTGATATCGTCATTGGTTGTATTAATATTATCTGCGATGGAAACCCCGCCTGTGCCGGTTTGATTGAATGCGCCATCCAAGTTCAGGGGTGCATTGCCGGCAATATTGAGTGTGCCACTATTATTAATGCTCAATCCACCACTATTAGCAGTCGTCACAGGACTGTTAATGGTAAAGTTGTTACCTGTTAGGTTAATGCCAGCGGCACTACTCGTATCTAATGCTCCATTGAATGTGGTGCTGCCGATGCCTGAAGATTGAGTAATGCTATCCGCAGTAATTGCCTGTGTTAGGACATTGCCGGCGTTATTGACGGTTAAATCGCCTAAGCGATTAATATTACCGACTGAATTATTGAAAGTAATATTTCCGTTGCCGGCTGCTAAAGTTAGGTGTTGAATCCCAGCAGTCGTGGCATTTACAGTATTATTGAACAAAATATTCCCGTTGCCGGCACTGCTGTCAATAGTGAGACTATTCTGAAGAGTCACGGGGGCGTTAAACAAGATATCGCCTAATGTTCTGACGTTACTGCTCAGAAAAATATTGCTAGCACTATTGATATTTAGACTATTTAATGAGGCTGTTTCTCCTAGTGAATTGTTAAAGAAGATGTTACCAGTGCCGGCTGCTAAAGTCAGGTTTTGATTACCGTTGACTGTGTTGTTGAAGGTAATATCACCATTACCGGCACCCGTGTTAAGGGAGAGATCGCCTGTTAAGTTGATTGGGCCGGTAAATCTGATATCGTCATTGGTTGTCGTAATATTGCCTGCGATGGAAACCCCGCCTGTGCCGGTTTGATTGAATGCTCCATCCAAGTTCAGGGGTGCATTGTCGGTAATATTCAATGTGCCACTATTGTTAATGCTCAATCCGCTACCATTAGCAGTCGTCACAGGACTGTTAATGGTAAAGTTGGTGCCTGTCAGATTAATATCGGCGGCAGAGTTATTATTTAACACTCCATTGAATGTGGTGGTGCCGGTGCCGGAAGTTTGAGTAATGCTGTTGGCAGTAATTGCCTGTGTTAGGACATTATTCGCGCTACTAATAGTTAGAGCATTTAAGCGATTAATATTGCCGACTGAATTATTGAAAGTAATATTTCCGGTGCCGGCTGCTAGAGTCAGGGATTGAATGCCTGGATTTGCACCATTTACCGTGTTATTGAAGAGGATGCTACCGTTGCCGGCACTGGTATTGAGAGAAATATCATCGGTAAGCGTCAAAGGACTTGTGAATTGAATGCTGCTGCCGGTGATATCTCCACCTGTGAAAACTGCCCCCGCACCATTTTGCAGAAAAGCGCCTGCTAAAGTCATATCAGCAGTAGGAGCAATATTCAGGGTGCCACTATTGTTGATACCAAAGCCGCCACTATTAGCAGTCGTGATCGGACTGTTAATGGTAAAGTTGTTACCTGTCAAGTTAATGCCGGCAGCCGAGTTAGTATTTAACACTCCATTGAATGTGGTGCTGCCGGCTAATTGGGTAATGCTATCCGCAGTAATTGCCTGTGTTAGGACATTGCCGGCGTTATTGACGGTTAAATCGCCTAAGCGATTAATATTACCGACTGAATTATTGAAAGTAATATTTCCGTTGCCGGCTGCTAAAGTTAGGTGTTGAATCCCAGCAGTCGTGGCATTTACAGTATTATTGAACAAAATATTCCCGTTGCCGGCACTGCTGTCAATAGTGAGACTATTCTGAAGAGTCACGGGGGCGTTAAACAAGATATCGCCTAATGTTCTGACGTTACTGCTCAGAAAAATATTGCTAGCACTATTGATATTTAGACTATTTAATGAGGCTGTTTCTCCTAGTGAATTGTTAAAGAAGATGTTACCAGTGCCGGCTGCTAAAGTCAGGTTTTGATTACCGTTGACTGTGTTGTTGAAGGTAATATCACCATTACCGGCACCCGTGTTAAGGGAGAGATCGCCTGTTAAGTTGATTGGGCCGGTAAAGCTGATGTTATTGTTATTTGTGGCAATGCTGCCGCCTGTGGAAACTGCTCCTGTGCCGATTTGAGAGAAAGCACCATCTAGGTTTAAGTTGGCACCGGCAGAAATATTTAGTGTGCCACTATTGTTGATGCTCAAGCCACCACCATTAGCAGTCGTAACAGGACTGTTAATAGTAAAATTGTTACCTGTCAGGTTAATACCGGCAGCAGTATTCGTGTTGAGTGCGCCGTTGAAATTCGTCGTGCCGGTGCCTGAAGTTTGACTAATGCTATTGGCAGTAATTGCCTGGGTAGTAACGTTGTTAGCGCTGTTGACTGTTAAGTTGCTCAGAGGAGTGTTATTCCCGGCAGCACTATCAAAAGTAATATTGCCCGTGCCGGCTGCTAGAGTCAGGGATTGAGCGCCTGGATTTGTCCCATCTACCGTGTTATTGAAGAGGATGCTGCCATTGCCGGCACTGGTGTTGAGAGAAACATTATCCGTAAGCGTCAAAGGACTTGTGAATTGAATGCTGCTGCCGGTGATATCTCCACCTGTGGAAACTGCTCCCGCACCATTTTGTAGGAAAGCGCCGGCTAAATTCATATCAGCAGTGGGAGCAATACTGAGCAAACCGCTGTTAGTGATATTAACGCCACCGGCATTAGTGGTATTAACGGGACTGATAAAGGTAAAGTTGGTGCCTGTCAGGTTAATGCCGGCAGCAGTATTGGTGTTTAGTGTGCCGTTGAAATTCGTAGTGCCGATGCCGGAAGTTTGAGTAATGCTATTGGCAGTAATTGCTTGTGTAATAACATTATTTGCGTTGCTAAATGTCAGATTTCCTAAAGGAGTGAAGCTGCCGGCAGCGCCATTAACATTAATATCACCAGTGCCGGCTTCTAGGGTGAGGTTGTTGTTGCCATCAACGGTTCCATTCAGGAGGATATTGCCGGCACCAACTGCGCCGGTGCTGAGTGTGATATTGCTACCAACGGAGGTATTTCCGTTAATCGTGATATTTTGGTCGGCGGTAGTGATGCCGGCATTTAAAATCGTTGGCCCATTGAGTGTGACGGCTGCATTAGCCCCCCCTGTAAGGAGTCCATTGACTGCGATTGAACCATTCGGAGACTGAAGGGTTACGCTGTCATTAAATAAGATGGGGTTAGCAATGCTCAAGATGCCGACACCATTTGCCCCTCCAATGGTAATCGAGTTAAAGCCATCCGTTAGAGAGACAAGTTCGTCGGCTGTGAGATTCAAAGTATTTGCGGTTAAACCATTCCCAGCGATTTCGATATTTCGCGCCGCTGTGAAAGGTTGCATCAAAATGGAACTGCTGCCGGTGACTGAATTCGCGCCACCTGAGAAGTCAATTTCGTCTGCTGTTAAAGTCAGTGCATTTGCACCGGCAGCTAAAGTATTGTTGAATGCAATTCTGGCGGTGCCGGCGTTGAGTGTCGCATTATTGGTGACACTCACAGGACTGTTAAAAATGATGTCATTGTTGGCAGTCGTGATATCCTCTGCCACTTCAACAGTTCCAGTGGTGGTAATGTTCAACCCACCTAAAGGATTTACGCCGCCGACAACATCCTTAAATTGAATGATTCCTGTTGTGCCGGCAGTGAGTGTTAGAACTGAATTTGCGTTGATGTTCCCATCAATTGTGCGATTAAAGGTGATATTACCATCGGTTGGGCCAGTTGTCAGGCTGATGTCGGTTGCCGGCAGCGTCACCGGGCCATTAAATAGGATATTTCCTCCCTCGCCACTTGCTGTTCCTTGCGCGTCAATGTTGCCGGGGGTAATTTTAGAGGAATTAGGGGAATTGAGCGTGACATTACCGCCAATCAAACCTGTAGAATCGAGAGTGCCGGCACTGGTGTTAATTTCTCCTGTGCTGCTCGTTATGGCAATAGAACCGCCAACTGAAGCACTAGCCCTGACATCCCCAGTCGTAATGTTGCCACCGGCAGTTAGTTCAATCGGGCCTGCGTTAACATCAACCCCAGTATTGAGAAGCCCAGCAGTTGTATCAATCGCGCCATTAATGCTATTGAAGGTAATACTTTGTCCAGTAATATTGCCGGTTGTAATATTCCTATCAGCAGACAGTTGAATTGAGCCGCTATCGCCGGCAAGTCCGGCATTTATAAAACCGCCAGTTGTATTAATTGCACCACGATTGCTAGTAAGGGTGATACCTTGAGTAGTTCCGGTAATGTTGCGGGTGATGATATCATTTGTGGCTTCTAGCTCGATGGATGCGCCGTTTGTGCCGATAATTGCCCCATTTGCTATTCCAAAAGAAATTGAACCCAAATCTGCTAGCGCTTGAATTTTTACTGGGTGGTTGAATGTAACATTGTTTATGACATCAATACGGCCGGCTGTCGTCCCTCCGATAGTAATGGATTCAAAACCGGGCTGCAAAGCAGCCGGTTCCAAAGCGGCAAGATCGGCTAGTGTCAGATTCAAAGTATTCAGCGTTAGACCATCGCCAGCAATTTCGATAGGTCTATTTGGTGTGGAAGGCTGTAGCGCAACGGTACCGGTGCCAGTGACTGAATTAGCGCCTCCTAAGAGGTTAATTTCATTGGCTCTCAGGGTTAATGCGTTGGTACCGACTGCCAACGGATTGTTGAATGCAATTGTGCCGGTGCCGGCATTAAAAATTGCATTGCCGGTGAGAGTAACTGGACTATTAAACGTTTGGTTACTGTTGGCAGTGATAATCCCACCTGACACTCGAATATTCTGTGCGCTGGGAATATTTAGTCCGCCCAAGGGCGTAAGGTTGCCGGCAAAATCATTAAATTGAACCGTGCCTGTTGTGCCGGCAGTGAGTGTCAGCGCTGAATTACCATTAACCGTATTATTAAAGGTGATATTGCCGATGTCTGGGCCGGTGGTAATCTCTACGTCAGTTGCAGGAAGAATTACCGGGCCGGTGAAGCTAATATTGCCACCCCCTTCGGTGCCATTGACGCCAACGGTGCCACTGGCGTTGAGGTTTCCTGTCGTAATTCCATTGGGGGCGCTAAGGGCAATCGCCCCACCTTGCCCACCTGTAGAAGAGGTATCTAGAGTCCCGGCAGTTGTGTTAATTGTACCGCCGGTGCTAGTGAGGGTAATATTGCCCATACTCCCCAACCCGTCACAACATGAAATTGTATTTATTCCCCCAGTGATAATATTGCCGACAGCTCTGATAGCAATATCCGGTTCATCATCAATAAAGCCGGGATTGCCAGTAGATAGCCCACTTGTACTAACATCACCGTCGCTAATCAGTGTAATATTTCCACCCACCTCACCAAAAACCGAGATATTTCCGTTAATAATAATGTTGTTACGTCCATTAATGATGACATCAGTATCACCGTTTACCCCAGATTCTCCAATAAAACTTCTACCAATTTCACCTGTGGTAATTGTTCCACTTGACAACGATAGGTTGGGATTATACTGATTAGTTAAAAAGACAACTCCGTTATAATTGGTGATACTACCAATTGTGATATCTGCACTCGTTGGATTAGCGCCAGTAGTAGGTGGATTAGGCGTGAAACTGGCAGTATCGCCACTAATTCCAGCAGTACCGAAATTAGTAGTTCCTGCACGAATATCAAGGGTTGGTTGAGCTGCGCCATTGATAGCAACGGTCGTACCATCTGATAGAGTGACCGTCTCATTAATAGAGTTCGCCGTGTCCGGGCCGGTAATTGTGACATCTCCTGTAATCGTGACACTACCCCCTGCAAAAATGTGCAAGGAAGCACCTTCATAACCGTCGAAAGTGACATCCCCACCGGCTCGAATTACAGGGTCGTAAGGACTAAATAAGTTTCCGAGTTTTCCATCTAATGTTTCAATTTTAAAATTGCCGCCGGCTGAGTAGTGAGCATCGCCTCCGACGGTTTGATTTGAACGCAGCACCAAATCGCCACCGGCATACAAACCACTGCCAGAATTATTTAATGCAAAAATATCAACATTTTGATTGCCCTGAACCAGCAGCCGGCCTCCAGCGCTAGCAACAAAAGGATTTGATGCACTATCGCGTGCTCGCAATGTATCACCGGCCAGTAAATTTAAGTCGCCGGTTGTAGAAAGCCGGCTCTCGACTAACGTTAAATTGTGACCGGCTGCTAAAGTTGCGGTGCCGGCTGTTACCTGCCGCGCTACTACATCATTACTATCTACCCGGATACCCGACCCGACTAGCTGCACGGTTCCATCATTGTTAACGACAAAATCGTTGGCATGATTGATATCGCTGCCTCCTGTCAGTAGCTGCGGCAAAGATGCCACCGGCAGCGTCCAATTTCCCGGTTGATTGCCTATTGCATTCAACGGCTGCACATCTAAACCCAGCAGCATCCCGGTTTCCGAGATTCGCACTAAACTTTCACCGGGAACTGCGGCAACCGTAATATTGCCGCCGGGTGCAGAAAGCGTGCCGGTGCTGAGGGTGGTGCCGGCTAACAAAGTGAGATTTTGCCCGGGTTGAACCGCCAAATCGCCAAAGTTGAGAACTGCACCGGGTTGCGACATGGTGAAGGCAAACGTGCTGGGAGTCCCAACGAGGGCGGCATAATTATTAGAACCCTCAGCATTAAACCAATTTGAGCCAATCCCAATTCCACTGGCGGTTGTCGCTAAAAAGGAAGCCGGCACGTCTAATCGGGCATTTGAGCCAAAGACGATGCCGGCAGGGTTCATTAGGAAAAGGTTAGATTGACCCCCTGTAACCGAAATTAAGCCGTTAATAAACGAGGCGTCCCCCCCATTAATTCGGCTAAAAATATTACGAATGGCTGGGCTTGATTGAAAGTTGGCAATCTGATTTTGAGTGAGGCCAAATTTCTCAAAACTATGAAAAATATTGGCCCCATCTTTTGATTTAGATCCGCCGGTGATGTTGAAGCGGTTGCCTTCGGGAAGAACAAACGTATTCGTCCCGTCTGCTGCCGGAACAATCGATTGTGCGAGTGTCCGACTGCTGCCGGTGATGGCGATTAAACTTCCCGCCACCACCAATTCAATCAGACTTGTTAGATGCAACCGCATACTTTTTTCCATCACAAATTTATTGCTTTCAACTGTTCCTCAAGTTCCTTCGCCCGTTCCATATTTCCCATCGCTTTATAGCTATTGTGTGCCTCAGTTAACCAGCGGACGGCCTCTTTATTTTTACCTAGTTCAGCACTGATTCCTCCTAACTCAGCTTTCAGGACGGCTTCCTGTTCACGATCACTCGATGCTGTTGCCAATTCAACCGCCTTTAGCAAACTTGACTCAGCTTTAAGAAGCAGTCCGATTCCCATATATTGCTCACCCAGCGAGTGGTAAACGTCTGTTTGTTGAGTCCCACCGGCTAGCAGTTCTTCTAGCGTATCAATTGCTTCAGCTTTCAGGTTGTGTTTAATGTAAACTTTAGATAAAGCTAAGGCTTTTTCTGTGCCGGCTAGCCCCTGAGTTTCGAGTTGTTCGATCTCGGTTTGCACCGGCAGCCGTTCCGCTTCATCTAGCAACCTGAATTGCAATTCGCTGACCTCTTCCTCTTCCTCCTCTGAGGAGCGATCGTTATCGGCACTCACTGTAACTAAATAGTTCACACCCGATTTCAAAGCCGGTTCCCCAGGATAAACAACCTCAGTTGTCTCCACCTGTGTCTCCCAAATCAGCTCACCTTGATCAGTCTTGACGCTTACCAAATAACTTGTCGCACCGGGAGAGGCATTCCAGCGCAACACCGGCTTGTCAGTCAGCAACAGCGTATTGCGAGGGCTGATAATGTACGGAATTAAGGTGTTAGTATCCCCGCGAGGAGGAATTGTAGAACCTCCCCGGCGTTGCGGTTGTTCGGGTATGGCGGTTTGGGCCAAATATTGGTTTTCGCTCCCAGACGGTGCGCCAACGCTAGCGATTCCCCGTAGTGCCGGTGTCAGCACTAAGCCGACAACGAGGATAAAATATAATTTCCACGGATATGTCATTTTTTCTTTCCTGCTTGTTTAATACGTTGCTCTGCCATTCCTTTCCAGGTATCCTCATCAGAGCTACCCTCTAAAGCATAACGCTGACAGCTTTTCCACTCCTCTAGCGCTTTTTTTTGCTCGCCCTGAGCTTCTAATACCTGAGCCAACAGGCAATGAGCAGCAGCGCTTTCGGGCGCTAAATCTATGGCGATCTGAAGTTGTTCTTGAGCCTCTGCGTAACGTTGTTGTCCTAGTCTCGCCCAACCCAGGTTTTTGTGCAAAGTATATTTATTGTTTGGGGTGAGATCTGGCAGCTTCATTCCTTGCCCAATGAGATCGACGGCTGCTGTATAGTCTTTATTTAAAATATAGAGACGAGCGAGATTATTGTAAGCTTCAGGAACCCCAGCTTTTGCCGCAGCCTGGTAATCGATACGAGCACGCTCAAAATCTCGCAAATCTTCATAAATCCCCCCTCGATTGTAATAAACTTCTCCATAGTTCGGATCAAGTTTTAGTGCAAAATTATACTTTTCAAGCGCCTGAGTCGGCTGATTGTCAAAGTAATGTTGCACTCCGAGTTCGTTGTATTCAAAAGCAATTTTCTGCAGCCCCAACCGAATGCCAAGTAATCCCAGCAGGAGCAAAGCGGCAAATTTAAAGTATTTTCCTTTGTGAATAAAACGCAGCCAGGGAGATTGACAAGCTTTCAACTCTTGCAAAATTACTTGCGTATTTTGAGGGCGTTCCTGTGGAGAGGGAGCTATTAGATGATCAATTAAGTCTGCCAGCCCTTTGGAGACTGCCGGCGCATGATTTCGCCAATTGAATTCACCTGATTGTGGGTCTTTTAGCGCAGGATCGCACGGATGTTTGCCGGTTAATAAATGGATGAAAGTGCGACCGAGTGCGTAGAAATCTGATTGAAATACCGCTGCACCTTCGTACTGTTCGGGTGGGGTGTAGCCGCGTGAAACTAACTGTGTAACATCCTGTCCTTCTACCTTGATCAAATAAGTATCTGTAACTTCTCGAACTGCCCCAAAATCGATTAATGCTAATTGCCCAGTTGGGGTGAGCATAATGTTTGCCGGCTTGATATCCCGATGCAAACATTGCTTTTGATGGACTTGGGCCAAGATTTCTAGTAATTGTTTTAACCAGTTAATTGCCAGCTCAGTTGTAATCGGTTGATTTCCCTGATCTCGCAGCCATTTTTCCAAGTTCTCACCGGCAATTTTTTCCATGACTAAACAGTGCACTGGATCTAACCTATTTTTGGGTTTCCAAGTGAAATATCCCTCAGACTCCACTTTCGGAATTCCCGGATGATCTAAGTGCCTCAGCACCTCTGCTTCCCGCTGAAATAATTCCACAGCCTTGTGATAATTTGTGAGTAGCACTTTCAAAACTTTTGACGTGCCGGCATCATCAATTTCAAAGGTCTTGCCGAAACCACCTTTTCCTAACAGCCTAATCCCCCGATAGCGCCCAAGAAGCAAAAGCTCCGACCCACAATTTTGACAGGTCTTTTCCTTAAAGTTTAATGGATCATCAGGATTTTGACAGTCGGGATTGAAACAATAACTCACAAAAATCACACCCTTTATTCAGGCTGCAAGATTATCAACTTTTACTTATCTAGTTTGTAACCTTGAGATGCCCCTACTCTCAGCGATAGACTCTTTTCGTTGTTGATCAGTTCCGTACACTTTAACTAAACTGTGTATAAAGCGTTACTTCTATCCATTTACTTGTATTTTCTCGTAACATACTTCGCCAGTGCCGGCTGTAGGGTAAAAAACGTTCCATTTTCATTATTTATTTTTTCGACAAGACACCTTCGATTCAAGGATTCCAAAGCTTTGAGTAATTCTGTTACAGATATCTCTGAACAGAAAAAATCTTGTAATTGAGAACGCGAAACGGGTTCGGCATAATTTCCCAGATAGACTAAAAACTTTTTCTCCAATTGGGATAGTCGCTCAAATTGTTCCGATAATAAATATTCAAAATCTCCTAAAAAAAGAGTTCCATTTAAAAAATCAGAAACACCGCCATCAAATAAATCTTTAATCGTTGTCGCAACAATTTTTAAAGCAAAAGGATTTCCTTTGTAAAGTTGAATCAGTTCTTCCCAAAGCGATTCTTCCTGCAAACCTTTTTCCTTAAGAATATTTTTGGCATCTGACCCTAAACCCTTCAGTTTCCAAGAGCGAACCGGCAGGTTTGGGCCTTCGATTGCGGCAATTTCTTTTGGTTTCTCCCAGCTTGTGAGGACGAAGCAGCTATTGTGTTGAGATTCTCCCACTCTTTTTAAGAGTTCACCATACCCTTCGTATCCCTGCCGTGGGTGACCGGCTAGTGAGCCGGTGTCGAGCACTGTCTCCCAATTATCTAATACCACCAAACACCTCTGAGAGCGCAAGCACTCCATCAGTTGAGAAAGTCTTCCCTCTAAAGTATGAGATAAATCAGTTTTGTGTTGGTTGGATAGAGAAAGGATCAGCTCGCCTAAAAGGTCTTGAAGCGGGGGATCGCCCCTCAAACTTCGCCAAATTAAGGATTTAAAATCATCCTGAATCTGTTTTGCTAGCTTCACTGATAAAGTTGTTTTGCCAATCCCCCCGATTCCCAGCAGTGCGACGACGCGACAGTGATCTTTAACAATCCATTCCTCTAGCCGGCCAAGTTCTTCAGTGCGACCATAAAAAACAGAGACATCGGGTGCACTGTCCCAATCTTGACGTTCTAGGGGGTTGGCCACTTCTTCCCAGTTGATTGTGAGTACCTGGCAGTAGGCTTTGAAGGCAGGAGTGTTGATGCCTTCTTTGCCTTTTAAGAAGCGACTCCAAGTCCCTTCGGAAATGCCGTCGGCTAAATAGCCTTTTTCTTCCCAGCTCACGCCCAAAATTGAACTGGCTTCCTCCAGCCATCTGTGATCACCGATTGGCCAGCCCAGTTCTTTCCTTTTTTGCCTAATTTTTGCCAGTCCTTGCCTAGATGCTTTGAGAGTTGCCATAAAACACACTAACTAACCGTTTGTCAAGATCAATTATAAGCTGGCTGTTTTCTGATCTGAAGCTGAGCTGGTGTTATCCGACCCAATCAACGATTTTAAATATATGAGGTTTTTACCCGGCAGCGCTGCCTAATCGCCCAAGCAAGACGCGGTAAGTTCGCAGACTGCCTCTCAAATATGCCTCATTTTTGTAACAACTGGTTATAAACCTTAACCCTCCTTCACTCTTTTCAACATAGCAGTTTTTTTGTAATCAATAACTCATTTGCTGAAAAAGTGAGCCGGCAATCAGCCAAATCAGGGTAAACAAGTTAAGTCATCTAAAAATACACAGAAAGAAGCAAGTCAAACAACTTTTGTAGGAACGGAGATAAGTCTTATGACGACATTATTTAACGAATAGTTTTCACCCTTTCGGAATGTTCTTGAGCCGTTGGTAACCGATGAAGTCATCCGACAAATGCAAAATAAACCGCTCAAATTGGTGAGATATCTTGACCCGAACCAAGTGATTGCTTACGCGCTCAATCGTTTGCCGGCACTCTATGCCACCAGTGTAGAGGGATGGAACTGGCAACAGCAACGAGCCAAAGATCAGTTAGCCGGTGAGATTTGTGTGGCAGTCCGTCAGGGTTTGGCTGCGGTGCAACGAGATCCTTTAAAACTGTCAACGCCGCTGATGTTTTCAGAAGACGAAGACTCTGAATTGAGGACAGTATCGTTAGCTTCGGTTAAGCGTTGAAAAATTCATCCCTAAAAAACTGGGTTTACTACTCATCAATTGTTTTCGATTTTGCTCTAGCAACTGCAATTATTTTTATTTCAGTTAGCCGTTAAGAATATTTGCAAGCCAACTGAGCAAATTCATCATCTCGAATTTAATATCTTTTCATTCATTCCTGAGAGAATGCGCGTTTTAATCAGGGACTTCTATCTACAGCAGCTCACAAATTTAAAAAAAGGAAATTTCCACAATGGAAAATTTAGTGAGTATCGTCTTCATTGATGCCGCTATTGAAGACAAAGAAAGTTTGATTTCTGGAGTGGCTGCCGGCACAGAAGTTGTGATCTTAAACTCTAACCTTGATGGAGTTAAACAAATCACTTATTTCCTAGCATCTCGCACTGGCATCTCGCACATTCACATTGTCTCCCACGGTACGCCAGGAAGTTTGCAGCTAGGATCGGCAAGCCTAAATTCGACCAATGTTGATATTTATACCCATGAGTTACAGCAGTGGGGAAGTGTTTTAACAACTGAGGGGAATATTCTCCTCTACGGCTGCGCTGTGGCAGCCGGCGAGAGGGGTGCCGATTTCGTGAACAAACTGAGTCAGCTAACCGGCGCTGTTATTGCTGCATCGATTAGCCCAACAGGTAATGCGGAAAAGGGGGGGAATTGGGAATTAGAATATACCACCGGCAGCCTTAATACTTACTTAGCATTTGAGCCGGCAGTTTTGGCAGCCTACAGTTTTATCTTTTCTGAAGCAAATAAAACCAGCTTGGCGCATTAACTGGATGCCAAATCAAACGTAATCACGCGGCGAATTTCATCAGTTTTAAAGCCTAGCGCCATCGGACGCCGCACACCAGGAATAATCGCCACGTCGTATAATTCCTCAATCATTCCCTCAATCCGTAGCCAGTGCACAATATCGCCGGTGCGTAAGTCAATAACTTGCAAACCGCAACGTGCTTCTGCATCTTTAGCCGCAAGATTTTCATCAAGCGGCAAGCCGGTAAACGTTTTGTTATGCCTGGGTTTCGACAACCCCACGACTGCGAAATCCCTGATAAACGCCAATCCTCGCAAATATCCGGGGCAAAACGTCACCGGCTCAAAACTTCCCCGTTGCAAATCCACATACCCGAAATAACCGGCCCCAGAATTGAGCACCCACAGTTTATTTTGGTAAACACGGGGACTGTGAGGCATCGACAAACCACTTAAAATTACTTCGTTGCTGACAACATCGATCACACAACCCCCGTTGTGCCGACGATCTCGCCAGCCATCCGCCACATCCGTTGAGGAAACGGCTGTAACATAACGGGGTTGGTTGTTTTCCATCGCCAATCCATTCAAGTGGCATCGATCTTCAGCAGCCAGCTTGGAAATAAACGGCGGTTGCCATAAGGCGACAAAACTGTATCGTTCACTTACTGTCGCCAAACAGCTAAATAAAGTATTGACAAAAATAATGCGAGCTGAGTCATCTACGGCAATATCGTGGGTGTCAATATCGCCGGTTGTGTAACCAATTTGGGGCACATAAAGTCGGTCATAACCTTGATGAATTTGGCCGGCATCAAGGGCATTTTCAAACCGCCACAGTTGATATAAAGAACTCATATACAAGCGATCCGGGGTGGCATACAGTCCCATCGCCCGGTTAAATGTGCGCTCAAAAATAGAAAGACGCCCATTCGGCTGTAAGCCAATTAAAAAAAGTTTGCCGGTTTGATAAGTCGTGAAAGCAAGACTAATACCTTGTTCCGCCAGCCATTCCGGGAACTGGCGGGAACCTGTGAGTTCGAGTTGAGGGGTATCTTGTTCTGGCGGATTGGGCATGGGGGATTGGGCATAGGGGATTGGGCATGGGGGATTGGGAATCGGGGATTGGGAATGGGGAATATTAAGTATTCTCCTACTCTCTTTCTCCCACTCTCAGGACTCAGGACTCAGGACTCAGCACTCCCTTTCCTAACCCATATACTGAATGCGGTAAATGCGACCGTTCTCTTCCTCAGTAAACAATAAACTACCATCTGGGTGAACTTGCAAGCCGGTGGGGCGTCCCCAAGTTGCCGGTTTTGCGGGATCGAGTAAGAAGCCGGTGAGAAAATCTTGATAGTCACCTTGGGCATTGCCACCAGCATCGAAGGGAGCATACACCAACTTATAGCCGGTGCCCTGATCCCGGTTCCAACTGCCGCGAAATGCTACAAATGCGCCATTGCGGTATTCTTCCGGGAAGGTTTGCCCGTCGTAAAATTGCAGTCCTAAAGGTGCGGAATGCGCTTGAAACAGAACATCAGGCGTTTGCGTGCGACTGGCTAAGTCTAGGCGCTCACTTTGGCCATTTTGTGTGCGGCGAGGATCGAGCCGGTCGGGTGTCAGATAAGCGTAAGGCCATCCGTAGAAATCATCCTGACTCAAGCCTGTAAGATAGTCTGGCACTAAGTCGTTGCCGAGTCCATCCCGCTCATTCACCGTAGTGTAAAGCTGACCTGTTACCGGGTTGAAATCAAGTCCTGTGGGGTTCCGCAAACCGGAGGCGAAGGTTTGCCCGTTGGAACCATCCAAGTTCATCACCTGCACCGATGCCCGTGGTAGTTCCTCAGGTTCTGCATTCGAGGCTGAACCGATGGCAACATAAAGCTTCTGCCCGTCGGGTGAAACAGCAAGGTTGCGTGTCCAGTGTCCACCGGCAGGCAGATCGGCAATTTTTTCCCCACTACCGGCAATCTGTTCTTGACCATTTGTATAAGGGAAACGCAGCACCGCATCAGCGTTACCCACATAAAAATAACCGCCGGCGAATGCCATACCAAATGGCATATTCAACCCATTTTCTGCCCCTGCAAATGTCTGCTGCACATCCGTCACCCCATCGCCGTTGGTGTCGCGCAGCAAGCGAATACGATTTTGGGGGGTTTCGGTTACGAGTACATCTCCTGTGGGTGTGACAGCCAACCAGCGCGGGCGATCTAAGGCTTCGGCAAACACATTGACACTAAAGCCTGTCGGCACATTCAGCAGAGGATTTTCTGGCACCGGCAGCACTTCGGCGGGGTTGGAAACGCTGCTGCTGGCAAAGGGTGCCGGAAGATCCTCCGGGGTAATACGTGTCTGCATGGGCACAATGTCCTGCACCGGCAGCAAATCTATGGCAACAGGATTCGCAGAGAGGCGGAGATTGTACAAAGTCTCGCCGGCATCCTCTGCTGGGTAAACTGAGAGGTAATAAGTGCCGGCATTTAACAGGGTTTTAATCGATTCAGCGTCAGATGAGCGAATCGCCGCACCCCCCGCATCCAGCAGTTGCACATCGACATCCCCACTTATGCCGGTTAAGGATAGGTTGAAATTACTCTGCGTTCCCAAAGTGAAGCGATACACGTCGCCAGCGTCCCCACCCCCTACGGCATCCCGGTAAGTCACGGAATCGGTGCCCAGTGCGATATTTCGGGCAGTGTCAAGAGTATTTCCTGCGGGATCTGAAGGCGCACTACTGCTGCCGGCACGCCCCTCTAGCAAGCCGTAGCGGACAAAGTGTTGCAACGCCTGCCGGTAATTAAATCTTTGTGCCGCTAAATCGGCATGATTATTCAGGTAGTCACCGGCATCAAACCATCCAGAGGCGGCGCGTCCCTCTGCTAAACCGTGAAGTTGGAAATGTTCATACAATTGCCGGTTATCCATCCCTTCCGCAGCTAAGTCTGGGGAGTTGGTGCGGTAGAAATTGGCATCAAAGACTTGAGAAGCGCTGCGTCCCTCAGCCAAACCGTTAGTTTTCAGGTGTTCTAGCAGTTGCCGACTATCCATGCCGGTTAAGTCTGGATTGCTAGATTGGTACAATTCTAGGTCAATCAATGGAGAGAACATCCGTCCCTCAGATACGCCGTAGGTTTCCAGGTGCTCTAGCAGTTGCCGGTGATCCATGCCGGTTAAGTCACTGTTGCTAGATTGGTAAAATTCTAAGTCAACCAACGGCGAAAACGCCCGTCCTTGAGGCAAACCAGAGTTTCCTAAGTGTTCTAAAAGCTGCCGGTTGTCCAAGTTGGCTAGCTCAGCATTGCTCGACTGGTAGAAGTCGAGGTCAACGAATAGGGAGGATTCAAGATTAAAAACCACGATTGAGTTTTTGATGATTGCCGCATTAACACTGTAGCGCTAGAATGCCGGCATTCTGCCTTTGAAGCTTTCTAGCCGGCAGCACAGTTCCAAGCTGCCGATCCTGGCAGTGTTGTATCTTGGATTTAGTTAGGGAATCATCCTAGTAGATGATGTCAAACTGGCCGAACTCGCCTAAAAGGAGATATTATCGGCAATCCATCACCCAACACACTCATTACTAAACCACTCAGCGGCTTTATTACTTTAAAATTGCCAATGTCTATCAACCTGACAGGCTATCTGTTATTTGCCTTGACTCGCTTTCTGTCTCGCGGACTAGAGAGTTATATCGAGCGCCTCAATTGCCAAGCCTCGCCGCAGGGTTATTTGATAGTAAGCTTGGTAAAAATTGCTAAATCAACTTAGATTAAGATTGATAGAAATATTCCGCAATATTTTTTACGATCTAGTTAGCCAAATTTGCCGGCTTTTGTGCAAACATACCCATTTATTTGACGGTTAAATCGTTATTTTTTTAAAGTCTTGGGAGCGCCGGCACTAGAAACGGCTGTTGGGAATGAAAATAGAAGCACGCAGTCTTCCTAAATCTTTCGGGATGTGACAATGGAGAGAGGGGGCAACCGAACAGTCCAACATGGAACTCCATACCGAACCGATCCAAATCCCCCAATCCCCTAATGCCGGCCTATTCCCAAAAACTTACAGGTTGAATTTGTATATCATAAGGCGTGTATTTTCTATCACCAGACATTTGTCATTACTGAGTCCCAGATTACCCGGAATTATTCTCACAACTACTAACTAAAAGATGAGTGGGTTATTGAATAACAAAGATTTAAATAGCCAGGATTTATATACCGCCAACCTCTTGCCGGCAAACCTGAAGGAAGAAAACCTCAGTGGTGCCAACCTAAAAGGTTCAAACCTCAGAAGCAGCGATCTGAGCGGGACAGACTTGAGTGAAGCCAACCTCAGTTACACAGACTTGGTTGATGCAGATTTAAGTAAGGCGAACCTGAATGGAGCCAACTTGATGAAAGCCTGCTTGAATTTGGCCAATCTTAATGAGTCAACCCTAAAAGGAGTCAACTTAAGTGGCAGTACCTTAGTCGGAACCAACTTTTCTAAAGCAGACTTAAGTGGGGCCAACCTGAGAGAAGCCAAAATCATTGGAGCCAACTTGAGTGGGGCAAACTTGAGCGGGGCAAACTTGAGCGCAACGGATCTCAGCGAGGCAGATTTAACCGGCGCAACCCTAGAAAGAGCAATTTACGATGCCAGGACTCGCTTTTCCAGAGATATCGATCCGGTTGAAAGAGGCGCATACTGCATTAACGCCAACGTGTCTTTACCGGGAGTCAATCTCAGTGGCGTAGATTTGAGTGGATCAACACTAAAGCGAGCCGATCTTAGAGGTGCGAACCTGAGAGGGGCGAAATTGATGGGCGCTTACCTAGAAAATGCCAATTTATTTAGAGCAAATCTAAGTGGAGCCGACCTCAGAGGCGCAGTTTTAACCGGCGCAACCCTGCAAAAAGCTGTCTACGATATTAAAACTCGGTTTTCTGAAGAAATTGACCTGACCGAGGCGGGTGCTTATTGGATTGCGCCTAACGTGTCGCTGGCTGAAGTTAATTTAAGTGAAATTGATCTCAGCGGTGCTGATTTGAGTGGAGCTAATTTAAGTGGGGCTAATTTCAGTAAAGCTAACTTGATGGGAGTAGATTTCACGAAAGCAAACTTAAGGAAAGCCCACTTAGAAAAAGCAAATTTGCAAGATGCAGAAATGAGAGGAGCCGATTTAGTTTCAGCTTGTTTAGATCGGGCTAATTTAACGCAAGCTGACCTTAGAGAAGTAGACATGACGAGAGCAGAGTTAAGAGGAGCCAATCTCACGGGAGCGGATTTAAGAAAAGCGGATCTCAGCGGCGCTTTTTTAAATCAGGCAAACTTGAGTGAAGCTGACTTGAGAGAAGCCGATTTAACCAAAGCTGATTTACGGGGCGTTAATTTTAAAGGGGCTGATTTAAGAAAGGCAGATTTAACGCGGGCAAACTTGGAAGGCGCGCTGTTCAATGGCGCGATTTTGAGCGAAGCAGATTTAAAGCCGGTGGATAACCATTCTTCTTTCTCGCACCGCCATGTGTAAGGCTTTGTAGCAAATTTAATCTGGGCAATGTGTTTGGGGAAAATAAAAATGTCGTCAACCTGCCATTAATGGGGCCATCGACAACATCCTTAACCCTAGCGCACCGAGGACATAAATTTGTCCCACTTACTCAATGACAAGATTATGTTAGCGAAAACTCTTAATTTGTCGCTATACAAGAATATTTAATTGGGTAATGGGGGCGGAGGGACTTGAACCCACACGACTTTTTATAGTCAACGGATTTTCATTCTCTTGCAGCTTTCGCTACTGCCAATCGGCTTTGAGAATTGGACTCTCCCTTTACCCTCGGCTTTACGTTAGGGTAGCTCCCGTCGAGTCTCTGCACCTTCCAAATCGCTACTCGTTTTGGCTTGGCTCAGGATTGCCTTATCTGTTGCCAGCTTTAGGTTTCCCTGAATTTGAGAGCGGTCACTTGAGGGATTTCTCCTTCAAGGCTCAGTTTTCTAAGTCCGCAGCGTCTACCATTCCGCCACGCCCCCTAGTCGGCTTCTTCTAGATTTGTGTTATCTAAAGTACAAACCTGACTTGCTTCATTATTTGAACACGAGTTGGGCGATCTATGCAACGGGTTGACGTTAACTAATTTAAGTGCATAGCACCGGCACCCCCTCAACCTGAGAATTTTTGGGTGCCGAGATAAGCACTTCAACTCATTCTTGTCGCAAAAAAACAAGCTCTACAACTGCCTAGGCGGTAAAATAAGGAAGTCTGCAACACCGGCACGCGTTGGATCAATGGCGTGTCTGACAGCGATGGCGTGGACTCTGCCCATCGCCAAGCTCGCTGGTACAGTTGTTTTAGCTGGGGGAAAAAAGCATGATGATTGCGCTACTGTATCTGATTTTGGCAGGAGCTTACCTGGTGGTAGTTCCTTTTGGTCTCTATATTTACCTGCAAAAACGCTGGCACGTGGTAAGCTCCTTTGAGCGAGCTTTCATGTACTTCTTAGTGTTCTTTTTCTTCCCTGGGTTAATCTTACTCGGCCCATTTTTAAACTTTCGGCCCCATCGCCGGCAGATAGAAGTTTGAAAAGTGTGACTTTCTTCCTAACTTAAAAAATGAAGGGGAGAGAGGGAGAAAGAACAACGGCGATCGTTAATCTGATTCCGGGAAGGGAGTAACAGGAAATTGAGTTTCCGACGTAAGCCGAAAATACGATAATCTACTACAGCCGAGAAATGCGGCTTAAAGGTATTAAAAATCGGTGAGTTGCTTCCTCCCCTTATATTTACGATTCACTTTTCAAATGAAAACAGTGCTAAATGCGACGAATTGATATCATCGGAATTGGCTTCGGCATCTTTGCCGCCGGCGGCTTAGCTTATCTCATTTTGCAGGCAGCCGGTTTAAATAGTCTGGAAGCCGGCATCTGGAGTCAAGTCTTTTTAGTGGGTGGATTAATCGGCTGGCTATTGACCTATTTATTTCGCGCCCTTACTAAAAATCTGACCTATAACCAACAGGTCAAAGATTACGAAGACGCAGTCTTCCAAAAGCGCTTAGAAGAAATGACACCCGAAGAACTCGCACAGATCCAAGCTGAGATTGAACAGGAAAAAAGCAATGGATAATCGTGTGCTGTTCACAGTTTTGTGTGACAAATGCTCAACTGCAAATAATTATCCATCAGTCACTTATCCTTGCACGGGTGGGTTTACGATATAAGCCGGCCCTGACAACTGACAACTGACAAAGATGACTTCTGTATCTGATTGCTTTAAATCTCTGCGTGAACGCGGCCAATGTGCCTTAATTCCATTTATTACAGCCGGCGATCCAGACTTAGAAACAACAGCTGAAGCCTTGCGGATTTTAGATCGCGCCGGCGCTGATTTAATCGAACTCGGTGTCCCCTACTCAGATCCCCTCGCAGATGGGCCGGTGATTCAAGCTGCCGCCACCCGCGCCCTGCAACGCGGAACCCGCTTGGAACAGGTGTTGGAAATGGTTGCCCATGTCAGCCCCACCCTACAAGCCCCAATTATTTTATTTGCCTACTACAACCCAATTTTGTACCGGGGTGTTGATAAATTCTTGCAGCAAATTAGTCAAGCCGGCGTCCGGGGATTAGTTGTCCCGGATTTGCCCTTGGAAGAGGCTGAGATTCTCTTAAAACCGGCAGCGAAATATTCTATCGAGTTGATTTTACTCGTCGCGCCCACCACGCCACAAGAGCGGATTGAAGCGATCGCCCGTCAATCCCAAGGATTTATTTATCTGGTTAGTGTCACCGGCGTTACCGGCGTGCGAACTGAATTGCAATCTCGTGTTCAAGATTTACTCCACCAGATGCAGGAAGTCACCGACAAACCCATCGGCATCGGTTTTGGCATCTCCGGGCCAGAACAGGCCCGTCAGGTCAAAGATTGGGGTGCAGATGCCGTCATCGTGGGCAGTGCCTTTGTTAAACGCTTAGCAGATTGCCCGCCAGCCGAAGGATTGCAGGCCATAGAAGCATTTTGTCAGAGTCTCAAGACCGCTATCACAACTGCCTAGAGTGCAATCGCTGCCGGCGCAAATTGTCCCCTTGAAGATAGCCAAGTCAAAATAAAAGTGCAAATCATTGCCAGCTAGGCATCACTGTGCCGGCGCACAACCGCAGTGGTTTGTGCCATTTGCCTGCCGAGCCTTATAATTCAGTTTCAAGTAAAACCTTGAATTTTTTGGAAAGACTTAAGAATCTGCTTATAATCTGTACAGGAATCTTTGTATCCTCTTAACGGTTCTTATTGAACCTTAAAAGAAACACAGTAGTTAAAATTTTTAATGATGCCCCGGATACTTGTCATCGACGACGACCCAGCAATCTCAGAACTTGTGGCTGTCAACCTGGAAATGGCCGGCTATGAAGTCAGCCAAGCCGAAGATGGCATCAAAGGTCAAGCCCTAGCCTTGCAACTGATTCCAGATTTAATCATGCTGGATTTGATGCTGCCTAGGGTAGATGGATTTACGGTATGCCAACGTCTCCGTCGAGATGAACGCACTTCAGACATTCCTGTGCTAATGCTGACGGCTTTAGGTCAAACTCAGGATAAGGTGGAAGGCTTCAATGCCGGTGCCGACGATTACCTGACTAAACCCTTTGAAGTTGAGGAAATGCTGGCACGAGTGCGGGCTTTGCTGCGCCGTACAGACCGCATTCCCCAAGCGGCCAAACACGCTGAAATCCTCAATTATGGCCCTTTAACCCTTGTACCAGAACGCTTTGAGGCGATCTGGTTCGATCAAACCGTGAAGCTGACTCATCTGGAGTTTGAACTCCTGCACTGCTTACTACAGCGTCATGGCCAAACGGTCTCGCCCAGCGAAATTCTTAAGGAAGTCTGGGGTTACGATCCAGACGATGATATCGAAACTATCCGGGTGCACGTGAGACACTTAAGAACCAAACTGGAACCTGATCCGCGCCATCCCCGTTACATTAAAACCGTCTATGGTGCCGGCTACTGTTTAGAGTTGCCCAGCAATGGGCCGACTATGGACTTTGGCGAACTGGCAAGTGTGGTAGATCAAGAAGCTAAGCCTATACAAGAGTCTTAAACCGCTCTTTAAAATATCTGTTAGCCGGCATTCTTTGTTACTTCGAGCCACAGAGTGCCGGCTTATATTATTTGGATTTAAATTTTTAGAACCGCCCCTATCGTCTTGCCGGCGGAAATAACTTTATCTTGCCGTTTTCTTTTTTTGCGAATCAATTCAATCGGCCAACTTATTTTTAGCGCGGCGGCGCACAGTCAAATAAACCCCCAACAGAGTCAGCCCAACTCCACTTGCCGGTTCTGGCACAGAAGTGGTGTCAGCCGGTAGAACAGCAGTAATTTGTCCGTATAAAGATGCGTTGGCTGCGCTGCCTTCAGGAGAGTTGAATTCACTTAAAATAGTCTTGCCGCCATCGGTAGAAAAGCCACTCAGTTTCAGCGTGTAATCCACACCGGCATAGTTAAAGGTTTGACCCGATAAACCGGCACTCGCAAAACGCAGCTTATCACCATCCTCAACGGAATCGCCGGTCACATTGGGTGTGTTGAGAATGTTAAATGCAAAGTCAAACGTCTGGGTTTGAGTAAACGGATAGCTTAGAGACAAACTAACATGAAGCGGAAAGTCGCCGTTAAAACCGTCCCAAGTTGAGCCATTTCGGTAGGTTAAATTCCCAAGATTAAACAGGGTATTTGTACTAACATTAAAACTGACTCCGTCATACTGAACATAATTTTTAAATGGGGTGCAGTTCGTACAGTAAGCAGTTTGGCCCCATTCCAGATGATTGCTGATCCCGCTATCTTGGTTGGAAAGAAGCGTACTCTGAGATGGCAGGGCCGGCATCGCCCATTCACCACATGAGGTGCCGGTGAAGCTGAAAGCTTGGGCTGGACTGGCTGTGGCAAGGAGTGCCGTAGCGGCCAGAGTCGCCATAGATGATAAGTGATCTAGCCAGCTAAGTTGTCGCACAAATAAGCATCCTTGAGAGAATGCTATCAATTTATAGATTTATAAACAATTTTTTAATTAGCAAATACACTGATCTTTCCCCTATCTGTACAGAATTTTTAATGAAAGCTCAGGAGATACCCCGAGTTCTATCGCTAGGGAGTAGTAATTTTTCCTCTATTGAAAAAGCCAGCCTTAGATATCTGAAAATATCTAAGCGCTGGCCCAATAAAACGGCATTGTAAACGAGCAGGTTCTTCTAGGGAGCGAGAGCATTACCCCGGAGTAAGCTACCAATGGTCTTGGCAGTAATTTTCATCTGAATCAGAGGGTTAGCCGGCACCACCGTTTTGTACAAATAGCTATCAAACGTCATCTTCTGCACATCGCGATCAGCGCACATTTCCACGAATGCTTCGCGGGTGGCGTCAGAACGATAAAAGACGGTTTGCAGAATGTCGAGCACCTTGTAGGTGAGTCCGTACTTCTTATCCCACCGCTTCAGGTACTGCTTGAGATCGTCTTCCGTCGGAATGCGAGTGCCACCGTTGGAAGCTTCCACAATGGTTTCAGCACACATCCGGGCAGACTTGGCGGCAAAATAAATGCCTTCGCCCGAAGACTTGGTCACCGTACCGGCAGCATCGCCAACGAGGGCTACGCGACCCCGGACGCGACGAGGACGGGGATGTTCAGGGATGGGGTGAGCTTCCACCTTGATGATTTCACCACCGACAAGGCGATGGGCGGCGCGGGCGCGAATACCGGCTTGTAGCTTTTTAATTTGAGCTTGGTTAACTTTCATCGTGCCGGTGCCAACGGCGACGTGGTCGTATTTGGGGAACACCCAAGCGTAAAAGTCGGGGGAGACATCGTTCCCCACATACATTTCCGCCCGATCTTGGTAGTAGTCCATCATGTGATCTGGAAGGCGAATGCGCTCTTGGAACGCGATCGCATAGTTATAATCTCCAGCATCGATGGCCTTGGCAACACGGGAATTTGCCCCATCAGCGCCGATGACAAGATCCGCTTTCAGGGATTTCATTGTCCCTTCCAAGCTACCATCCGAGTGATCGGCATAGTGCAGGGTATAGGGATCGGTATTGTTAGTGGGGATATCAAGTTTATGAACCGTACCGTTGATCAGTTTTGCCCCTAAAGTGGCAGCCCGATCGCGCATAAATCCATCCATGATTTCGCGCCGGCACATCCCGATATATTCTTCTTCTTTTTCAATGTTGATATCGACCTCTATATTTGATGGTGAGATCATCTTCATTTTTCTCACCCGCCGGTCAATGATATGCGGCGGCAGGTCAAACTCACTCACCATACACAGCGGAATCGCACCGCCGCAGGGCTTGGCATTGTCTAGCTTGCGCTCAAATAGATAAGTTTCAATCCCAGCTTTTGCAAGCGTTTCAGCGGCAGAGGAACCCGCTGGCCCAGATCCAACAATAGCAACCCGTAATACCAAAGGTCGTCTCCCAATCTATTACGATTACAAGGTGTGATGGTATCACGGACTTTTGGTTCGATTACCCACCTTGCCCCAGAATTGTGCCAACTTGAAACACTGCTTAACAAACACCGGCAACAAAGCTTCATATCTCGCGGCTAACCCGGTGAGTTGTTATAGTCTTTTTACTCTGATCAGTCCGTTTATGATATAAATCTACAGTAAGTACATGGTTAAACCGTAGTATTGCGATTCGGGCCATTCTTTGGATATTAGATTTAAGTGCCCACACTCAAAGCGATCCGCCTGTCTGTGCGGAAAATGCGCCCGCGCCCGCCCGGACAAAGGAGAAACTAAGAGCGATCTCGCATATTAGCAACTGACCGCATTGAAAACTTTACACGTTTCGTATCCAACTTCTCGTATTCAAAGGTGGTAACAAGTGGGCATTGTCGTTGAAAACGTATCCAAACAGTTTGGTAGCTTTCAAGCTGTTAACCAAGTCAGTTTAGAAATAAAAACCGGCTCGTTGGTCGCCTTACTAGGGCCATCGGGATCTGGAAAATCAACGCTGCTGCGGTTGATTGCCGGTTTAGAAAGCCCCGATTCCGGTAAAATTTGGCTCACCGGCACCGATGCCACCCATCAAAGCGTTCAAGAACGTAACATTGGGTTTGTATTCCAGCACTATGCACTGTTTAAACACCTCACGGTGCGACAGAATATTGCCTTTGGTTTAGAAATCCAAAAAATAGCCAAAGCCAAAGTGAAAACGCGAGTCGAAGAACTGCTCGAACTGATTCAATTAAAAGGTTTGGGAGATCGCTATCCTTCCCAACTTTCTGGAGGTCAGCGACAACGAGTTGCCTTAGCGAGGGCGCTGGCAGTGCAACCGAAAGTTTTATTACTAGATGAACCGTTTGGTGCGTTAGACGCTAAAGTTCGCAAAGACTTGCGAGCTTGGCTGCGCCGGCTTCACGATGAAGTTCACGTTACAACTGTTTTTGTCACCCACGACCAAGAAGAAGCAATGGAGGTGGCCGATGAAATTGTTGTGACCAATAAAGGTCGGATTGAGCAAGTCGGCACGCCGGCAGAAATTTATGATAACCCAGCCACTGCCTTTGTCATGAGCTTTATCGGGCCGGTGAATGTTCTGTCAAGCTCTTCCAGACTGTTTCAAAACAGTGGGATTGAATCGCCTCAACCCAATATATTCCTGCGTCCCCACGACGTATTGGTGCATACCGCACCTAACGGCGACACCGCGCCGGCGAGAATTAACCGCCTGACTCATTTAGGCTGGGAAATTCAGGCAGAATTAGCCCTAGAGGACGGCCAAGTCGTCATCGCCCATCTCACCCGCGAACAATTTGACGAACTACAGCTAAAACCGCAACAGCGAGTTTATGTCAAACCCAAGGAGGCGAAATCTTTTCCGTTCTCCTACTCGATTTAAAAAGAATTAAAAATTACACTTCTTCTACCAAAAATTTGATATTAGAAAAAGAAAATCAAACAAGCGGTAGAAGAAGTGTCAACAAAAAGGTAAATTCCATTCTCTAATCTAGCCGGCAATTATTAGCTCATGAAACTGTTGAGCCTGGTGGCATCGAATTTTAACTTGCTCCAATAACTGAGCTATAGGGTTCCTGACCTTCACAAAAATATAAATGACATATCAACTACAATATTTGAGAATGCTTAAATCTTAAATTATGAAACCTTGGTAAATCTAGCGCGAGCGCTTAATATATAGTAGGTAAGGCAAAAAAAAGACCTTGGGCCGCGATTGCTCAATGGCACCTAAATGAATTTATCTCCGCGCTTGTTGCTGATTGACGAGAACCCAAATGACGGTGTTTTAGCACTATGCCTGCTGGAAAAGGAATTTGCGAACCTTCAGGTCAAACAACTTAGCAATGCCGAAGACTTTTACCAAGTGCTGGAAGAATTTGACTTTGACTTGGTAATTACCGAGGGTAGGCTGCGCGAGATCGAGGGCCGGCAAATTCTCAAAACCGTAAAAAATCGCTTCCCCAACTGTCCGATTATCGTATTCACCGGCAGCGGGAGTGAAGAACTTGCGGTAGAGTTCATCAAAGCCGGGGCGGATGATTATATTACAAAATCGCCTAATTCCTACAGCCGGTTAACAATCGCAGTGCGCTCGGCGTTAGAAGATTCAAAACAGCAGCGGGCGCAACAAGAAACCGAAAGCGTGTATCGCAGCTTATTTGAGCGCGTGCCGGTGGGATTGTACCGCACTGCCCCCTGTGGGCAAATCCTCGATGCCAACCCAGCACTGGTGCAAATGCTAGGCTATCCCAGCCGGGAAACCCTGCTAGCCGTCAATGCCGGCAATTTCCTGATCAACTCCAAAACCCTTGGGCGCTGGCAAGTTTTGATGGAACGTGAGGGCATCGTTCGGGATTTTGAAGCCCAAGTGCGCCGGTATGATGGCACAGCGATTTGGATAAAAAACAGTGTCCGAGCCGTTAAAGATCCTCAAGATCAACTCCTCTACTATGAGGGAGCTATCGAGGATGTGACCTCACGCGTACAAGCACAAGACGCCCTCAAATTCAGTGAACAGCGATTCCGCCTCGCCATCCAACACTCACCCATTGCCGTCTTCAATCAAGACCAAAACTTGCGCTACACCTGGATTCAAAACCCGCAGACGGGGTACTCTGTCGGGGAATTTTTGGGACAGACGGATATCGATTTGTTTGCACCACCCGACGCCCAACGCCTCCACGAAATTAAGCGCAAAGTCCTTGAAACCGGCATCGGGTTGCGAGAAGAAGTCCGTGTATCTCTACTCGACGGACAGGCTTTTTACTATGACTTAATCGTTGAACCCCTGCGCGATTATCATGGCAAGCTCGTTGGAATCACCGGCGCAGCAATGGAAATCAACGAACGCCGGCAGGTGGCAGAAGAACGGGAACAACTGCTACAAGAAATTGATGAACAGCGCCGACTGTTTCAAATGGTCGTCGATAACGTACCTGCCGGCATCGCCGTACTTGATGGCAGGGATTTACGAATCAAATGGGCTAACCAGACTTACGGGCAATTTTTAGAAGAACCTTTTTGCAACACAGATATCACCGGCGTCCGCCTGCAAGATTACCTCCCCGCTGCCGAAGAAAATGGCTTGGCCGATATTTTCCGCCGCACAGCTGCCACAAGGGAAGCCCACATCGACCCAGAATACGAAATGGAGGGCTTTGCGCGGGGTATCACCTATTGGCGCTGGTCGCTGCTGCCCCTGTTGTCGCTAGGGCAAGAGACTCCCGATCTGATGGTATTGGCCATAGAAATTACCGAGCAGGTATCAGCCCGCAAACAACTGGAAGAACTCGCCACACAAACTGAAGCCAGCCTCGCTCAACTCCAAGCCATCCTCGCCGGCATGACAGAGGGGTTAGTCATCGCCGATCTCAACGGGAAAGTTTTAGAAATGAATCCCGCCGCCTTGCGCCTGCATGGCTTCGAGAACTTAGAAGAGTGTCAGCGACACCTGTACGAGTTGTACCCAATCTTTGATGTGTTTGACCTGAATGGGAAAGCACTGGTAATGGAAGAGTGGCCCTTAGCGCGAGTTGTAGGAGGAGAAACTTTTTCCAAACTAGAAGTGCAAGTGCAGCGCAGAGACACCGGCAGCGTCTGGATCGGCTCCTACGCAGGCACACAGGTGCGGAATTATGCCGGTGAGAGCATTTTGGCAATTTTGACGGTGCGAGACATCACCGCCCAAAAACAAGTAGAGGCAGAACGCTCCAAGCTGCTGAGCGAACAGCGCCGGCAGCGCGAATTTTTGGAAACCTTGGTAGAAAACGCCCCCATTGGCATTGCGGCAGTCCAAGGTGCTGACCATCGTTACATTTTGGCTAACCCAACCTATAACGCCATTCCCCGCGTGCTAGATCGCTCAGTCGTGGGTCAGACTGTGGCTGAAGTTTTCCCGGCGTCTGCCGCCAGAAGCGCCGGGGTGTTCATCGAAGACGTTTACCGCACCGGCAAGAGCGTGATCGTCCGTAATTACCAAATTTGTGCCGGTTCCCAAGGCGGGCAAACCTACTGGAACATCGATCACGTCCCCCTGTTTGGGCTTGAGGGCCAAGTCGAGTCTGTCCTGATTTTGGCTCAAGAAGTCACAGAGACAGTGCTAATCCAAAGAAGACTCGCGTTTTTGTCTGACGCCAGTGCCCTTCTTGCTGCTTCTCTAGATTGTGAAATCAGCCTCGCCAATGTCGCCCGTCTGGCGCTACTTCATCTCGCCGACTGGTGTACCGTCGATCTGTTGGATGAAAACCAGTCGATGCGGCGCATGGCGGTGGTGCATCAGAACCCAGAGAAGGAGCAGTTGCTTCAAGACTATGCCAGCGAGTTGCAAGCAACCCTCGGTGTTGCCCAAGTATTAAGCACCGGCAAGGCGCGGATTTGGGCGGAGGCGACAGACTGGGCGCGTCAACCAGAAATTGGCAAGGCGGGCGACCGGGTTTTAGTCACGCCATTGAACATCAAATCTGCGATGTGCGTCCCCTTAACGGCCCGTGGGCGAACCCTAGGTGCGATCTGCTTTGTTTCCGCAGAATCAGGCCGGCAATACGGTATGGCTGACTTGACGCTGGCTGAAGAGTTGGGCCGTCGTGCTGCCTTTGCGGTGGATAATGCAAGGCTTTACCGCGAGGCAGAGGAAGCGAACCGGATGAAAGATGAGTTTCTAGCCACACTTTCCCACGAGTTGCGGACACCCCTAAGCGCGATTTTTGGCTGGGCACGGCTGCTGCGAGGCGGCCAGTTGGACGCAGCAACCAGTGCTCGCGCTTTTGAGGCGATTGAGCGCAATGCACGGGCGCAAACCCAGTTGATTGAGGATTTGCTGGATGTGTCGCGAATAATTCGCGGTCAACTTCAGCTGAATGTTGAGCCGGTGAATCTCACTGCCGTAATCGCAGCCGCCAACGACGCAGTGCTGCTAGCGGCTGAGGCTAAAGGAATTGAACTTTCCTCAGTCGTCGATCCTACAGTTGAGATTTTCTTTGGCGATCCAGACCGGCTACAGCAAGTTATTTGGAATCTGCTGTCTAATGCGATCAAGTTTACCCCCAAAGGCGGACGTGTTAGGGTGACGCTTGAATGCGTTGTGGACTCCCGAACAGGTCGCCCCTACGTCCAGATTCAAGTCAGTGACACCGGCAAGGGCATTCCCCCAGCGTTTCTGCCTTTTGTTTTTGAACGCTTCAGACAGGCAGACAGCACCAGTATTCGGCTTCACGGGGGTTTGGGTTTGGGTTTAGCAATTGTGCGTAATTTGGTGGAACTGCATGGCGGAACCGTTAGCGTAGACAGTGCCGGCGAGGGGCAGGGGGCAACATTTACGGTGCAGTTGCCACTGATAGGTAATTATGATGCAGCAGAAGTTGGCAAAACCGGCTATTGGGGCAGTGAAGGCGAGAGTGAGTGCCAAGTTCCACTCACTGCTTCCTCTGCTTCCCCTGCTTCTGAAGCGCCTCTGCCTCTAGAGGGTTTGCGAGCACTGGTTGTTGATGATGAAGCCGATGCCCTTGAGGTTTTGACGGCGGCGTTGGAACAGTATGGTGCTCAGGTGAGTGCAGTTACCAGTGCCGGTGAGGCGCTGGTTGAGATTGAGCGGTTGTGGCCTGATATCCTGATCAGTGATATTGCAATGCCGAGACAGGACGGTTATGCGCTGATTCAAAAAGTGAGGGCGCTTGAAGAAGAACGCGCTTTGAAGGGTGAGGAAATTGCATCGGTGCCGGCTGTGGCACTCACCGCCTACGCCCGCGAACAAGATCGGGAACAAGCGCTTTCAGCCGGCTTCCAAATTCACTTAGCTAAGCCGATTGAGCCGGTTAAGTTAGTAGAAATTGTCGCTCAGCTAACCGGACGAACTTTATAAAATTGAAACCTTACTTTAACCAAAATGTCATCATCCGGTTTACAACCCAGTGAGTTGCCGCAAACTTCCCCATCTGGGGCTAAATATTCTCCTTGGTTTTTATTAATTGTTACTGTTTTTGTAACTTGTTTAATTACCTCCAACATCATCGCTGTTAAGCTGATTAATGTGTTTGGATTTGTCCTAACGGCAGGGATTGTAATTTTCCCAATTAGCTACATTTGCGGGGATGTTTTAACTGAAGTTTACGGCTACCGGCAAGCGCGACGGGTGATTTGGTTGGGCTTTTTATGCAACCTGATCGCCACCGGCACGATTTGGATCACTTTGTTGTTGCCACCGGCATCGTTTTGGGATGGACAAGATGCCTATGCACGTATTCTAGGTTACACGCCTCGACTACTGCTAGCCTCGTTCTTGGCTTATTTAGTTGGTGAGTTTGCCAATTCTTTTGTCTTAGCCAAAATGAAAATAGCAACCAGAGGGCGGTTTTTGTGGGCGCGAACCATTGGCTCAACGCTGGTGGGGCAGGCGTTAGACTCGCTGGTATTTGTCACGCTGGCTTTTGCCGGCACGATTCCGCCTTTGGGGCTAGTTTCAGCTATTGTTACCCAGTGGCTTGCTAAATCGCTTTATGAAGCTGCTGCAACGCCTTTAACTTACTGGGTGGTGAATTTTCTCAAGCAGCAAGAGCGGGTAGATACCTACGATTACAATACGCGATTTAATCCACTGTCATTGTCGGAATAAACGTTAAATAATAACGTCTCAATTCTTTTTACCTAGCTAATTCAAAAAATGCTGAAAATCTTGGAAGCGCCGGCTGAACCAATTCTTGCTCAAAAAAGTTTTTCTGTTTCTGGAACTGCCGATGCCAGTGATGCCGGTAAGACTGTCTTTTTAACCATTGATCGCCAAGTTAAGCTCACAGGGCCGGTTATCACATCCGCAGGAACTTGGCAAATTGAGATCGCCTTCCTACAACCGGGCAATCACAATCTGGAAATTACCCTTGATGGGGATAAAGTCGAGTTACCAATTCGGGTGATTGCCGAAGTTCTCGTAGGGTTTTATCTTGGGCAACAACCCGACTCGGAAGGGCGAACGATTCAAGAAATTTGGTCATGGAATTACCAAAAGCTTGAAAATAAACATGATTATATTCAATGGCTTTTCCCGCTGCAAGAAAGAAGCCGGTATAACCGAAAAGCGCCGATACTCAATGATGAAATTATTCAAGAATTCAGAACTAATTCAATTTTGAAAACTCATTTATTGAAATCGCTGAAAGTTATGCTCGGTTTCTACGGTTTACAATGCCTTGAGTCTGAAAGCAAGAATATAGAAATCACGCAGTCTCATAATTACGGCGAAAGAAAACAAGAATGGATTAATCCGGGGAATCACAACTACCTTCGCTTAACCCGAATTTTAACTTGTTTAAAACTTCTGGGATTGGATAACTACGCGAAAGCTCTTTTTGACTGTTTAGAAAAAATTTACGAAGAAGAGAGCAAAAGAATTGGAAGTGAGACTTTTAATTACTGGAGAAATGCCATTAGATGATTGGAGTTAGGTAGGAAGCATCTCATTTTTGTAAATTTGTCATGCCGCCATCTTGCCTGCTTGCCGCTATGTCAGGGAGCAAGATACTCCTACTGGCAATATTTTGGCAAGTTTGGGATGTATCCCTGATATCTTCCGAAATGCCTGCTGACGAAGTTGAAAAGTTTCGTGCTTCTTATTGTCGAATCAATCATTCCATTGAGCAGCTTTTAATACGCCTATAATTCTTTAATACCCTTCTCATTCATACCTTATGCTAAGCGAGATCCGCTGAGTTAGAAGTTTTACCAACAGCAGTCGAACAAGTTGCAGCACCTGGACTTCTAAAGCTCCGCTCGTTCTCCCCTATGCTTCCGTATCTGTGGGGACAATAGCCACAACGATATCTGTGAGACAGAAATCTAATGTTGTCGATGAGTAATCGATGCTCAGCCAGCTTATCGTGGTCAACTAAACACAAAAGTAGTTTAGCGATAAACTTGGGTTGCTCTTATAAAATCTGGTAAAAAAATTGAATTCTTCCGGCTAGACTATAATTTTGCCGTTTACGCCTGCCGGAAGCTTTCATCTTTAAGTATGAACATTTACGTTTTGATTGTCAATAGCATTTTTCATGTTTAAGTTAATTTTTGTAACCCGTACGCGACAATTGAAGCAAGATCATGGGTCAGTTTGCATAAGGCTGGTTTTAGTTTCCACTCCTCTACCTTGGTGGCAGTCAGAAAGCCGTGAGCAGAAGCATTTCTGATGGCTTTAGCCAACTTTATAGCTTCATCCCAGGAATTAATAGGCTGAGATTCTACTATCCATTTTTCGATAATTCTGCGATCACCGTTGCTAATACCTAAAAATTCTGCAAGCTTGCCATCCTCTTTACTAAGCCATTTTTTAATGCTTGACGTTTTACGAGGTTCACTCAGATGTTTATACTCAGGAATATCGCACTTCCGTAAGAACTTCTCGATTACTTTAATATCAATACCTCTTTGCTGATGGTTCATTAATGCTTTGACAGTTATTTCAAATCCACTATAGGTAATAACAAGCCGCCACTGATGTCCACGAAGCTTCTCACTAAGTTTACGAGGTTTATTCTTACCGATAGAAGGTTCCTGCCATTCAATAGCCGCTTGCACAAGGGCTACCCCTCTCTGAACTGCTTTAACTACACTATCAATATGAGTTGGATCGTTTGGATGCTCCTCATTAAAGCAAGCAAGTTTGTTTTGAATCTCAATACACTTACCTTGATCGTTGTTCCAAGAGTTATCAGGCTCCCAAAAGTCCCAAACGGTATTCCATACCTTATCAAGGCTATTTTTAGTATCGTTGAAAGAGTCAGGCATATTTTCCTGGGTCTAAGGAACTCAAAGCTGTTGCAACAACAATATGTAATTTCTAGTTCATTTACAACCATTTCAGTTGAGGGATAACATCGTGTTAGAGTCAAACGCATCAAGGTCACGTTTAAAAGTCAAAGTTATCTGCGGCTCAACAGAACACCCCCTTTTGATATCATTATCTTCATAAAAATTTATAAAATTTCCTATCATTGGGCAAAGGAAAAATGCTTCAGATCAATGCGGCAAGTTCAAGCGAGCTTACGGCCTCTAGTTGCTATGGCTGTGGAGATTTCTTGTATTTCGTTAGCTGCGTTTTTGATTGTTCTATAGTTGTTGGTAGCTCAAATATACTTTTTGGTATAGAGCTACTTTGTTTAGTCATCGGCTTTGCGATCAGATATTTGCTATTTCTGCACCAAAGGGTTACTAATTGGTCTTTTATGTATAAAATATGAAACCAATAAAATTAAGAAGTCGGCTTTCTTCTGGAAAAACCGGCTTCTTAAATAATTTCTATGATGCTGTTTCCCTGAAAGCTGGGAATTGTTCGCTCACCCTTGATGCATCGTAGAGATGCTATCGTGAGGGGTTTCAACGACGGCTATGTGGCCATTTGTCTGTTCGTCAGCGAGTTCAGCTTTTGCCTCTGCGACTAAATCCTCAAAAACTTCACCGGCTTCGGCAAGAGCACCTTTACTCTTTTCATAAACGGCAAGGCCGCCTTTGATCGCTGCTTTGGCGAGTGGTTTGCCAAAACCGGCTACGACTGGAAGCAAAATCACCGCACCGATGCCTGCTGCAATGCCGGCTGGGCCAAAATCTTCAAACAGATCGCCGATCTTTATTGCCATAAAACCTTTCCTCCTGTAATCTACAGAATCCAATTTAGGATAGCTTACTCAACTCGGAGATCCAACTCAGGTGAGTTGTCTATCTGAAGCGAAGCGATCGCTTTTAAGCGAATCATGCCGGCCTCTCTCCAGCCTAAAGCTAAGGCATTGTATAGCGGTTGTCCCTTGTTTAAGAACTGGAATGTGGATCGAGCGGTTTGCTTGAGGCAATAAAACAAGCTTGCTTTTTCTTTAATTGATGCTTCAGGCACCGGCATTGAATTGCTTGTCTCTTTAAGATTGGTTTCTAAGGCAGGTGGCGGAAGTGCCGGCTCATCCACAACCTCGGACATTGGTATTGCAGTTTCTAAGGCAGGTGGCGGAAGTGCCGGCTCATCGGGTGCAGCAACTGCGTGAAATTCTTCACTAACAACTTCTAACGCCGATTCAAATTTTGCCGGCTTCTGGCTTGCCTTTTTTGCTTTACTGCCACCTCCTTTAGAAACGGGTTTAACCTGTGCCGGCTCATTGGTTGCCGGTTCTATTTCTTGATCAGCTTCTAAAGCCACGGGTTCAACCGGCTCATCAGTTGCCAGTTCTATTTCTTGATCAGCTTCTAAAACAACAGGTTCAACCTGTGCCGGCTCATCGGTTGCCTCTTGCGTGTCGTGACTCGATCCTTCTAAATCATCAGGTGGAGAGTCTGCCGGCTCATCTGTTTCGACGGTTGCTGGGGGTGCCGGTTGTGACACAGGCATCTCGCTTGTCAGAGTAGGTTCCGGCGGTGGGGGTGGTGTTGAGGGTTCCGGTTGCGGGATAGGCGGAACGACTGTGAGGGTGGGTGCCGACGCTGTAGCGACGTAGCTTACATCTTTTGCCTCGTCGGCAGATTGAATCAGTTCCGCAAGATGCAAACGCATTTCGGCATCGGTAACGGCACGATTATCATAAGTAATCGCAATAGACGCTGCCTGGGAGTTCACACGAATGCCGGTGACGCCCTTTGTGGATTCTATTAATTTTTCCAGACGCCGCGCATATTGGGGATCTTCGGCGATGCGAGGCACCCCAAACCGCACTCGTCCGGGGATTGCGTGGATCATTTTATAGGTGCTCGCTGAGGCAGACGCAACCGAGGGCGTTTCTACGGATGCCGGTGCTGATTTTCCATTCGATTTTGGAGTGGGAATGGTAGCGGCGGTTTTAGGAGTGGCTGCCGGCACCATAACAGGCGTTTCCGTGTCCAGTTGGTCAATAATCTGGCGAGTGGTATTGGCCGTAATAATATAGGCAAACAGCGCTCTCCAGCCTAACAGCCCGAACCCTCGTGTCACCATTAGTCCTGCAATAATGGGGAGGAATGACCGGCCCTGCTTTTTCCAGTAAGCGGGTGACTTCCACGCCGCAAACGGATCTTTCTGGTTCGCCGTCTGTTGTTGCGTGTTGCTTGCAGTAACTGCGTTACCACTTTCGATGTTTGTCATAGTGACATTTACTCCCCAATGCTGAAGTCCTTCTAACAAGTGTGGCAAGGGTAGGCGGTTGGCATCAAAGGCAATCACTGCACTGCCGGTTGCCTCATTTGTGCCCACTTCATAAACACCGTCTTCCTGCCGTAGCTGTTGCGCTAGGATATCCAATGCCGGTTCAATATCCTTGCCGGTGACGCGCAGCCGCACACGACCCGGAATCGCGTGTACCACTTGGATTTTGCTTTGTTCGGTTTGCGCTGTCTGCTCAGCCATGACCATTCTCCATTCCAACTTGGTGACACCTGTGTTTTTTAAGGGTTTTTCCTTTTTTGCTGCAAACCCTTGCTTTCTCGCTAGTCTCTGCGGTTCATTTCCTGGCAAAGGACATCCAACGCTTCAACGACTGCTAAGCCAGTAGCCAAGACTGCAGTGATTAGAAATAGTATAAATCCTGCCATTTCTGCATTGCAGATTAACCAAATCCCGTAAAGAAATGTACCAAAACCAGGCACCAGTAGCGCTAGCTTGATTCTGTACAATCGGTTGCCGGCTTGTGCCGTAACTTTTTTTGATGTTAATGTTTTGAAAAACTTTGGAATCAGTTTTGCCGTATCCGGTATGTGGATTTGATTTCGATTAGATTTCTTGGTCAAATGATTTGCATTAATTTCAATCACTTGCTGCCATTCGGGATAATTTTGGTGAGTGCTTCTCCCAAAAATTTTAAGCTTTTTAATTCCCTCTAACTGCCACCCGATTAACTGAGTTTCAACAATTTGAGTAACGTTTTCATAATTTATTGGCTTGCGCCTTGACCGATTTAACACAATAATTAATTCATCTTTGGTTAAATATGTCTTAACAGTTATCGGGTATTCGGCCAGAACATTTTGCAAATTTTTTTGAATTTCAAATGCACTTACCATTTGATTTAACCCCCTGTAAACTACAAAGACAAGTTAAGTGGCGACAGCCTTAAAATTTCCATCGCCAGCCGGCACAGAATCCCGCAGAATCACGCCGCCACCGTACTTCTACAGGATTCAATATTTTAACGGACAACTCGAAAAGTCTGACAGACAGGGACTTCATCACCTGCCTGAGAGCGAAAGGAGAATGAATCAACCCTGCCTTTTCAAGGGTGATTTACACCACTTTGCAAACACAAACTGGCATAGCTGACACCCACTAACTGGGTTGTCAAAAACAGCTTATTAACGTCCGGTTGGCTGATAGCTATTCTTCTTGTGCGGATCAGCAGTGTAGTGCAATTTGATAAAACTATCAAACGAATACCAAGCCAATACATACCAAGGAATAATATCAAATTGCAACCCTTTTGCCATCAACTGCCGCACGGCGAGTGTTCCAAATCCCACAGGCAACAAGAACCGCAAATCCACCACACCATGTGTTAAAGATGACACTCGTTGATTCAAATCACTAACGGCATCCGTGACTCCGTTTGCGGCTACCGATTTTCCGAGAACGATATCGCCAAAGATCATGCCCACATCTCGCAAAGTTGCGAAGACATTTTCAACGGTATCGTGATAATTGTCGTGATGAACAACAATGCTGCCAGTTTGGAGATTCATCCGCACTTCGGAAACATTGGGATGTGCGTTTAAAGCATTGACAATTTCTGCCATTTCGCCCTGCTTCCGGTGTGGTTCAGATATTTTCAACCTTAGTCGGCCTGGTGTTTGACTCACAACGCGAGTGTGGATCAGTTGATTCAGGGGTTTAAAATTCGAGCTATTCATCGTCGGTAAAGATTTAGTATGATTTCCAACAGCTATATTCATATTTTTACAAGTTTCTCCTACATAACTTGAACGGTGAAAACATTTAAAAGTTCTAACTTTTAAACTTGGAAAAAGTGGGTTAGGGGAATTAGGAAGTGTTATTCTTCTCATTCCCCTAACCAGTTTTCTAGCTGCCGGGATAATCGGTTGTCGGCTCAGAATGGGTTTCCCCGTTTACGATATTTTGCGCTTGTTTTTCAGCCATTTCTGCTCTAGCTTCAGCGACGAGATCCTCAACGGATTCGCCGACTTCGGCGAATGCACCTTTGGTTTTTTCAAAGAAAGCAATGCCGCCTTTAATCGCTGCTTTGGCGATGGGTTTGCCAATACCGGCAACAAAAGGAATCAAAACAGGTGCAAGCAATACAGCACCCAAACCAACAGCCAAACCAGGTGCGCCAGCTTCTTCTAATAAAACGCCCGGTTCTTCAAAAAATTCTCCGATGGCCATGTCTTTGTTCTCCTATTTACTGCAAACTTTGAAAGTAGAAATTTAGGAAATCAGGATTAGAGAACTAGAGAAAAAAGTTGCTTCCTTCTCCCGATTTCTAGGCTCATTCAGTTACGGGACGGGCTTGAGTTGGAATTGCGGCTGATTTCAAATCTTGTTGATTTTGGGCGTCAGCAAGTTCTGCTTTAGATTCAGCGACGAGATCCTCAAAAGCTTCTCCAACTTCTGCAAATACACCCTTGCTTTTTTCATAAAGGGCAATACTGCCTTTTATGGCTGATTTTGCTAAGGGCTTACCAACCGGAATCAACACAGGTGCTAAAATTGCCGCACCGACACCGACAACAAGTGCAGGAAGACCAAAATCTTCAAACAAATCGTCTAAACCAAATAACATGATTCATTTCCTCCATTGAAAGTAGAAAAACTTAATTTGGGAATGGGGGATGGGGCATGGGGCAAGGCTACGCCAACCTAAAGGTATGGGCATTTCTCCCCTTCTCCCTCTCTTCCCTAGTACCTAGTCCGTAGTCAACTGCCGACTTTTGAGTTCAGCAGGGGGCGCAAACCGTTGACGCCGGCAATCACACTGGAACCGTTGTTCACCACTGTTGCCGCCATTGGGTTGAGTCCCACAGTACCGGCTAACAGTAAGCCAGCCAGGTTGGGGATCGCTACAATGCCGGTGTTTTGATGAATTAGCCCCATTGCTTGACGCGCAATTGCGATCGCTTCTACAAGTCCTCGCAAATCATTCGTCATCAGCACCACATCAGCGGTTTCGCGGGCGACATCCGAACCATCGCCAAAGGAGATGGACAGATCCGCATACGCCAAGGCGGCAGAATCATTGATGCCATCGCCGATGAACGCCACCGTCTGACCGGCTTCGTGCAACTGGCGCACAACTGTTGCCTTCATTTCGGGAAATGCTTCGGCATGAGTGCACTCATGTGGAATGCCCAATTGAGCGGCCACAGCCTTGGCGCGGTTCCAGTTATCGCCGGTTAGCAAGTGAATTTCCATACCGGCTTGATTCTGGAGTGCGTCGATCACTTCCAGGGTTTCCGGACGCAGGGGATCGGTGTACTGAATGACGCCGCGTAACTTGCCATCACTGGCAACATAAATCAGTGAGCCGGTTTGCAGGTCTGGATGTTCTTCATACAGGCAAGTCATGCAGATGCCTTCCTGCTGCAGGTAGCGCTTGCTTCCCACCAAAACCGTCTGTCCGTCAATTTCTGCCCGCACACCCAAACCGACTTCATAACTCCACTCACCGCGCGGCAGCAGGGCAACCCCTTGCTGTTCGGCATAGCGGACTAAAGCGGAGGCGACGGGGTGCGTCAAGCGCTGTTCGGCGGCGGCGGCGAGTTCCAGCACGCGCTCAGCAGTCATGCCATTCACGGTTTTTACGCCACAGATAGCAATGTCGCCTTGGGTAAGGGTGCCGGTTTTGTCGAAGACAAAGGTATCGACTTTGGCGAATTGCTCCAAGGCGCGTCCGCTGCGGATCAGGATGCCCCGCCGCGCTGCAGAGGTGAGTGCAGCGAGAACGGTTGTGGGAACCGAAACGCGAATGCCGGTAGCAAAGTCGAGGGTGAGAACGGCGGCGGCGCGTGCGAGGTTGCGGGTTGCGCCAAACACAATGCCGGCCAGCAGGATCGTTGGCAAAACTGCCCGATCTGCAATTTTGGCGGCGTAGTTTTCAATCCGGGTATCGTGCACCGGCGCATCTTGCATTAACTTAATGCTCTGGCCGGCACGGGTATCACTTCCGACTCGTTCTGCGACAACGTAAATTTGTCCTTCGCGCACCAGGGTAGACGCGTACACTTCTTGTCCCGGTTCTTTAATCACCGGCATCGACTCGCCAGTCAGTTTTTGCTGGTCAATCGTGGCTTTGCCGCGCAGCACCCGTCCATCCACCGGCACTTGTTCGCCGGGATAAACGATTACCGTATCGCCGCGCTGCACGTCGTGGATCGAAACTTCCACTTTTTCGCCATCGCGCTCAACCCAGACAAAATCAGCGAGGGAATCGAGTAAATCCAGCGTTTGTCGTTCAGATGAGCGTGCGGTGCGTTCCCGAATCGCATCTCCCGCTTCAATCAGACACAACATCAGTGACGGGGCCATGAAGTGACCCTGAAGCGTAGTGATCGCAATCGCTGAGAAATCGAGGAAGTCAATATTCAGTTTGCGGTCGTTGCGGACGCTGTCCCAAGCCCGTTTCGCCACCGGCAGACTTGTCATCGCGATCGTGCTACCCACCAACACGGCGGGAATCGGTAAGCCGAATGGGCCACCCAATATCGCTAAGGTGGTTGCCAACACCGGCAGCTTCAGTCCAGACCAGGAGCTACTCTCGGCTTTCTCTGGTTCGTGCTTCGAGGTTTTTGATAATTCTTGTGGTAAAATCGCGGTGCTAGCCTGCTGAATCAAGTTGACCAGTGCAGAGCGCATCTTCGCTTCTGAAATCCCCTGCGGGTTGTATGAGATCGCAACAGAAGCCGCTGAGGGCTTGATGCGGACACTGGTGACGCCGGCAGCAGACGAAGCCAATACTTCCAGACGATGCGCGTATTCGGGATCGTTAATCAGCCGAGGCACCCGAAACCGCAACCGTCCCGGAACCGCGTGAACCACGCTGCAAGCTACCCCAAGTAGCTCAGATTTTTTATGGCCATTAGTTTTTACGGAATGGCCGATTTTTGCGTGGTTATTTCCGTTCACTAGAGCAGATTTCTCATTCTCAGCCGCAGATATCACCCTGGATATTGTGTTTGCCTGCGGTGCCAGTTTTACCATTGCTTGTGTCATTTCTCTATCTCATGCAACTCCATCTAAGGTGTGCGGTTTGGGGGGTGAAGGTTGGACGCTGAATCTTAGAGCTTTCGTATAAAGAGTAAAAATTTATACTTTAGGCTTTTTAATTTAGCTTTAACCTTACTAGCCTCAATCCTCCGTAAGGTTAAAACTTGAAAGCGCCTCGTATTTCCTAGTGAGTAATCTTTTTTTTAGTAAAGATTAGCCAAGAAGGCAAGGGAGGCTTTGAGCGCCGGCGGCTTGTAGCTATCCCAAAAACTAGGTTTTTTACGTGTCGCTGATGTATCCGTTAATACTAATTTTTTAAGTATTTTCACGGAGACAGGACTAACTGCCATTGAGCGGGGCGGTAATGTTTGAACTCGCCCGTTTGACACTGCGAGTGCCGGTTCGGGTGCCGGCTGGGGGGAGTGCTGAACTCGCCCGTTATAAGGCACAGCAGCATTCGCCATTTCCGATGCCGGCTCTGGGACAGAGGTGCTGTCTTCTGCCGGTTGGGGAATCTTCGGCAATCCCGCAACCTTTGCTTGCTCAATCAGCGCTTCTAGACGCGATTGCATTTGCAAAAGAGATACCGAGCCGGCTTTGTAGCTCACAATCAGTGATGCTGTTGTCTGATTCACCCGCACGCCGGTGACACCGGCAGCCGATTCAATCAAGCGCTCGATCCGCCGAGTGTAAACAGCATCATCCGCCAGCCGGGGAACGTGAAAGCGCAACCGTCCTGGAACTGCATGAACGAGCCGGTGTTGAATTTCTGAGGTTGGATTTTGGGTGGAAGACTCAGCGATGAGTGGTTGCTGGATCAATCCTGTGATCCCCTGTTCATCAATCACCTGACGGGTTGTGCCGGCAGCGATCAGATACAAAGGAATTGCCGGCAAACCTTGGATTCCCAAGCGTTGCGTGATTAACATCCCCACGATTAACGGGATCGCAGAATCCAGTTGTGTGGCTGAAAGAGCGGCTGAGACTGGCTCCCAGAGTTCCGGCAGGGGCAAGTCTTCCGATGGGGAAGGAGCCACTGAAACGCCTTTTTGCTTTAGCATCCCCAGCAATTGTTGCAACGGCAGCCGATTCTCGTCAAAAGTGGCGAGTAAACTCCCCGTTTGCAGATTGATATTAACTTTGTATATTCCTTCTTGTTGCCGCAGCCGTTGCGCTACCGTTTCAAGTGCCGACTCCGATGCGCTACCTACAGCACGAAGCCGCAAGCGCCCTGGAATTGCGTGCACAATTTGTAGCCCCGTTTGCGGGCATTGCACATTTAATTCAGTCATTCAATTGTCTCCGATTTCGTTCCCTATACAAACGTGCCCATTTCTGGCGTTTGTACAACTTTTCAGCACGAGCGTTGCATTATGGGAGGGCTTTTGCGCCTCCTATCCCATCAACGCTTCATACGCACAACGCTTATCCCAATGCTGCGGCGCAAAAAGTAACCGAAATATTTTGAAGTGTTTGTGGCGTGTGACACCAGCACAGATACGTGTGACATTAAGAGTTGCCCCCCCTTACCCCAGGCTAGAGATTAAGAGATGAAAGCAGCCTCCCCATACTGGAATTACCGTTGTTGCAAGTCTGTCTGTACTAAGTTCTAGGAGACATCCTCGACTGGCGGCTTACCCCCCCCTCTCTATCCGAATCATGGCGCTTGTTATGTGCGACGCCACCGGCTACGGATTTCAGGGAAACAGCAGGTTAAGCTTGTGGTTAATACTAGGTTAACATAACACGATTTTTGGATTAAGACACGGATTTAAGAAAATTTTCTTTACTTGCCTTTAAATCGCGCTCTCGTTCAAAGCTGCCTCTTCGGTTGAAGATTAGCTGTGGTAGGATTGACAGCTTTTTTGGCGACTTTTAAAACCAGATCTTCGATTATACATAGAGAATTTATTGAGCGCAAGTGGCAAAACTGAAGAGTTATTAAGAGAGATCGAGCTGAGCGGTCCTTCGCTGAAATTTAGCAAAATGTTTTAAGTGAATCTGCTGAAAATCTGTTAGAGTTACTTAAAATATAGGGTTTTACCTCAGTGCTAATCCCTGATTACTTGCGATGCAATTGCCTAAATTTTTCCTTGCTTAGGCACGCATTATACGCCCTGAACTCCTTGCCGGCAGAGATGCTGGGGTAAAAGTCGCAATAACTTTTAATTCATTTGTCGCGCCTCGCTTTGGTAAGATTGTCAGGAATAGATGACAAACGATAAAATCCCAAGTAATGGCTCACTGTGAACATTTTGAAAAGTAGAGAAATTTTAAAATCAATTCTCATATTTTATAGATAGAAAAACTTGACAAGGAATCGGTAGCTTCTCTATTTTGCAAATCGATTTCTTGTAAGACAGTGGGATAGGCGACAGGAGCTATCACCCTTATGCCGGCAAACCAAGCAGATAAGACGCCGGCTCCACAAACCTCCACAAACAATTAATCTTTTTCCAAAAGTGGGATACTTCCAAGCAATCTCGCTGAGTAGTTTAAACTTTTGTTCTCGGCAATCTTACTTGCCAAGGGTTCGATAGAGTTACTCAGATAAAACTTATTAGATTAAAGCTAAATTGTTACGAATGACTCATTACTATAACTTTAAATCATTTTTTGCTAATTTTTTTTCTCAAGCCGATGCTGATAAAAGAATTGATGAAAAAGTTGTAGATGTTTAAATAATTCTATTTTTCATAAAGAGTATTTAAGCTTATGTCATAGTATTAAGTTTTATTTAAGCTTGAATTAAGAGGTGGGTAAATGATATTATTCTAAGTATATTTACCGCTGATTGAGACTGCGTTATTTATTATAATTGAATAGTTTTAGCAGTTAATCAACTGTAGCCCTTTGTGATCATCAAGTCAAGCTAATTAAACTAAAGCCCTAACGTAGGTTCGTTTGAGAAACAAAACTTTACAAGCGCAAGGTGCATCCCATTTTGGTCAATTTGCCCGCTGTCTGTCATCTCAAGGAGCAAGATGCTCCCACTCCTAATATTTTTGCAAATGTGGGATGCACCAGGCCAACTCTTGTTCAAACTCTATAAATGCAACCTAAAACTTAATAAATTTTAACGACTTTTTCATAAAACCTTATTAAGTGTAAACCATCAATTACAGACAGGCTGTACAAATAAATGAAACGACGTAATTTTGTCAGTTACTCATTATTATTTCTCACAGGATGCACAACATCCAAGTTAGCCGAAACCCAACGTTCAAAAAGCAGCGTTCAGGAAACAGCCATCCAGGCTGAGAATGAACTGGCAACCATCAATATGGCACTCATTCCCTGGCAGGTTTCCGTAGAACAGGAAGAGAAATTAAAGCCCTTGACTGACTACCTCACACAAAAACTTAACCGGCCATTCAAATTTCAAATAGCGCCAAATTACAAAACAGCGGTTGATTTACTCGTAGAGGGAAAAGTTGAACTCGCCTACCTCGGTGCAAGCACATATATCGAGGCGCGTCTTCGCGATCCCAATGTTGAGCCACTTGCCGCTCCTATTAACAAACACACAGGACGACCTTGGTACACAGCCGTAATTATTGCTAACAGCGCTCAGGGAATTAAAACTATTGCAGATTTGAAAGGCAAACGATTTGCCTTTGTGAACAAATTATCAACATCAGGCTATATTGTACCAATGGCTCACTTCCTAGACAATGGTATTGATCCCGAAGGCGAGTTTGCTGAAGTCATTTTTGCGGGTAGCCATGACAAGGCAAAAGCGATGCTTCTAGAGGGGAAAGTGGATGCGATTGCCGAGGATAGGCAGTCATACACGGAACAACAAAAAGAAGGAAGCTTCGATCCTGAAAAGTACAAAATTATTTGGGAATCCACCCCAATTCCTAGCTTGCCAATAGTAGCTTCTAGTAAGCTTTCACCTGAATTAAAAAATACTTTAAAAAAGGCACTTATCGACGCCCCAGATGGACTTGTAGATCCTACCGGGGCTGTGGGTGCTGGATACACGTCTGTAGAGGATTCTGACTACGACATTATCCGAAAGCTCCAAAAGCGCATTAACACGAAGTGAAATTAAGTGAAAGATGAAAATAACAACTAAGTGTATTGGTTCTTCGGCAATTGTAGTCAGCCTGGTTGCTTTTTTGTTAATTGGTGGTGATATTTTCATTAGACAAGCCGAAGAAAGCGCACAAGCAAGCCGAGCAAGAACCACTCAAGCTTTAAATGCGATTCTTCAGCTCAACGCATCTTTGAGTGACCAAGTAAAGGCGCTCAAGGATCTGATTCTCTTGAGCCGTGATGCTGCGAACGTGGGGGCATACAAGCAAGCTTTGTCTGAATTCACAAAAGCACTGGATAAACTAGAAAATATAATGCCCCAGGCCGCTTCAGAAGTGCAACTGGTTCGCCGCCGGCACAAGTTTCTCTTAGATTTAGCTAACGGACTTATCGAGAGACCGCCTTCTGAAAAACCGCTTGGCCTCACTCAATCACAGCAGGACTTTAGAACGATCAATTCTTTTGAAAAAGATATTAACCTATATTTAGATTTCTTAGCTGATCAGCTTCTAGAACAAGATGCTCTAGAAGAGGAAGAATTCGACCAATTCAAGCAAACAACTCGCTCCCGAAGACAAATTATTATTGTAATTATTCTTTTAATTTTTATCGCTCAGCTAGTATTGATATTACTGCCGGTTATTCGTTCAATTCAACAGCTTCAACTAGGAGCAGCACAAATTGGCACCGGCAATTTAGATTATCGCTTAGATATTCAGACAAAAGATGAGGTTGAACAGCTAGCGAATGCCTTCAACCAAATGGCGGTAACGCTTACGGAATCTTATGGCTCATTGGAACTAAAAAAAGAAGCTGCGGATGCTGCAAACCGAGCAAAAAGTGAGTTTTTGGCTAATATGAGCCACGAATTGCGAACGCCTCTCAACGGCATTTTGGGTTATGCTCAAATTCTCCAACGCAGTAAAAATTTAACAGGCAAACAACGCGATGGCGTAGATATTATTTATCAGTGCGGTTCACACTTACTCACCCTGATCAATGACATTTTAGACTTGTCGAAAATTGAAGCGCGGAAAATGGAACTGGACAACAGCGATTTCCATTTTCCGTCCTTCTTACAAGGAGTGGAAGAAATTTGCCGGATCAGAGCTGAACAAAAAGAGATTGCCTTTGTTTATCAACCTACAACCACACTGCCAACTGCCATCCACGCTGATGAAAAACGGTTACGACAAGTTTTAATTAACTTACTGGGCAATGCTATCAAGTTTACAAATATAGGGGGAGTGAATTTTCAAGTTAGTGTTATTGAGCGTTACCCCTCAGTTATCGATTCAGAAAACAAAACGCCTGATTTATTAGAAGATAATAAAAAACAAAAAACAAATTATAAAATTCGTTTTCAAATTACCGACACCGGCCTTGGCATGAGTCCAGAGCAATTAGAAAATATATTTTTGCCTTTTGAACAAGTGGGGGACACCAAAAAGCAAGCAGAAGGCACCGGCTTGGGTTTAGCAATTAGCCAAAAGATTGTTCAGATGATGGACAGTAGCATTCAAGTCCAAAGTGAGCTGGGGAAGGGAAGCGTTTTTTGGATAGATTTAGATTTGCCGGCTCTTACAAACTGGACAGAGACAGCCAAAGTAGCTGAAGAAGGAAAAATTATTAGCTTCGCCGGCAAAAAACGAAAAATTCTGGTAGTGGATGATAAATGGGAAAATCGATCAGTTATTGTCAATTTGCTAGAACCGATTGGGTTTGAAGTAGCAGAGGCAAGCAATGGTGAGGAAGGATTAGAAAAAGCGCTGCAATTTCAGCCTGATTTGATCATTACCGACTTAGTGATGCCGGTACTTGATGGGTTTGAAATGATGCGCCGGCTGCGAGTGTCTCCACAGCTTAAGGATTTGGTTGTGATTGTTTCATCTGCAAGCGTGTTTGCTAAAGATCAGCACAAAAGTTTAGAAGCCGGTGGCAATGATTTTATTCCCAAGCCAATTCAAGCGGAGCAGTTACTTCAGAAATTACAAAAGTATTTACAAATTGAATGGATTTATGAGACCTTCCAAAAACAGCCGGCGCAACAGCAAGAAATAACTTCCTCCAACAACTTTACACCCAATGTTTGCTCAGTCCCTGAAGCAGAAATTACCGGCATCACCGGCAGCAAGCGAAAAATTCTCATCGTAGATGATCAATGGAAAAATCGCTCGGTTATTACCAATTTGCTAGAACCCATTGGGTTTGAAATCGCAGAAGCCGGTAACGGTCAAGAAGGGTTAGACAAAGCGGCTCAGTTTCAGCCTGATGTAATTATCACCGATTTAGCGATGCCGGGGATGGATGGATTGGAATTAACCCAGCAAATTCGCCGAGTTTCACATCTGAAGGATGCGGTGATTATTGTTTCATCTGCCAGCGTCTTGAAAACTGACCAGCATCAAAGTTTAGAAGCCGGCGCTAATGATTTTCTGGCAAAGCCGGTACAGGCAAAGGATTTGTTAGAAAAGTTACAGCGCCATTTAGGACAGGAATTGTTTTATAAAGAATTAAGGGTTCCCGCTCAGGTGGTTGATGCGAATTGTAAAGAAGTATTGACAAAAACTAAATTGATTTCCCCCTCACCTGAGCAAATAGAAACTTTGTTTCAGCTAGCAGTGCGAGGTAATATGAAAGGGGTTCTCAAGGAGGCCGCTTTGCTAGAACAGTCGGATGAAAAATTTCTCCCCTTTCTGGCTCAGGTACGCCTATATGCGAAAAATTTTCAGGAGCAAGAGCTAAGTGAATTTCTCAGTCAGTACAGAGATGAAAAGATACAAGTGTCTAACTAATTGGGAACTTTCCTCTCCTTGCAAATAATCTCTGATTAAATTAAAGTAAGGGTTAACGTAAAAAAGTAGATAAACTCACACGCTTAAAAATTTTGCTTTCAAAAGCTGGCAAAAAATGAAAGAGATAGTTCTATGATTCTTAGCAATTTTGCCTCTATAGCTGATATGAGCAATGAATCCAGCCAAGAAACCGGAATTGTACTGATCGTTGATGATAATCCAGCAAATTTAGGCGTACTTTCCGATTTTCTAGATGAAGCCGGCTTTGAAGTCTGGGTGGCGCGAGATGGCGAAAGCGCACTTCGGAAAGTAGAATATGATCCGCCCGATATCATCTTGTTAGATGTGATGATGCCGGGAATTGATGGATTTGAAACCTGCCGCCGGCTGCAATCTTCTCCATCAACTAAAGACATCCCCGTAATTTTTATGACGGCTCTTTCAGATACAGTAGATAAGGTCAAAGGGCTTTCTCTAGGGGCAGTCGATTACATCACCAAGCCGCTTCAGCAGGAAGAAGTGCTAGCCAGAGTGAGGCTGCACCTGAAACTGCGAAACATGACCAAAACACTAGCCGCGCAAAACGCACAACTCATTCGGGAAGTAGAAGCGCGTGCGGCAGCAGAAGTTGCCCTAATTGAACTGACACAGCAGTTAGAACAACGGGTAGACGAACGGACGCTTGAACTGAAAAATGCGTTGCAAAACCTTCAAAAAACACAAATCCAGCTCATTCAAAGTGAGAAACTTGCAACACTCGGTCAGTTGTTAGCCGGTGTGGCTCATGAAATCAATAACCCTGTTAGCTCGATTTCTGGCAATCTCTCACACATGGTAACTGCGAGTACAGACTTAATTAATCACTTGCAACTCTATCAGCAGCATTACCCAAATTCATTGCCAAAAATTGAAGAACACGCAGAGAGTATTGAGTTAGAGTATATAGTAGAAGACATTCCTCAAATCCTCAATTCAATGAAGTTTGGGACTGAGCGTATCCGTTGTTTAAGTGTGTCCTTACGAAACTTTTACCGAACGGATACCTCATCTAAGGTGCCGGTAAATATTCACGAAGGGTTAGACAGTACCCTGTTAATTTTGCAACACCGGCTTAAAGCCAGCAGCAATCACCCAGCGATTGAAGTCATTAAAGAATATGGCAACTTGCCGGCAGTGAACTGCTACCCCGGCCAGCTCAATCAAGTGTTTATGAATCTTCTCGCCAATGCGATTGATGCCTTGGAAGAAGCAGTAGTTAACGGCCAACTTTCAGTCATTGAAGGAACTGCAAAGAACACCCCGACGATTTGGATTTCCACAGAAGTTTTAGAAGGAAACTATGTCGATATTCGGGTAAAAGACAATGCTGCCGGCATCAATCAAGAAACTCAAAAGCATCTATTTGAGCCAATGTTTACCACCAAACCTGTTGGCAAAGGCACCGGCTTGGGTTTGTCTATTAGTCGTGAAATTGTCGAAGAAAAACATGGAGGCCGGCTCAAATGTATTTCATCACCCGGACAGGGAACACAATTTGTGCTAGAAATTCCTATCCATCAGTCAGAATAATTGTTACAACTCAGTCGTTTTAACTAAACGATTGTCCTCCAAATTTTAATGGTTTTATCCGCACCGGCACTCACCAGTGTTTCCCCATCAGGAGCAATCGCCACCGAATAAACCGCTCCCGAATGACCGCTAAGTGTATGGCATTCTTGGCCGGTTTGTAAATTCCAAATTTTAATGGTTTTATCCGCACCGGCACTCACCAACGTCTCCCCATCAGGAGCAATCGCCACCGAATAAACCGCTCCCGAATGACCGCTAAGTGTGCGTAATAGCTTGCCGGTTTGCAAATTCCAAACCTTAATCGTTTTATCTGCGCCGGCACTCACCAACGTCTCCCCATCTGGTGCAATTACCACTGAATAAACCGACGCTGAATGACCTCTAAGGGTATGGCGCAACTGTTCAGTTTTCGGGTGCCAAATTTTAATCGTTTTATCTGCGCTCGCACTCACCAGCGTCTCGCCATCAGAACTAATTGCTATAGAATAAACCCATTCTTTATGGCCGAATAAAGTTCGCACCGGCTCCCCGGTTTGTAGGTTCCAAATTTTGATTTTGTGAGAGCCGCTGGCTAAAGTTTGACCATCCGGACTAAGCGCGAGAGCGTGAATTGACTTTTTATGCCCGAAAAGAGTGCGAAGCAATTTGCCGGAGTGCAGATCCCAGATATAAATATGACTTCTCTGCTCAGTTTTATCACTGCTGGCGAGAATTTTACCGTCTGGACTGATGCTGAGGGCCAACACTTGGCCGGCATGACTTGTAAACTGATAAGTCTGCTGGCCGGTTTTTAGATGCCAAAGTCCAATTACATTTTTCTCAACCCCACCGCTAAACACTTGACCATCCGGACTGATAGCGACGCCGGTGGGCCGGCCCGAAACCCCGCTGACGCTGTGCGACAGAACAAGTTTTTCCAGGTTGAATTTCCCCCCTAAGCTTGCCATGCCGCTCAGCAGGCTCTCCACTTGGGCAACCGCCAGATCATCCCCCAAAGCCTGCAAACATTCCTTCAGCTGCTCTAAATACTCCCGATCTTCTTTCGCCACAGCAGACTTCATCGCCTCTAAGGCTTTCACGCCTGCCGGCTGAGGTAGCTGGCGCTGTTCCAACCAAGACGTTAAGGAATATTCCACTTGCTCCTTCGCCCAAGATTTATCTGGCAATTGCGTGAGACTTTTCGCTAATTTCATCGCCATTTCTGGCACCCAATAAGGGCGCTCGTTCGCCAACGTTTTCAAGACATCCTGATAGCTAGAAACAGCAGATTGCATTACCTGTTTCACCAGTTGTTGGTTAGCGGCTTGTTGAAAGACATGGGGCAACAGTTCAGGCAATCGCGGGAAAACGTCATGATAAACTAAATGGTGAACATCTGCCATCCAGCCGGCAACTAAACAGTGACAACTGGTTAATAGCTGACTAAGCGCTTCAAAATCTTTTCTATTAATTTGATAAGCAAACGATAGTTCGCTCACATCTATGCCCGCTTGTTTTAATTGTTCTTCCTCTTCTAGAATTTTTAAGTTAATTGCATTATTTCCACCCAATTGCTCGATCTCTGCAAAAGTTTTTCCCATCGCCAGCAGTTTATCGTGCGTTGCTTTCCACTTCAAAGCACGCGTTTTTGCTGACTCATAAATTAGATGCCGGTAAGGAAGCTTAACAATCGTTTCATAACAGTAATTGTCTTGCGATAAGCCCCAATAAGCCATGCGAAAATTTAAAGAATCTCCCTCAATATCTGACTCCAGAATTAAAGTTGGTTCAGATTTAAGCATCCCAAACACTGCTTTGATGCTAGATTCACCTTGAAACCGCCGGCTGTCCCAAGCACCACCTAAAAATTCTGTCGGTCTAATTTGGCTGTGTAGCGGATAATATTCGCTGAGAAATTCTCGCAGTCCTTGGGCTAAATTTGGCTCAATATCGGGAATCACCGGCCCTTGCCCCAATTGATCCTCAAACGTTGCCGTTAGTCTTTCTAAGTTGGGAGGCGCGACAATAATTCGTAACGGAATCGGGCCGCTGCCGGTGTGGGATTTGAGAATTTGCGAAGGCAGCAATCGTAGAGGCCAGCTATCGAGAATTTTCTCAACTTCAGGCAATCTGAGGGCAATCTCTCGTCTTTCGTTTGCCAGTTGGATTTGTGTCTCGCGGTTGTAAGTTGCTAGCTGCTGCTGAAACGCTTTTTCTTGCGCGAAACGCCACTGCTGATACTCCCGGCTGTTTTGCTGAATTGCCCAGCTAACACTCTGGATAAATTCTTGAATTTCTCCACTATATTCAAGCCCCAGTTTCGCTAGATTTTTCTGAAAAATTTGCCCATTTTTGTCTTCCGTATGGGAATCATTTCCTAGATATTCCAGCATGAGCTGCGCTTGCCGGTGTTTCTCATCCAGTTCAATATGGATAGTGCTTAACGGTTGTCCGTTTCTCATATACATTAAAGTATTAAAAATAGGCACCGCATATTCGATGAGTAATTTAATCCATTGCTCCATAACTACCTTTATAATGAGTAATCGGCTTTCGTGGCGTTGCTAAATTGCCTTAAGATTTGGTTAAAGCGTTGGTGCCGGCACCTTACCCTGTAATTTTAGTGCCAGCCCAAACAGATATACTAATCCTAAACGTGTAAACAGCGCAGTCAGCCAGATTACGCTGCCGCAGTCTGTTGTCTGCGAATTCGTTACACATTATTTTGTACCCTCTTCATCGCAAACAATTTCTTGTGTCAATTGTTCTGAAGTCGCCGCAATTGGGTATTTAGAATATTTCACGCACCATTCACCGAAAAGTTGACACCCTGAAAAGTTGAGGAAGCGTTTAGCCGGCTCATCCTTTAACCTAAACCCTCTTCACCCCTATCCGCTTGGTTTCACTGCAAGCTTTGTTGACAAAGTTAGGCATTTTCGGCAATTTATTGCAAGTATTTAGCAATTAAATACAATCTATCCGCTGAACTTATTGCTAGTTTCCCTAAGTGATCAATTTTTATATTAAAGACAAGAAATGCATTACTGTCTATAAGTCAAGCAATTATTACAAATATTTGCGTCAGTATCAATAGGCTTCAACCTCTGTGTTTTCCTGTGACATGGACAGATGAAGCCACACTGATGATTTTGGGTTATTTAGGTTCTGTAGATGCTCTGGGCAAAACCCTGTTTCGAGTTCAACCCGTTTCAATTGAATGCTGAACACCTGTTAAACTCAGCCGGCAGCCCTCTGATCTGGTTCACCAAGTCCAAGAACTCCATTGTGTGGCATCAACTCTAGCTGAATGGAACACAAGCCAATATGCGTACGTCATGACATTTTGCTGAATCTCCACACAGCAGTGCTTCTCAGCCCCCAGTTGTGTCCCCTTAAAACTTCAGCCTCTTTCCATCACCCAGCAACACAGCACCCGCCGGCCCCCTCAATGACAAGTTGCTGAGCCAACTAAGTAATGCGAAGCATTATCAATTAGCCTCTTTTCTTGAAAATTAGACGTAAAAATCGCTATGATTTTCAATAAAGAGACCTATTTGGGAAGATAGTTATGGCTCTCTACACAGCAACTTCACTAAAATCCGAACTCAATTCGAGGGGCTGGCGTCTGACGCCCCAGCGAGAGACAATTTTGCACGTCTTTCAAAATCTTCCCAGGGGCAACCACCTGAGTGCGGAGGATCTCTACAATCTACTGCAACGTCGTGGGGAAGCAATTAGCCTGTCCACCATCTACCGGACGCTGAAGTTGATGGCACGGATGGGGCTTTTGCGGGAACTGGAGCTTGCTGAAGGCCATAAACACTATGAACTCAATCAGCCGTATCCGCATCACCACCATCATTTGGTGTGCATTCAGTGCAATAAAACGATTGAATTCAAAAATGACACGATTTTAAAAAGTGGCTTAAAACAAGCAGAAAAATCCGGCTTGCAGATGATTGACTGTCAGCTAACCATTCATACCATTTGTCCGGAAGCATTGCGCCAGGGATGGCCTTCTTTGCTGCCGAGTAATTGGTCCTGCCCACGCTCTCAAATGGAAGCACATCCCTGGGATGAAAGCGAACTCCACGCCCATGAACTCCACGCGGAAGAGGTCGCCCACTAAACGGCTAAGCTGCCACTCCATTAAGTTTGTCTGCGCGGATTGAGGGGGAGAGACTGTTGTAGGGGCGCAATAGCGTGTGCGCCCTCTTCAATGGAGAGAGAGGACAAATCTGCCGATTTTGAGGGGTTTGCCGGCAACCTGAATTAGATGCACGTTCACGTAGCAAAAGTAGCGATGAGAGGCTATGTTCGCAGTGCAAGTTGGGAAAAAATATTAAATAGGATGGCAAGCGTTCAGCTCAAACAAAATTACCCGCACTTAAACTGCCGACACTTACCCCTTGCAAAATTGCTAAATATTCATTGGTCACTATATCTTTAACCAAAGTATCAAAGGCATAATCGCCACTGCCTTGAAAAATGTGCAACCGTTGAAATGTCAAAGGGCCGGTTAAGAAAATTATATCTTGATCATTGATAAAATCAGTGATAATATCTGCTCGCTCAATTGTAGGCTCGCCACCTTCTAAACTGATAGCAAACGCATCATTGCCTAGGCCACCTGTGAGCGTATTCACGCCGGCATCCCCACTGAGAAAATCATTTCCCCCTTCCCCCGATAACCAATCATTGCCGCTGCCACCGCGCACCCGATCACTTCCTAAATCGGCATAGACAAAATCGTCACCGGCACCTCCCTCAATCATATCCACACCGTCTCCACCAAACAGGCGATCATTTCCATCTGTGCCGGCAATTCCGTCACTACCACTGCCGCCGTAGATGATATCATCGTCCTCATTGCCCTTGAGCAAATCGTTGCCGGCGCGTCCGTATAGTACGTCTTTTCTGGTTGACCCTGTGAGGTTATCGTCCTTCTCCATCCCAGCTTCTTTTGCACTTTCTAAGAGGTTTTTAACGAGTCCAGGATTGTCGTTATCGCTAATATTAATAGTAAGATTGTGAGACAACAAATTATAATTTTTATCAAGACTGTTTGCAGTGTATTTAAGAATGCTGTTGTGAAAGTTTTCTACGACAGCATCCTCAACTGCAGCCACCGTCACTGTTTGCCCGATATTCCAATTTTCTGGGTTAAAAGTGAGGGTTTGAACGTTAGGTTTAACTTGAGAGCCGGCAGTAATAGTCAGCGTCACCTCGGCAGTAGGACGGCTTTCTAAGACGACTTTATAGACATCCTCGCCGAACCCTTCAAGCACCTCCACACTACCTGCTGGCGGGATGATACGAATCCCGGCAGTGCCGGCAGGCGAGGTAAAATCGTTATCCGTCACAGTTACAGTAACATCTGAAATGGTGAGGCCATTGTAATCAACATCGCTACTACTGACATTGTGGCGAAGGATACTGGTGTGGCTTCCTTTTATTTGTTGTTCGTCATCTACTGCCGCAACATTCACGGTTTGCGGCACATTCCAATTGTCAGGAGTAAAGGTTAAGGATGGCGTCGCTGTCGTTTGATTATCTGTAACGACATTAATCGTAACATCGGCTTTAGGTGGAGTTGTTAAAACTACAGAATAACTATTAAGATTGCCGCCTTCAGTCACATCCGGACTGCTGCCGGTTGGCAAAATAGAAATCGCCGGCCTGTCCTTATCAGTGATAGTGGCAACCAGATCAGGAAGCGTTAAATTGCTGTAGTTGAGATCGTCACTGGTGATAGTGTGAGTGATGGTGCCGGTGTGGTTGCCTTCTTCCACCAAATAGTCTATCGCTTCAAGGTTGATGCTTTGGGGAACCTGCCAATTTTCAGGAGTAAACGTTAGGGAATTTGTAGAAATATTCAGTTGAGAATCTGCAAATAAATTTAGGGTAACAATAGTAGTCGGTTGAGTCGTTAAAACGACCGTGTAACTATCAGAGCTTCCCCCTTCTGTGAGATTGGTGCTGCTTCCAGATTCTGTAATTAAAACACGAGCGCTGTCATTGTCGAGGTTGGTGATAGAGATATCTTCAGGATTGAACGCATTATATTTCGGATCAGCACTGGTTGCCGGCTCGGTGACAATTGTAGAGACGGTATTTCCATCAGCAATAGCATCATCAACTCCCGCTATTGTTACTATTTGGGGGAGGTTCCAGTTTTCAGAGGTGAAAGTGAGAGTGGTGGGGGAGACAGTGGTTTCCCTGGCGTCGAAACTGGTGAGAGTGAAGGTAACACCGGCAGTGGGTTGGCTATTGAGAACAACGCTAAACGTTGCACCATCACCGGCTTCAGATGTATTGCCCGATATCGCAGAAACCGTGATGCCGGCAGCATCATTATCTGTGATCGTCGCAATGCCTTGAATATCGGCAATGGCAGTGTTGCTAGGGTTGGAAAGGTTAACAAAAAACGTTTCACTCGCTTCCACGACAAAGTCGTCGGTGACGGCAACCGTGAGCGTTTTTTCCGTTTCTCCGCGTGCAAAAGTTACATTGCCAGAAGCGGCGGTGTAATCTTCTCCTGCAATGGCAGTGCCGTTGGCGGTAGTCCAGTTGGCGGTAACAATTTGGTTGCTGGCGGCGGAGAGGTTGACAGTAAAGGTGGCATTAACAGTGTCGGTATTTCCTTCGGTGAGCGTTACGTCGCTGATAGAGAGCGTGGGAATGACGTTAAGGGTAGTCGTGGCGGTGTTGTTACCGGCATTCCCATCGACGTAGCCGGCAGGAGGCGCAACAGAAGCCGTATTCGTGAGAGTGCCGGTGTTGGGATCTACCCTCCCGACAACATTGAGAGTCAGGTTTTCTCCGGCAGCTAAATTCAATCCTGTCCAAACGCCGGTTGTAGAGTCATACACACCGGCACTAGAGATATAGCTAGGGTTGAGTAGGCCGGCTGGGATAATATCAGTCAGGCTGAGACTGTTGAGCGTGTTAGGGCCGGCATTAGAAACCGTCAACATATAAGTAATCAGTTCACCGGAAACTGGGGTGGCTTTATCCACAGTTTGCGTGAGGGCAAGATCCGCAGCCGGGGTGACGGCGAGGGTAGTCGTGGCGACAATATTAGTGTTGCTGTGCGCTTGTCCGTCATCGACGACACATTGAATGGTTCGCGGGGTTGTGTTGCGTAAAGCGGCGGTGTTGTTGTAGGTTATGGAGCGTAAAACTTGTTGGTAATTAGCGATTGTGTCGTTACCGGCTAAGGTGAGAATGCCGGTGGCGCTGTCATAGGTTGCGGTGATCCCAGTACCGGCAGTATTGGCAGAAAGGGTTTCGGCGATGCCGTCGAGGGGGTTAGTAAGGGTGACACTTGCCCCTACCAGAGAAGGGTTGTTGTCAGTGAGGGTGGCAAGGTTAGCGATCGCAACCGCAGTACCGGCAGTGAAGTTGGTAGTGTAGTCGATGCCGGCATCCACCCCGTTGAGGTCGAGAGTAGGTCGTTGGTTGCCGAATATAACATAACTGCCGCCGGCGCTATTGTCTGTACCGTCGCCGGCACCCGTAGCACCCACAATCAAGTCATCAATGCTATCGCCGTTGATATCCCCCGCAGCACTGACACTGCCACCGGAAGCGTCACCGGCTTTCACACCGTGAAGGGCAAAACCGTTGCTGCCATCTAAGTCGGACAGGTTCAGCAACGGGGCAAATCCGTTTCTGCTGCCAAACACTACATAACTACTGCCGGCAGCATAGTGGCCGTTGGGGTTGGCTCCACCTGTACCCACAATTACGTCATCAATGCCATCGCCGTTGATATCCCCCGCAGCGCTGACACTTTCGCCCGGATAATTAAATTCACCAATTCCGGAGAATAATGCAAAGCCGTTGCTACCATCTAAGTCTGACAGGTTCAGCGACGGGGCAAATCTGTTTCTGCTACCAAACACTACATAATTGCCGCCAGAGCGGTTCGAGTTGGCGGTTGCCCCCACAATTAAGTCATCAATGCTATCGCCGTTGATATCCCCCGCAGCACTGACACTCTCGCCCAATAAGTCATAGTTATCAGCTCCGTGCAGGGCAAAGCCGTTGCTGCCGTCTAAGTCTGACAGGTTCAGCGTTGCAGCAAATCCGTTGCTGCTGCCAAACACCACATAGCTGCTGCCGACATCAAAGTTGCCGTTATAGTCAGCTCTCTTGGCTCCCACAACTAAGTCATCAATGCCGTCGCCGTTGATATCCCCCGCAGCGCTGACACTTTCGCCTGAATAGTCCCCTGCAGCAGAGCCGTATATCGCAAAGCCGTTGCTGCCGTCTAAGTCTGACAGGTTCAGCGTTGCTGCAAATCCGTTTCTGCTGCCAAACACCACATAACTGCTGCCGACATCGTAGTTACCGTTGATGTCGGCTTGATTAGCACCCACAATCAAGTCAGCAATGCCATCGCCGTTGATATCCCCCGCATTGCTGACCGAGATGCCCGAATGGTCCGATTGAGCAGCTCCGTGCAGGGCAAAGCCGTTGCTGCCGTCTAAGTCTGACAGGTTCAGCGACGCTGCAAATCCGTTCCTGCTGCCAAATACCACATAACTACTGCCGGCATAGAAGTTGCCATTAGGGTCAGCTCTATTGGCTCCCACAATTAAGTCATCAATGCCATCGCCGTTGATATCGCCGGCATTGCTGACCGAGTAGCCCGAAAAGTCCTCTACAGCAGCTCCGTATAGCGCAAAGCCGTTGCTGCCGTCTAAGTCTGACAGGTTCAGCGTTGCTGCAAATCCGTTTGTGCTGCCAAACACCACATAACTGCTGCCGACATCGAAGTTGCCGTTGGGGTCAGCGTGATAAGCTCCTACAATCACGTCATCAATGCCATCACCGTTGATATCGCCGGCATTGCTGACTGAAATGCCGGCTTTGTCTCCCACATTCCCCTTCAGCACAAAGCCTTTACTGCCATCCACATTCAACTCAGAGAGCAAGTCAGAGAGGTTGAAGAATGCTTTAGACATGGCTTTGCTGATGCTGTGCTGATGGAATAGTTTGGCAAATCGCCTGGAAGTGGCGCTTAATCTTGCCAATCTTACAACTACCGTGCTCTGCTGTCAGTAGGGGTACGCCCCTTCTCCGAAAATTTTTAACTAACAGATTCAGTGTTTTCTCTTACCAGGGATTCCCTACGAGAGTGAATCCCGCCCAGTAAAACGGATGGGAAAACATAGGCTCTTTAAAGTTTCCTGGTTGGGGAGGCAAGGCAATTTCTTCTCCAGAATTAAGCAACAATCGGTTCTGTTCTCTCCGCACCTCACCTTTGAGCATGGCAATTTGCGCTCGCCGCAATGCTTCAGCTTTAGTTGGAAACTCATTGAGGTGTTTGTAAAATTCACTCATCAACCCCAATGTGCCTTCATCGCTGACATACCATAGACTTGCTATCGCAGATTTAACCCCGGTTCGGACAGCGAGACCTGCAAATCCTAGCTCTACCTGTTCATCTCCCAGCGCTGTGCGGCAGGCGCTTAAAACTAACAGTTCAACAAGCGGATCATTCCATTTCAATTCTCGCAACTGATCAAAAGATAATTGGCTATCCCATAATTGAATGTAGGAATTTTTTGCTTCACCCGGTTGAAAATCAGCGTGAGTTGCAAAATGCAATATCTGGTAAAGTTTTGCCTGTCGGCGTGATTTTAGATTGTTAAAAGTAAAGTCGGGATTGAGTAATATCTCGCCCTGTCGCAGAGAAGTCACAGTTTTGATTTCCACCGGCACTGCCGGCAGTTCAGAGAATTCTTTAAATTCACTGATTCCCATTGCCAAAACTTGTGCTTCTTTCAAGCTGCTATAATTCATATGGGTTAAATTCACCGAAGGAATCAATCCCAGATTATATTTCTCTACCAAAAATTGCTCTCCATCATATAAAGCCGCCAACGGCAACGAGCGTAAACCCGCATCCATTGCAAACACAAGCGTGTCAATTTCCAGCGCTTGCAAATCGTGTTCTAAGGGAGCAACAATCCACTGATAAAGTTGAATAGCCGATTGCTTATAGTTCTGGTTTCGTCGTAGCAGGGGATTAGTGATTTCTTCTCGAAAAGTTTTAAGTTTCTGCAATAATATATCCCCTTTGGCAGCCGACACACTTTTGTGAATGGGTAAACCTTGCGGCGGCACTAAAATCAAGTCGAGCTGTTCCGGGCGGGAAAAGGTGTAAATATAGCGTTTCTCGAATAACAGAGGTACAGTAATGGGGAGCTGTTGAGGGTGTAAAGATGAAAGCCTACTCACTGGACTTGCGGGAAAAAATAATCCAAGTGTATGAGAATGAAGAAATATCGCAACGGGAATTGGCGAAACGATTTTGTGTAGCCAAAAGCTTCATTCAAAAGTTAATAAAACAGTAGAGAGAAAG